>JBLXCH010000008.1:0-12272 GCA_048265065.1 Motiliproteus sp. | reverse complement strand
ACAAGTATGGTCGAGCATAACGGTTAATAAAAATCGTGTAATTAATAGATAACGTGCAATTAAACGATTGCACCTGAAGGATCGTGTTTATGAAAATTGCCATTGCAGGAACCGGCTACGTAGGTTTATCCAATGCGATGCTGTTGGCTCAGAACCATGAAGTGGTTGCCGTAGATATCATTCCTGAAAAAGTGGAAATGCTGAACAATAAGCGCTCGCCGATTGTTGATGCAGAGATTGAAGACTTTCTTGCAAATAAGCCGATTAATTTTAAAGCAACGCTTGATAAGCAAGAGGCTTATGCAGGAGCTAGGTTTGTCTTAATTGCCACGCCTACAGATTATGATCCTGAGACTAATTACTTTAATACCAGTACCGTTGAAAGTGTTGTCAAAGAGGTTATGACAATTAACCCTGACGCGGTAATGATTATTAAGTCAACAATCCCAGTCGGTTATACACAGCGGATTAAGGATGAGCTTGGTTGTGAGAACTTGATATTTTCCCCGGAATTTCTCCGTGAAGGTAAAGCATTGCACGATAATTTATACCCATCTCGTATTATCGTTGGTGAGCAGTCAGATCGCGCTAAAGAGTTTGCTGAATTATTGGTTGAGGGTGCGATTAAAAAAGACATTGAGCTGCTTTTTACCGACTCGACAGAGGCCGAGGCGGTAAAACTTTTTTCTAATACCTATCTCGCAATGCGTGTGGCTTATTTTAATGAGCTAGATTCTTACGCAGAAGCGCATGGTTTAAATTCCATGCAGATTATAAAAGGTGTTGGTTTAGACCCAAGGATTGGTGACCATTATAACAACCCGTCTTTTGGTTATGGTGGCTATTGTTTACCCAAAGATACCAAGCAATTATTGGCTAACTTTAAAGACGTGCCGAGTAATATCGTCCGCGCTATTGTTGATGCAAATAGCACTCGTAAAGACTTTGTTGCAGATTCTATTATCAAACGAAACCCAAAGGTGGTTGGAATATACCGTTTGGTAATGAAGTCAGGCTCTGATAATTTCCGTGCCTCAGCTATTCAAGGCATTATGAAAAGGGTAAAGGCAAAAGGTATCGAGGTGGTGGTTTATGAGCCGGTGCTGGACGAGAAAGAGTTTTTTAACTCAGAAGTTATTGCAGACCTTGATGCGTTTAAAACAAAATGCGATGTCATCGTGGCAAACCGTTTGTCGACAGATATCGAAGATGTAGCTGATAAAGTCTACACTCGGGACCTGTTCGGATCTGATTCGTAATAGACTTCTTTGAAGTACACGTAAAAGCCCAGCATCATAGCGTTGATGTTGGGCTTTTTTGTTAGAGGCCTTCGTAGGCGATGAGTGTGTGCACAGGAATGCCTGAGTCTTGGATTTTTTGCGAGCCCTGTAAGTCGGGCAAATCAACTACAGCTGCGGCCTCAACCACCTTTGCGCCTAAACGCTGAAGTAAAGAACTTGCCGCAATTATAGACCCACCAGTGGCTATTAAGTCATCAATAATCAAAACCTTATCGCCGCTCTTGCAACAGTCGGGTTGGATTTCTAACGTCGCTGATCCGTACTCTAATGCATAATCTTGTTCGATGGTTTCACCGGGTAACTTTCCTTTCTTACGAACAAGAATAAGAGGAAGGTTGAGTTTGTAAGCAAGTGTTGACCCTAATAAAAACCCGCGGGCATCAAGACAAGCAATGTGAGTAATCTCTCGTCCTAAATAATGCTGGGTAAACGCATCAATGACCATGTGCACTGCTTTGGGTTGTAAAAAAAGCGGTGCAATATCTCTAAATACAATGCCCGGTTTTGGCCAGTTTGGAACAGCTCGAATGGCCGACTTAACGTAGAAACTATCAAAAGACATGAGTAAACCTTAAGGAATGGAAGCTTCTCACTTTAAAGAAAATACCGTAGAAATCAACGAAGGATACGTTACTTAGAAATGCGCTGCGCTGTCTTCTTCTTGGGTGTCGTCGTCGCCTGTTACTCGGTAAAGTGCATCGATACTGAGTATTTCAATCTCTTTGCCTTCGACTTTGATTAAATACTGTTTCTGGAAGCGAGTAAAAATCCGTGAAACGGTCTCAACAGCTAACCCTAGGTAGTTGCCAATTTCGTTGCGAGACATAGATAGCCTAAATACCGTGGCAGAATAACCGCGTAGACGGAATCGTTCCGAAAGTTTAAACAGAAAAGTAGCGACACGTTGCTCTGCCGTTTTTTTGCTGAGCAATAACATCATCTCTTGTTCGTTACGAATCTCATGAGCCATGTAATTGATCATTTGTTGCTGCAATTCTGGCATTTGAGTCGAGAGTTCAGTGAGTTGATGATAGGGGAATTCAAAAACAGAGGTGGTTTCAAGTGTTTTGGCAGAGACGACATGGCGTTCTGCGCCGATACTGCCTAAAGCGACGAGCTCTCCGGGAAAATAAAACCCGGTTATTTGCTCTTCACCCTCGTTGGTCACGGTGTAGGTTTTTATGGTACCAGCACGGACGGTAAATATTGATAAAAAGGGGTCGCCTTGATGAAAGAGGTGAGTACCTTTGCGCAACGGTAAACTTGTTTCTACCAGCTGCTCTAAACGTTTAGAGTCATTAGCGCTGAGCGTAAAAGGTTGGCACCCAGATGATAGTGATGATGCTGCACGAGCAATCTGAGGTGTTGTTCTACTTGTGTCAAATGGCATAAGGCGGTCCGCCATGGATCGTCATCCTTGCTTAGCTGATCATTTTTAACCGCATGGAATATTAACAATTACCAGCGCAAGAGGTAGAAAATTAATCATAACTAAAGCTGCTATCGGCGGATTTTTAGGTAACTAAAGTTTTTTATCCGCAAGTTAAGTGTAGCTTAACCTTTAAATGATACGTGAATAGCTTTTTGGCGTAGTGGGCGCTGTGGTTATGTACGCATCAAACAGCATGCAAATATGTCGAATTAACAGTCTTCCTCTCGGCGTAACGTAAAGCGTTGTGTCATTCCAATAAACTAGCCCATCCTGCTCTAGTTGGGCCAGGGTTTCAACTTCAAGAGCAAAATACTTGAAGAATGAGACGCCAAAGTGTCGCTCTATTTCTTCTGTGTTCAGTGCAAAGTGGCAAATGAGCTGATTGATAACATGGCGTCGAATCAGGTCGTCTTTGCTGAGTGTTACACCTTTGTGAAGCGCATGGCCTTGGCTGGTTATAAGCTGTTCATAGCTAGAAAGTTCGTGGTGATTTTGGTAGTAAGTATTTCCGACTTGGCTGATCGCTGATACACCTAGGGCAATCAAGTCGCATTCTTTGTGCGTGGTATATCCCTGGAAGTTTCGGTGCAGTTCTCCCTTTTGCTGTGCGATGGCTAACTCGTCTTCTGGTTTGGCGAAATGGTCCATCCCTATGTAGATATAGCCTGCTTTGGTGAGTTGCTGAATGGTATTGGCCAGTATCTTGAGTTTTTCGTCAGGGGAGGGAAGGTCGCTAGCATTTATTCGTCGTTGAGGTCTGAAGCGGTCAGGCATGTGTGCGTAGTTGAAAATTGACAGCCTGTCGGGTGAAAGGGCGATAACTTCATCAATGGTTGCTTGAAATGTGGTCGCGTCTTGGTGAGGTAAACCATAGATTAGGTCGAAATTGATAGACTTTATGCCTGATTCCCGTGCACTGTGAACTAGCTCCTCAGTTAATGATAAAGGCTGCACGCGGTTTACTGCTTTTTGCACTTTTGTGCTGGTGTCTTGAATGCCTAGGCTTATACGATTGAAGCCAAGTTTTGCCAGGTTTTCGATACGCTTGCCATTGGCTTCTCTAGGATCTATTTCAATGGAGTAATCTCTGCCTGATGAGGTTTGTAAGTTGAAGAGTTGCTGTAAAGTGCTTATGTACTGGGCAATCTGATCATCATTCAGAAAGGTAGGCGTTCCGCCACCCAGGTGTAGCTGATTGACTGGACGGTTATTCCCATAGAGCCGGCTCAGCGTTTTGGCTTCTTGCTGGACTAGGTGTAAATAGGGTTTGGCTCTGTCTTTTTTGGCGGTTATTACTTTGTTACAAGCACAGAAAAAACAGACGTGTGAACAAAAAGGGATGTGGGTATAAATGGATAAAGGGCTGTTAGGATTAGAGGTGGCTAATGCTGTCTCGATTAAGGGTGAAGTTTGTTGACCTTGATTGAACTGAATGGCGGTTGGGTAAGAGGTGTATCGAGGGCCTGATAGGTCATAGCGAGTAATTAATGCTTGGTCCCACTCAATTGTATTGTTTTTCACAGTTCTTTCACCGGTACATTAAAAAGTAGTGATGAGAGGTTACTGGGAAAGCAGTAGATTAAAGATAACTTAAATCAATTCCGCTAAAAATCTGATTTTAATGATGAGATGTTGTGCTTTAAAGTCGAAAATTAACTAATATCAAATTTTGCTGCTCATAAAACGGTAGAATTGCGTGCCGGTATTGAGTCTGGCAGCGATTATAAGTCCTTAATGATGCTCACAAATTGTGAAGCTCAATTTGACAATGACGTAAAAAAAGAGTCTCATATCGCGCGCCAAAAACCTGTATTTTGCACGTTTTTGGTTCACATAATTTTAAGTCAGACCCAAATGATAGGGGGGGTTCATGGACGCTATAGCTGAACAGAAGTACAACCTTGGTGTTGTACGCTGGTTCGCAGTAATGTCTGTCGTTTATCTTGTTATAGGCGCAGGTGTAGGGGTGTATATTGCCTCTGAACTGGCATGGCCATTTTTAAACTTTGATAATCCACATATTTCGTTCGGTCGTTTACGACCTGTACATACGAATACGGTGATTTTTGCCTTTGGTGGTTGTGCATTAATGGCAACGGCTTTTTACTCTGTACAGCGTACCTGCGGTGTCCGTTTGTGGAGTGATAAATTAGCTTGGTTTACCTTTATTGGTTGGAACCTAGTTATTTTCTCTGCTTGGATCACGTTGCCTTTAGGTATCACTCAATCAAAAGAGTATGCTGAGCTTGAGTGGCCGATTGATATTCTCATCGCAGTGGTCTGGCTAGCATTTTCTTTCAACTTTATCATGACGTTAGCAACGCGTAAGAGTTCACACATTTACGTGTCGAACTGGTTCTTCCTTGCCATGATGATCATGATTACTTATTTACACGTCGTAAACAGCCTAGCGATTCCAGTGGGCATGTTTAAGTCTTACTCGATCTTCTCGGGTGTTCAGGATGCGATGATTCAATGGTGGTGGGGCCACAATGCGGTTGGTTTTTATCTGACGGCAGGCTTCTTAGGTATCATGTATTATTTCGTACCGAAACAAGCTAACAGACCGGTTTTCTCCTATCGCTTGTCTGTTATTCACTTTTGGGCACTTTCGTTTGGTTATGTATGGCTAGGTGCTCACCACCTTCAATACACAGCACTTCCTGATTGGACTGGTTCCCTCGGTGCAGCAATCTCTCTTGCGATGATCATTCCTTCATGGGGTGGTGCGATTAACGGAATGATGACGCTATCGGGTGCTTGGGACAAACTCCGTACTGACTATGTGTTGCGGTTCTTGATTATGTCACTGGCGTTTTACGCAATGTCGACCTTTGAAGGTCCGGTTATGGCGATTAAAACGGTTAACGCATTATCTCACTACACTGACTGGACTATCGGTCACGTACACTCTGGCGCGTTAGGTTGGGTAGCCATGGTGGGTTGTGGTGCGCTTTATCACGTCATTACTAAGTGTTTCCACACAGAGATGTGGTCTAATCGCTTAATTAACGTGCACTTCTGGTGTTTCACGATCGGCGCTGTTGTGTACATCATCGCGATGTGGGTATCCGGTATCATGCAGGGTCTAATGTGGCGTGCGTATGATGAATACGGCACATTGGTTTACACCTTCGCAGAATCTGTTGAAGCGATGCATCCTTACTATGCAATGCGTGCGACAGGCGGTGCCATCTTCTTGACCGGTGCAGCAATCATGTTATTCAACGTTCTTATGACTGTTCGTAAGTCAGCTGAGCAGAATAGCGTTCAACAAGCTCGCACAGCCGTAGTTGCAGGATAAGGGGAGATCTGATGGCTAATAATGTAAAACCTAAGAATTTCCAGGAATGGTGCGAAGTCAATATTTGGGCTTTAGTCCTTTGTACTGCGATCGTTGTTTCGATTGGTGGTATCGTGGAAATTGTTCCGCTTTTCACTATTGAGAAAACACTGGAACATAACGAGTCTCCAGAAATCCTTTGGCAGCGTGAAGAAGGTGATGAACTCGCTGATTGGAAAACAGGAGACGGTATTCGACCATATACTCCGCTAGAGCTTGCGGGTCGTGATATTTACCAACGTGAGGGCTGTTACCTATGCCACTCACAGATGATTCGTCCTTTCCGTGATGAGAAAGAGCGCTATGGGCATTATTCATTGGCGTCTGAATCAATGTATGACCATCCATTCCAGTGGGGCTCTAAGCGTACTGGTCCTGATTTGGCTCGTGTTGGTGGTAAATACTCTGATGACTGGCAGCGTAAGCACCTTCGTGCCCCTCGTTCTGTAGTGCCAGAATCTGTAATGCCTAACTATCCATGGCTGCAACACGCTGAACTCAAGCCTGAGCAAATGATGGCGCACATGGAAGGCATGCGTAAAATTGGGGTCCCGTACACCGATGGTGATATTGCCAGTGCCGCGTCTATCAAAGGTAAGACAGAAGAAGATGCGTTAGTAGCATACTTACAAGTGTTGGGAACTATGGCCAAATTAGACGAAAACAAGGCTTATCGTGACTAGTCTGAAGGAATACTTCAACACAGACTGGGCGGCGATGACGACGCATGACTGGGTGGGTACTATCCTTACCATCGTCGTCTTCGTCTTGATGATCATAGTTTATGTCTATGCGTTACGTCCTAAAAACAGGGAAAAGCTTGAGTCACAAAAGCATATTCCATTAGACGACGAGCGCTTTGAAAGCGGAGAAGACAATGGCGGAAAATAATCCATTTCCGGGCGAAAATAACACAGGTCACATTTGGGATGACAACATCCGTGAGCTGAATAACCCGATCCCTCGCTGGTGGATGATAGGTTTTTACCTATCGTTGGCTTGGATTGTTGGTTATATGGTTATTTACCCAACAATTCCTACCGGGAACGACCACACTAAAGGTGTAATTGGTTGGACCCAAATTAGCGAGTACGACAAAGAACGAGCAGAAGTTGAAGCAATTCGTGCACCGTTCGAAGACAAGCTTGCGACGATGTCAGCAACAGACATTTTAGCTGATGAAGAAATGTCGACTTATGCGGTTAAATCTGCACGGGTACTTTTTGGTGATAACTGCGCGGCCTGTCACGGTGCTGGTGGCCAAGGTAACCCAAGCTACCCAGTGTTGGCTGATGATGATTGGTTATATGGCGGTCAAGTTGAGACTATCGTACAAACCATCACCAACGGCCGTCGCGGCATGATGCCAGCGATGGCTATGCAGATGGGTCTAACCGACGCAGAAATTGATACTCTGGCTAACGCAGTTGCTGATGGCTCTATCTTGGATGAGCCTCTGTATAAAACTAAGGCCTGTTTCGCTTGTCATGGTATGGACGGTAAAGGTATTAAAGCCGTGGGTTCGGCAAACTTAGTGGATGCGGTATGGCGCTTTAATGAAGCAGATAAAGTGGCAAGTGCAAAACATACGATCAAGCACGGTGTTAATTTCCTTGCAGATCCAAATACTCGTGATGCACAGATGCCAAGCTTTAAGAGTCGTTTGAGCGAAACTGATATTAAGAAACTGGCTGTTTACGTGCATAAGCTAGGAGGCGGTCAGTAATAAACGCGCTCTGGTAAAACAGAGCGCAGCCAAAGCGGAAGCTTAACAAGGGGTAACTAACGATGAATGCAGATGCAGTTATGGTTGGTTCTATCTTGGGCGTAGTTGGTACGGTTGTTGTTCTTGGCGGTATTGTTTTCTGGGCTATCCGGAAAATAAATCAAGATTCCGAACATACAGACCTGTAGTAGTGAACCATCTCTTAAAATAATAGTAATAATAAAAGGGGAATTCGTTAATTCCCCTTTTTTGTGCCTTATAAATTAGTGCCGAATAAAAGTTGGTTTTAGCACTGACTCAGTGCTCACCTGTCGAATAGAAAATGATAATTAATGACAGGTCTTTAGTTAAGCTCTGTAGGTTCTATAGAGTGAGGAGGTAGAGGTTGGATAATGCCAATAGAATAGAGACGACTACCGTAGATGACATCTACGCAGAGTCAGGTCACTGGCATGTAAATACCGGCGAAGAAAAAATTCACGCCAAACGGATGCCCGGTCGATACCGGACATTGAAAAAAATCACCGGTTCGTTCTGGTTGGTGTTCTTCCTAGGGCCCTACCTTCAGTGGGATGGGCGCCAAGCGGTGCTTTTCGATATTCCTAACAGGCAGTTTCATCTATTTGGCGCGACTATCCTGCCACAAGATTTTTGGATGTTATCGCTTTTACTGTTATTTTTTGCGATTTTGCTGGCGGTCGTCACTGCAGTAGCGGGTCGTGTTTTTTGTGGGTTTTTCTGTTTTCAAACCGTATGGACCGATGTGTTTACATGGATTGAAGAAAAGCTGGAAGGGGTTCCACAGAAACGTAAGAAGCTCGATGAAGGCCCGCTTACAGCGAAGAAGTTCAAGGCGAAGGCAACCAAGCATATATTGTGGTTACTGATCTCTGTTGCTACAGGCATTAGCTTTACCGCATGGTTCCAAGATGCTTTCCAACTTTGGCACGAGCTATTTACCTTCACCACTGGGTTCATCACGCTGGGCTTTATAGCCATGTTTACTGCGGGAACCTATTTGTTGGCGGGTTTTATGCGTGAGCAAACCTGTTTTTGGTTATGCCCATACGCCAAAATTCAAGGGGTAATGATTGATAAAACGACCATGCTGCCAACCTATGATTTTAATCGAGGTGAGCCACGGGGTCGATTGCGCAAAGGCGTTGCTGAAGAAGACCGCACATTAGGTGACTGTGTCGATTGTAACCAGTGTGTGGCCGTGTGTCCTACAGGCATCGATATTCGTAACGGTCAACAAGAGGGTTGTATTACCTGTGCTCTTTGTTTGGATGCGTGCGATTCCATCATGGAAAAAATAGGTCGCCCGACAGGCCTTATTCGCTATGAGTCATTAGAAGGGTTAGAGGGTGAGAAAAGCGTCGCTATTCATAAGCGTCCGCGGGTGTGGGTTTATGCCGTTATCCTTTTATTTGCATGGTCTGGAATCATGTATGGTTTAGCGAGTTTGGATTCTATTGATTTGAAAGTACTCCATAATAGGCAGCCACTGTTCGTGACTCAAAGTGACGGATCGATTCAAAATAAATACACCCTAAAAATGCTGAATAAACTCGAAGAACCGATCACTATTAGTGTTAGTACTTCAGGTGTGGATGGCATCGAGTCGAGCCTAAATGGCGAGTCTATCGAATTAAAACCGACGACACTAACGGCCCATGACGTATTTTTGAAATTACCTAAGTCATTGTTAACAGCAGAGTCTGTTCCTGTGGTTTTTGAAATTGAAGGTGTTTCTCCGTCCGGTAAAAAACTGTTTAGTGAGCGAGAAAGCTTTTTCTATGGCCCAAAATAAACGGCTAGAAAAGCTAGAAAAGCGATAAGAATGCGATTACTAAGGTGTAAGCAATGAAAACACAGTCAGCATGGCGTAGCCCATGGGTATTAACCTTTTTAATGATGGGCTTTGCGATCATTGCAGCCAACGTCTATTTGATTATCACTGCTGGCGCCAATGCGCCAAGTTTAGTCGCTGAGAACTATTATGAACGTGGCCAAGATTACGAGAAGAACATGCTAAAAAAGCGTGCTCGTGATCCAGGCTGGACAATGGAACTAACGCCTCCGAACAACCTTGAATGGCAAAAACCGGCAAAGTTTGTTTTTACTTTACAGGGGCAAGATGGCGAAGTGGTTAATCCTGACTCGGTTTTCATCCATGCTTATCGTCCTTCTGACTCTGATGCTGATTTTTCAATTAAAATGGAAAAAATGAACGCGGGGACGTATCAAGCTGAGTTTGTCTTTCCGCTGAAAGGTGCTTGGGATGTACTGGCAAGTGTGGCGCATGGTGAAGACGAGTATAGCGTGACTTATCGTGCTTTTGTGGCAGATAAATAGTCAATGTCTGTCTATCGTGTTCTGCGTCTAATCTGCTAGCGAAGAAACTGTGTCTGAAACTTCATTACGTTGTTTTCACTGTTATCAACCAGTAGAGGACAGTGAACGTATCCAACGAGTGATCGGTGGGGACTCCCGTCACTTTTGTTGTATAGGTTGTGCGACGGTTTGCGACGGTATCTATCAGGCTGGCCTGGAAGGTTTCTATGCTCGCCGTCAAGAAGGGGATTTCCTGGATCCTCCAGATATCGATAATGCTGACCTTGCCTTCTACGACATTGATGAAGTGCAGGCTGAGTATGTTACTCATCGTGGTGAGCAGCGGGAAATTCAATTACTGGTTGAAGGCATTCACTGTGCAGCCTGTGTGTGGCTTATTGAGAATAGCCTGAAACGTTTAGCGGGTGTTGTTGAGGCTAGAGTCAATCTAAGCGGGCGCAGGATTAAGGTCGTTTGGCAAAATGATATTGTTTCCCTTTCAAAAATCATTTCTCGTTTTAATAATCTAGGCTACAACGCCGTTCCTTACAATTCAGAGGCCGCAGAAGGCAGCATTAATCAGGCAAACCGACACTTGCTCTATCGCATGGCGGTGGCGGGTTTTGCGATGATGAACTTGCTCTGGATTTCCATCTCGTTATATACCGGTGCTGGGGATGGAGAATTTAAAACGCTCTTTCATTGGATCGGCTTTTTACTGGCCACACCAACCCTTATCTACTCAGGCCAACCTTTCTATAAAGGTGCGTGGAATAATTTAAAAAGCCGTAGTTTAGGGATGGATGTACCTATTGCTTTGGGTGCGTCAATTACCTATGCCTATTCGGTGTATGTCACTGTAACAGCAAGTGAAACTGGCGAAGTGTATTACGACACAGTGGTTAACTTTCTTTTTGTTATTCTTGTCGGTCGCTATCTCGAGTCTTTATCAAAACGACATGCAGTGGCCTCGACACAACGATTGCTGGATCTGCAGCCTCGTGTTGCGATGGTAGTGCGAGGTAATGAAGAATCAATAGTCCCTATCCGCTCGGTTTTGATGGGCGACCATGTGCGAATTAAACCCGGGGAACGTATTCCCGTGGATGGCGTGGTGTTAGCAGGGGCAAGCTCTGTCGAAGAGTCTATGTTGACCGGCGAGTCTGAGCCGGTACTGAAAAGTAAAGGAGACGTGGTAAGTGCTGGCACATTAAATAGCACAGGTGCTTTGTTAGTTGAGGTGACTGAACTTTTGGATAGTTCAGCGCTGGGTAAAATTATTCACTTGGTCGAAGAAGCGCAATCAAGCAAAGCAGCAATTCAATGTACTGCCGATAAAATTGTTCCTTGGTTTGTACTCGCCACGCTATCTCTAGCTACAGCGACCTTTATTTGGTGGTATTCAAAAGACTTTGAAATTGCATTGATGGCAGCAACGGCGGTGCTGATTATCACCTGCCCCTGCGCTTTTGGTTTAGCTACACCAATGTCTATTGCTGTCGCCTCCGGATCTGGTGCGCGCAATGGTATTTTAGTGCGAAATGGTGATGTGCTGGAAACGTTATACAGTGTCAATCATGTGGTTTTCGATAAAACAGGCACGCTGACAGAAGGCGTTTTATCTATTGTTGAAGTAGTCACTGAGACAGCATCATGGGCTAAACATGATGAGCATATCAGCGCTGAAGTGAGACAGGTGTTAAAACAGTGTATCGCCGTTGAACGTTATTCTGAACACCCCATTGCCGCCGCATTTTCACGCTATAGCGATGATCATGACATCGGCGCTTTACCCGTTCGTGACTTTATCAGTTTTCCGGGTAAGGGCGTACAGGCTACCTTAACTCAAACAGAAAAATCTACATCGCACACAAAAACTCCAACAAGCCAGACTAAAGTATTCACGCAAAAGTGTAATGCTGAACGTTTTGTGCAGATAGGGACGCCACGTTGGATGGCTGAGCAAGGATTAATGTTGGCATCCTGTTTTGAGCAGCAAACAAGCGTATGGGATCATCAAGGTATTAGTTCGATTTGTTGTGCAGTCGATGGACAGGTTGTAGCAATGATTGCGATTGAAGACAGTATTCGAGACGGTGCTACTCAACTGATCCATGACCTTAAACACAATGG
>JBLXCH010000007.1:37242-64562 GCA_048265065.1 Motiliproteus sp. | reverse complement strand
TGCTAATTCGAGTTCAGAGAGCGTCTTCACTGCAGGTGAAGTGAGAGGCAGGCCGCGTAAAGCGGGGCCACACGAGCTCTGGAGTAATCCGCCCATTGTATACTATTTGCTCCACTGACCGTCAAGTTTAGCGTGATGAAACATCGTTAACGTTGACTAAAAGTAGCGCTAGCCCTAATGTCTTTAGCAGATCTTGAAGAATGTGATTAATTGCTTACGTTGTTCATTAAAAATTGTTGCAGGCTGACCTAACTTATGACGACAGAACAACTTTCTCCTGTAGATACAGGCCCTTGGAATCCGGGCATTCAATCGCAAATTCCCAAAGAGGTCTTGCCTTTTTCAACGATTGTTCGCCCGGAAAATGTGTTTCAAAGTTTAGATGAAATTCTTGAGCTGTCAGACTTTACCGGGCTGCAGCGTGAGGATGTGATTGCTTTTAGGCCAGAACGTTTGGTTGTTCATGAATTACTTATTCGTGTATCGGCGAATTACGCTGTATCTGATGGTGATGAATACGAAGATTTAGGGTTTAACTTTCGTGAAATGGCCAGAGCAATCCATGATCATCATGTGCTGCCAAAGATGCCTGAGTTGGTCGAGCATTATGAGCAACTCCGCAAACAGGTTTTTGAGAAAGTTGAAGCTGAGTTGGAAAAATCACTGTTTGCGCCGGTGAAGGTGGAGAAGGAAGCGCTGACTTTCGTGCAGCGATTGTTAGGCAAAAAGCCTAAAAGTAAAGCAAAACCGTTGCCTGCTCCAGAGCTACGTGATGCCGAAATAATTAAAGGTTGGAAACATTCAAAATCCGAGCAAGATAAGGGCAGCCTTGAATACTTGATTTATGAGTCACTATGCCGAATGGGTGGCATTTTGATGGCTAAATACGGACGGCTTCGCGCAGATAAAGCGCTTCTTGCAAGCCTGGTTTCGAATCCTGTTTGTAACCGTTATGGCAGCTTGAAAATAGGTGAGCTTGTCGAGCCTATCGTTGCGGAAGGTGCAAAGAAAGAAGGGTTTACATCGCTGCCACTACAACCTTCGCCAGTGGTTATGAATGTGAAAGGTTCATCTGCGGCGGGTAAAAGCACCTTGCGACCATTACAACAAAAACTGGCTAACTCGCTTGGCTTTTCTTGGGATGACTTTGCACTAATCAGCCCAGATATTTGGCGAAAATACTTGTTAGATTATGAGTCTTTAGGTGAGCATTATCGTTATGCTGGTGTTTGTAGTGGTCACGAATTAAAAATAGTTGATCAAAAACTAGATGCGTATATGTCAGAAAAAGGCAATCGCCAAGCAATGCCTCACCTGCTAATCGATCGCTTCCGGTTTGATAGTTTCTCAAACACCTCAACAGAAGAAGGTAGTAATCTGCTTACGCGTTTTGGTGCGAGAGTTTATATGTTTTATATGATTACACCGCCGCACGCGACAGTAGAGCGTGCATGGAAACGAGGAGAAAAAGTAGGGCGGTATAAAGCCGTTGATGATCTACTTGATCACAATGTTGAAGCATTTACTGGTATGCCAAATATCTTTTTTACCTGGGCTTTGAATCAAGAAAAAGATGTTCATTATGAGTTTCTGGATAACAGTGTTGAGTTGGGGGAAACACCACGTACGGTAGCTTTTGGTGAGAATGGAGTGTTGCATGTTTTGGATATTGAGCGATTAATGGATATCGATCGCTTTAAGAAGATTAATGTTAACGCAACGTCTCCTGGTCGCGTATATCCGTTAATCGAGGAAATGCATGAATCTAGGAATACTGACTTTATTAAGTCCTGTATTGATCGCTTAAAGCAGGTTGATGTAGTGAACTTCAAAACAGGTGAGGTGGTTGCCAAGATTGAAAAAGGCGAGCTGCTAGAGTGGACTGCTGTGGGCTTGAAAGCAGCAATAGAGAGTGATGATGCTAGGGAAGCTCTGCTGGATTTATTTTCACGGGTAGAAGAAAAAAATGTTGAGACTATCACTCAGCCAAACAGAGTTAATTTACAGGGGCAGCAGACGTTAGGGTGTTCAGGTTGCTCGGAGAGCTAAAGATGAAAAAAGGCGGATGAGTCCGCCTTTTTTTGTGCTTATTACTTATGAAAAACGGCAGCCTACAGGATTAGAATAGCTCTGAAGTCATTAACGTTAGTCAGGGTTGGCCCGGTAATGATCGAGTCACCTAAAGCTTCAAAGAAGCCATGACCATCATTGTTTTCAAGGCTTTCTAAAGGCTTCAAACCTTTTTCCCAAGCACGCGTCAATGTATCTGGTCCGCAGAAAGCGCCAGCTATTTCCTCAAGTCCATCAACACCGTCAGTGTCTCCGGAAATCGCATAAACATTCTCAACACCTTTTAATGCGATAGCAAAAGAGAGTAAGAACTCGACGTTCCTTCCACCGCGACCATTGCCTTTAACTGTTACGGTGGTTTCACCGCCAGAGAGGAGGACGCACGGTGTTTTAAACGGCGCATTTTGTGTCGCAAACTCCGTGGTCATTCCGGCAAATACTTGGCCGACGTCACGCGCTTCACCTTCAATACTGTCACCAAGAAGAACAGGTGTGATACCTGCTTTTTGAGCAACTTCAGCTGCAGCATTCAGCGCCATCCGAGGCGTGGCAATCATGCGGGTATCTATATCAGCAACACGAGCGTCATCAGGTTTGACTGATTCACCTTCTCCACTTTCGAGTAGTTCTATAACCCGAGGTGGTACATCGATAGCGTAACGGCGGACAATGTCTAGTGCATCTTGGCATGTGCTTTCATCTGCTACTGTTGGTCCAGAGGCAATATCAATTGGGTTGTCGCCAGGGACATCAGAAATTAATAAATTAACGACTTTGGCAGGATGGCAAGCAGCGGCTAATCGGCCACCTTTAATAGCAGAAAGGTGGCGACGTACACAGTTCATTTCAGAAATAGTCGCGCCACTTTTTAGCAACGCACGGCTTACTGCTTGTTTGTCCTCTAGTGTTAAACCATCAAGAGGCATAGGAAGTAGTGATGATCCGCCGCCCGAAATTAGGCAAATGACTAGGTCGTCTTCGGTGGTATCTTTGACAAAATCAAGGATTTTCTTGGAAGCAATCGCGCCCGCTTCGTCAGGCACAGGGTGGGCGGCTTGCAGAATCTCAATTCTTTCACAAGGGACTTCGTAGCCGTAACGAGTAACAACGACACCTGTTAATGGCCCTTCCCAATGTTTTTCAAGGACTTGAGCCATGGCTGCAGATGCTTTACCCGCACCTATGACAAAAGTACGACCTTTAGGTGGCTCGGGTAGGTTTGCTGGCACAGCAACCGATGGTTGGGCCGATGCAACTGCTGCATCGAATAACTCTGTTAGAAACGCTTTTGGATCTAGGGACATGGTAATGACAACCCTGAATTCAATTAGTAAAAGCCGGAAGTATACTGAAATATGAACGCTAAATCATGAATTATTGTTATTTTCAGTCGTTAGTCAGCGTCATTATTTTGAATCAGTAACGTTGCTAACCATTTGTTTTTTACTGGGCTGCTGGCTGATTCATGCTTTGCTTGAAGCAGGTGATAACAATTTATATGCCTATTACAGAGTTATATTTTCTTGAGCATTATGATGGATGTGTTCAGCTAAAATTAATCCATAGAAAGCGTATACTGCATCTGTGTGTAATTTAGAAAAGGAGGGCGGCGCATGTATAGAAAACTGCTCACAATAATGGTTGTTGTAACAGCTCTCCAAGTAGAGGCGGAGCCGCTACAGATTTTTACGGTTGACGAGCCACCAAGTAGTTATGTTGATCAAAACGGCGAGTTAAAAGGTTTTGCTGTTGATGTAGTCAAAGCTATCCAGGCTGAGCTTAATGATCAGACGCCTATTCGTGTTATGCCGGAGATTAGAGTACTCAAAACGGCTTCTGAAACGCCAAATGTATTATTGTTTGGGTTTTCGAAAACCCCGGAGAGAGCAGAAAAGTACCACATGATTACACTCTTGCTGCGAAAGCCATGGGTGCTCTATGCCAAAAGTAAATTTGAAGGTGAATTGACAACGATCGATGATGCTAAAGCAGTAGGCACTATCGGTGTCGTTAGAGGCGATGTTCGCTCTATATACCTCGATGAACTTGGTTTTAATAACACGCAAAAGGTTGCCTATCATGAGTTAAACGTCCGCATGTTAATGAACGAACGTGTAGATTTGATTTTTTATGAGCCCTTAGGTTTGGCTTATGCTGCAGATAATATGGGGATTGCACGGGAGAGTTTTAAACCGGTGTTACGTCCGAAGTCTTCAGAGGTTTACTTAATGATGTCAAAGGCTGGAACTGATATCAATCTAGTGCAGCGGTGGCAGAAAGCTGCCAGCAAATTAAAAGACAGTGGGCGTTTTAAAATTATTGCGGATGAGTGGTCTCAAATCATTGAAGCGCAAACCGGCGTTAAAAGTGCTACGTCGCAAGATGCGTTAGACTTTTAGTTTAGGTTTTTCAGTAGTGGGAGGTTGTCAGAGCGTAGAACGAAAAAAAATAGGGTTACAGCAAAGTAGCCCTATTTTGTAGGATGGAATTACTTAGGCAGAGGGCCCATTGGATTTCTTGTTGTTGGATCCGAGACATCACCATTAGCAAGTTGGGTGATTGCAATTCTTGTTACTGGATCCAAGTTCTCGCCATCAGAATTATTATATTCAATGATCATATTCTTCATTGGGCGAGACCAAAAGCGTGTTAAATGGTCCGCTACTACATCCGCAGTTAGCTCATCATTATGTGCTTGATCCATGTTGGCTCTAATTTGGTTGGCCATACGAATCAAGTTGTCTAGTTTTGAAAGGCTCATGTTCGTGCTCTTATATTAAATTTGATCGTTTTTGCCACTAGGTATAGTAAACGTGTCGCCCAGGTCGGCTAAATCCAACTAATTTTAGCCCAGACTCTTTAGCTAAATCTATGGCTAAGGACGTTGGTGCTGAAACTGCAGCAAGTGCTCCAATGCCTTGGCTTGTCGTTTTCTGTACCATTTCATAACTAGCACGGCTAGTTACTAAAACAAAACCTTCAGAAGTATTAATCTTTGATCTATGTAAGCCACCAATGAGCTTGTCCAAAGCGTTGTGCCGTCCTACATCTTCTCGGATGAATTGTATCTCACCCTCGGGACTACACCATGCTGCACCGTGAACTGCGCCACAAAGGTTTTGCAATATCTGAAAATCATTCAAGCTATTTACTGCGTATTGAATAGCTTTATCTGAAATTTCAGTTATACCTGAAGTCTTCTTTATAGGTTTTATCGCTTCACAAAGAGACTCGGTTCCACATAAACCACAACCTGTTCTGCCTGTTAGGTTTCGACGGCGTTGCTTAAGTTCTGCAAGCCGTTGAGAAGAAATGCTCATTAGCACTTCTATCCCTTCAGGATGATGCTCCACTTCCAAATTATACAACTCATCTGGAGTGTCGATAATACCTTCTGTAAGGCTAAACCCTAGCGCGAAATCTTCAAGATTCGCAGGCGTTGCCATCATCACTGCATGTGAAATACCGTTGAAGCTCAAGGCTACTGCGGTCTCTACTGCAATGTGGTCTTGCTGTGTCGTATCTTCGCCGTTGCCGTCCCATCGAATGACTGGGGCTTTGATGTAACATCCCTCCATTGCTGGAGGGATGTCTATCGAGCCGTTGTTATTCAACTTGGCTTCGGGTTGTGGCATTACTTAGCCGCAGCTGTGTCGGTTTCCTCAGCGTTTTTAACATAGTCCAATTGCTGCTTAGTAAATTCAGCGAATTGTTGCTGCCATGTTGAAGGCTGAGTCACTTTCGTTAGCTGTACTGCAGTTACTTTGTACTCAGGGCAGTTAGTTGCCCAGTCAGAGTTATCTGTAGTAATAACGTTGGCACCACTTTCCGGGTGGTGGAAAGTTGTATGAACAACGCCAGGCTGAACACGGTCAGTGATCGATACGCGAAGTACAGTTTCACCTGCACGACTTGTGATACCTACCCAGTCGCCATTCTGCAAGCCGCGATCTTCTGCGTCATGAGCGTGGATCTCAACGATGTCTTCCTTATGGAATTCAACGTTTTCAGTACGACGAGTTTGTGCACCTACGTTGTACTGGGACAGGATGCGACCTGTTGTCATGATAAGTGGGAACTTAGGAGTAACCTTCTCATCAGTGGCAACAAACTCAGTGATACGGAAACGACCTTTACCGATATCCCAGAACTCTCCGATGTGCATCAGAGGAGTACCTTGTGGGTTCTCTTCGTTACATGGCCACTGGATACTGCCTTGCTCATCCAATGCTTCGTAGCTAACACCTGTGAAGCTTGGCGTTAGACTTGCCATTTCAGCCATGATATCCGATGGGTGAGAATAGTTCATTGGGTAACCCATGACGTTTGAGAATTCTTGTAGAACTTCCCAGTCTGCTTTACCTGCTAGAGGAGCCATGACTTTACGCACACGGTTGATACGGCGTTCTGCGTTAGTGAACGTGCCGTCTTTCTCAAGGAAAGTACAACCTGGTAAGAACACGTGAGCAAACTTAGCTGTTTCGTTTAAGAAGATATCTTGAACGATCAAGCAATCAAGCGACTTGAGCGCTCTTTCAACGTGATGCGTGTCTGGATCCGATTGTGCGATGTCTTCACCGTGGCAGTATAGACCGCGGAATGAACCTTCGATCGCTGCATCGAACATGTTAGGAATACGCAGGCCTGGCTCGTTGTCCAGTTTTGCACTCCATGCTTTTTCGAACAATGCATGTGTTTCAGGATCAGATACGTGACGGTAGCCAGGGAACTCGTGAGGGAAAGAACCCATGTCACAAGAGCCTTGAACGTTGTTCTGACCACGTAGAGGGTTGATACCAACACCTTCACGACCAATGTTACCGGTAGCCATTGCAAGGTTGGCGATACCCATTACGGTAGTAGAACCTTGGCTGTGCTCAGTAACACCTAAACCATAGTAGATAGCGCCGTTTGGTGCTTCAGCAAACATGCGCGCTGCACGACGAATTGCATCAGCAGGTACGCCAGTTGTTGCTTCCATCGCTTCAGGAGAGTTGCGCTCTTCCATGATGAAGTCTTTCCAACGACCGAATAACTCAGCGTCTGCACGTTCATCGATGAATGCTTGGCTCTGCAAGCCTTCAGTCATTACCACGTGAGCGATTGAGTTGATTACTGCAACGTTGGTGCTTGGACGAAGCTGTAAGTGAATCATGTTCTCTGGGTTAGTACCCGGAGTTTTCAGCATGTCGATGCGACGTGGGTCAATAACGACCAGCTTAGCGCCTTCACGTAGACGACGACGCATTGCCGAACCGAATACTGGGTGAGCATCAGTTGGGTTTGCACCCATAACAATGATTGCGTCAGACTGCATTACAGAGTCGAATGTTTGCGTACCAGAAGATTCACCAATAGTACTCTTCAAGCCGTAACCTGTTGGCGAGTGGCATACACGAGCACAGGTATCAGTGTTGTTGTTACCGAAAGCGGCACGGACCAGTTTTTGAACGAGGTATGTTTCTTCGTTTGTGCAGCGTGAAGAGGTAATGCCACCGACAGAGCCTGCACCGTATTCTGCTTGGATGCCTTTGAATTTGTTAGCAGCAAACTCGTATGCTTCTTCCCAAGAAACCTTTTTCCAAGGTTGGTCGATGCTGTCACGAATCATTGGGTCGGTGATGCGGTCTTCGTGAGTAGCATAACCGAATGCGAAACGGCCCTTAACACAAGAGTGACCATGGTTTGCGTCACCGCCTTTATAAGGCACCATACGAATAACTTGCTCACCCTGCATTTCTGCTTTAAATGAGCAACCTACACCACAGTATGCACAAGTAGTTACAATGCTGTGTTCTGGCTGACCGTGTTCATAGATAGATTTCTCCATCAATGTTGCAGTCGGGCAGGCTTGTACACAAGCACCACAAGAAACACATTCAGAATCCATGAAATCTTCGTTCTGACTTGGTGAAACCTTAGACTTAAATCCGCGGTCATCCATAGTCAATGCGAATGTACCCTGAACTTCACTACACGCACGTACGCAGCGGTTACAAACGATACATTTACTTGGATCGAAGGTGAAGTAAGGGTTAGAGGTGTCCTTCTCAGCAGTTAGATGGTTATCACCATCAAAGCCGTAACGAACTTCACGAAGGCCTACTGCACCAGCCATGTCTTGAAGTTCGCAGTTGCCGTTAGCTGGGCAAGTCAAGCAATCAAGTGGGTGGTCAGAGATGTAAAGCTCCATGATGTTACGACGGAGTTTAGCAACTTCAGAGTTTTGTGTATGAACAACCATGCCTTCTTCAGCAGGTGTTGTACATGAGGCAGGGAAGCCGCGACGGTTTTCAATTTGAACCGCACATAATCGGCATGAGCCAAATGATTCTAAGTTATCAGAAGCACAAAGCTTAGGGATGTTAATGTCATTAAGTGCCGCGGCGCGCATTACAGACGTGCCTTCAGGTACAGTAACTTTAACACCATCGATATCAAGTGTTACCAGCTTTTCAGAGGTCGATGCTGGTGTTCCATAATCTTTGTCTGGATCAAAATGCTGTAGCATATTTTTTCTCCCTAGAAGCGATCAACTGCTTAGATGAATCGCTTCTAACGTTATTGAGCCTGCATGGCCTTTATTTTTGAAAGTCTTCTGGGAAATGGTTGACTGCACTCATTACAGGGAATGGAGTCATGCCGCCCATTGCGCATAGAGAGCCGTTGATCATCGTGTCACAAAGATCCTTCAGTAGGATTAAGTTCTCATCACGATTCTCGTTGTTACGGATCTTGTCGATGACTTCAGTGCCTCGGGTTGATCCGATTCGGCAAGGTGTACACTTGCCGCATGATTCTTCTACGCAGAATTCCATGGAGAAGCGTGCTTGTTCTGACATATCTACTGTGTCATCAAACACTACAATACCACCATGGCCTAGGACTGCGCCAATCGCTGCGAAAGACTCATAGTCTAGTGGTGTATCCCATTGGTTCTCAGGCATGTAAGCACCTAACGGTCCGCCTACTTGGATAGAACGCATTGGGCGACCTGTTGCTGTACCGCCACCAAACTGATCTAGTAATTCTTTGAGTGTCATACCAAAAGCAAGTTCAATCAAGCCGCCTTGCTTAATGTTGCCTGCTAACTGCATAGGTAAGGTGCCGCGTGAGCGACCCATGCCGCAGTCTTGATAGTACTGAGCGCCTTTATCAAGAATGACAGGAACCGATGCTAATGACACAACGTTGTTAACAATCGTAGGTTGGCCGAAAGCACCAACGATAGCTGGTAGAGGTGGTTTTGAGCGAACAAGACCACGCTTACCTTCTAAGCTTTCAAGTAATGATGTTTCTTCACCGCAAATATAAGCACCTGCACCAACGCGTACTTCTAGGTTGAAGGTTTTCCCTGTACCCAGAATGTTCTCACCTAGGTAACCTGCAGCTTCAGCATTTTTAATTGCTTCATTTAGTGCGATATTGGCGTGTGGGTATTCAGAACGTAGGTAGATATACCCCTGAGTTGCTTCGACGGCGAGACCAGCAATGGTCATGCCTTCGATAAGAACAAGAGGGTCGCCTTCCATAACCATACGGTCAGAGAAAGTGCCGGAGTCACCTTCATCGGCGTTACAAACGATGTATTTTTGCTCGCCCGCACCTACATCGTGAACTGTTTGCCATTTGATGCCAGTAGGAAACGCTGCGCCACCGCGGCCACGTAAGCCAGAAGTTTTAACAGCATCAACAATTTCTTGTCCAGACATTTTGATCGCGTTCTGAAGGCCCTTGTAGCCATCATTTGCAATATAGTCTTCGACTGAAACTGGGTCAGTGATACCTGCACGAGCAAACGTAAGACGCTGCTGTTTAGCCAGGTAAGGAATTTCTTCAACAAGACCTTGCTTTAATGCGTGGTCACCAGCATTAATGAAGTCGGCATCAAAAAGACCGTCGACATCTGTTGCCTCAACAGGGCCATAACCTACTCGGCCGTTGGCAGTATCAACTTCTACGAATGGCTCTAGCCAAAACATACCGCGTGAACTGTTGCGTACGATTTGAATGTCGATGCCTTTGGCTTCAGCGGTAGCTGCAATTTTTGCGGCAGTTTTATCTGCGCCGCAAGCGATCGCTACGGAATCACGAGGTACGTATACTTTAACGCTCATTACTTGATCTCCACTGCGTCAGCACTCAGTTCTTCTACTAGCGCGTCGAATTTCTCTTTAGACATACGAGCATGTATGTTGATGCCGTGCTCGCCAGTAGCTACAGAGGGTGCGCATGCGCAGTTGCCCAAGCAGTAAACAGGCTCAAGAGCAAAGCGGCCGTCTACTGTCTTCTGGTGGTAGTCAATGCCTAAAACTTCTTTTGCGTGCTTTTCTAGTTCGCGTGAACCCATAGATTGGCATGCTTCTGCACGGCAGATTTGAATCGTGTGCTTTGCTGGCGGAGTCGTGTAAAAGTGGCGGTAAAAAGTAATTACGCCATGGACATCTGCTCGTGTTAGTTGAAGTTTTTCCGCGATCATAGGTACTGCATCGCTAGGTACATAACCTTGCGAGTGTTGAATTTCATGCAGGACTGGCATTAGCGCGCCTGGCTTGTTTTTGAGGCTGTCAATAATAGCCTCGACAGCAGCCGGGTCCCACCCGCTAATAGTAGCGCTCATACTGTTTCCACCCTTTAGTTCCGTTTTTACGGAATCTCAATTTTGTAGCTATCTTATTAAGGATAGTGCTTGTTGTTGCATTTTCACGCGCCTAAGGTAGCACTAAGACCTATTTTTTGAAATATGAAAAATAGTGCATATCTTAATCGACGTTTTCTGTAGATTTTTTTTTGCTTTTGTTTTTATTTAACTTGTTGTTTTTATAGTAAATTACCTTAAAAACAAATGAGAATCATTCTCTTCTTTGTGGTCGTGATACAGGCTTAGATTTTGGCCTATTTAATGGTTTTTTGCTAGACGATTTTGAAGGTTTAAAGCCAGCTGTTTTAGCGTTGTTGTTGATAACTTTGATGTTGGTCAAGATTAGTTGACTAAAGCTCAATTTGCGCTGTTTTTAGCGATAATTTTATACTCCAATAGCGTCTCGGTTGATATGTGCTATACCTAGGTTGGTAATTGCTAAGAATTTTCTGCCGTAACAAAGGATTACTAAAGTATTGTGACATGTGTCCGTTACATGTTTGAGCTGCCAAAGGATTTAGATGCAGAATAATAAAATAAGCCCGAAGGATGCTCTCGTCTTTTCGAGGGAAGGGTCTAGAGGATTGACTAAGGTCCATAAGGGTTAAGGGGTGATCATGAATTTTTTAAAACATGTTTCTTTTCGAGTGAAACTGATAGTAGCCATATCATTAATATCAATTTTAATGTTGGTGGTTGCTGTAACCAGTGTAACTGGCATTAAAAAGATTGAGGCACAGTCTGTGGCGGTTGCTCAGGTGTCTTTGCCTGAACTTGAAGGTCTTCTTCAGGCAGATCGAGATCTTTATCAAGCGCTTGTCGCTGAGCGGGCGTTGCTACAATCTGGTTTGCCACAAAGTAGTATTGACGAGGCGTTAACAGATCATGCAGATAACATTGCTCAAGTGCGTGATCGAGTTGGTCGTTTTGCTAACCTTTCAGGCAAAGCTTCTGCGGAAGCAAGCCAGCTAGCCACTCGATTTTTCCAGCAGATGGGTGAGTGGGAAACGGTATCAGGAAATGTTGTCCAGCTAGCCTTAGATGGAAACCCAGGTTCATTGGCGGAAGCGACAACATTAAGCTTTGGCGCAGCTGCGGAAGCATTTGGAACAATGCGGGATACTTTGGATCAGTTAGGTGAGTATGCCAATAACAAAGCTGAGATGAAAAGTAATGAGGTAACAACAACGGCATCACGAACCTTTACCACGGTAATGGTGATTACCGCTTTTGGTTTGATTCTGTGCTTAATCTTTGTGATTGTTGTTCCGACTTGGGTGTCGCGAGTTCTTAACCAAGTTATCGACCGTGTTAATCATATTGCCGATGGTGATGGCGATTTAACGGTTCGTTTACCTGATGACAGTCGTGATGAGTTTGGTCGTCTTGGTAATGCGTTTAATCGATTCATCGGTAAGTTGGAAGTGCTCATTAAAGATGTAGCGCAATCATCAGAAAAAATTGCCTCAACCGTTGATGAAGTGGCTCAGGTTGCTTCGCAAACTAGTCAGTCGATTCAGCGTCAGCAAATTGAAACAGATCAAATTTCAACGGCCGTTCATGAGTTGTCCATGACCAGTCAAGAGGTAGCGCAAAACGCTTCTGAAGCGGCTCGAGCAACTCGTGATGCTGATGCGCAAGCAGCTGAAGGTCAGGAATACGTTGAGCAGACAGTTCGTGGCATTTACGAATTAGCCGAGAAAGTTGAAGCGGCTAACGTCATGATGGATCAGCTTGGTAGTGATTCTGAGAACATCGGGAAGGTGCTAGATGTAATCCATGGCATTGCTGAGCAAACAAACTTGTTGGCGTTGAACGCAGCGATCGAAGCAGCGCGTGCTGGTGAGCATGGCCGTGGTTTCGCGGTTGTTGCCGATGAAGTTCGTACTTTGGCACATCGTACTCAAGAATCGACCCATGACATCCAAAACATGATTGAGAGACTGCAAAGTGGTGCTAGAGACGCCGTTGCTGCGATGGATCTGGGTCGTAAGTTAGCGCATGACTCAACAGAACAATCTCAGAAGACGCAGGACGCTTTGCAAGCTGTTACCAGTGCAATTGCATCTATTGCTGATATGAACTCCCAAATCGCCAATGCGGCTCAGGCAGAAAGTGCTGTAGCCGAAGAAGTGAATGTTAACGTAAGTACCGTAAGTACCATAGCTCAAGAGAACGCAGATGGAGCTTTACATACTGAGCGTTCAAGTGAGGAAATGGCTCGATTGGCGGCTGATCTACAGGCGCTCATTAGTCGCTTTAAAGTATCTTCTTAACCTAGCAATAGTTTTTAAACCCGGGCTTGCCCGGGTTTTTTTATGCCAGAATATTATGATTTAAGACGAAAAAGCGTGTTGACGGGTGGGTAGCATGCTGGTACAAAGTACCGGCGCGTCACCCAATTTTAAAAAAAAAATAACAATATGTGGAGAATATAATAATGAAAACTTCTAAACTCGCGTTTGCTGGTATTGCTCTTTCTGCTGCAATGATGTCTTCTGCTGCAATGGCAGATTTCAATGCAAAGGGTACTGCCATTGCTGAGTCTCAAATTAAAGCATGGGCTCAAAGCCCAGCTGTCATTGGAGCTATCAAAACTCAAAACGCTGCTCACGCTAACCTTTCTGCTGCTGATATCGACAAGCTTGATAAAGAATGGCGTGCAGACAAGAAAGCTGGCGGTAAGGGTGCTTTAATCCAAGGCAAATTGAATAACGCACTAGCTGGTTACCTAAACGAAGTTAAATCAAATAGTAATGGCCTGATCGCTGAGATTTTCGTCATGGATAACAAAGGCCTAAACGTTGGCCAGACTGATCCAACTGGTGACTACATGCAGGGTGATGAAGCTAAGCACTCTAAAACTTTCGGCATGGGTCCAGGTTCTGTATTAGTAAGTGCGGTTGAAGAAGATGGTGGAAAAATGATTTCTCAGGTAAGTGTTGCTATCACTGACCCTAAGACTCTTGAAGCTATCGGTGCTGTAACTGTTGCTATCGATACAGGTATGGTTAAGTAATCTTGCCTTGTTAGCCCATATAAAAAGCCGCTTATAGCGGCTTTTTTAGTTTTTGAATCTTGGGTAATGTGAATTCTAGAATGACTGCGTTACAGTAAAGTTTCTCTTGCAACTACCATAATGGACGTTCTAATGCGTGCGCTTTGGGTTCCTCTGTTAATACCTGTACTTATTTTATCTGTTTATCTTGGTTGGAGTTGGTACCAAGTCAAGTATGTGATGGATGAGTTGACGGCATCAGTTTCGTCTTTTGCCACGCTTACCTACGAAACTATTCCTATCGCTTTTAAGGGTGAATATAGCGTGAAAGGGGTCGAATTTGACCTTTTTGATTCAGGCGTTGTGACACGTGTCGAAACGATAAAGCTAACCACGAATGACTGGCAGCAGCTTTTGTTACAAGGGACACCTTGGCAAAATGGACGATTACCTGATGATGCGACGCTGAGCTTCGAAAATGTGCAGTTTGATAGTCGAGTGCGCACAGAAAACCCTCTAGTTGCTATTATGCTTGAGCAGCCCGTGATGCATGGGTGTTTAAAAAAAGATGGTCAGCCAGTGGTGCTTAGAGATTTAGAGCTGGGCATGATGAGGTCAGACATTACGGCTGAATATCGTTTCAACCCAGAAAGTCAGATTGTTAATGCGTCATTGAATGCGAATACGCGTGGAATTGGTTCTGTTGGTATCGGCGCTGACTTTGATATCAACGACAAAGTGATTAGCCGAGATAGGTTGGAACTACACCCACCACAGCTCATGTCGATCAACATTGAGGCCTTGGATCAAGGCTACAATGAAACGCTAATATCGCACTGTACGCAGGCTTCACAAATCACTACTGAAGCATTTATTCAAAAAAATCTTGCTACTTTGAATGCTCAGCTTGCGTCTGTGGGATTACAAACACCGTCAGAATTTGTGCGTATTTATCCGCAGTTGTTTGATGCTGGTGCGAGTGTAAAGCTGGCGATCGAATTTAAGCACCCTTTACCAATGGAGGGGAGCGCGTTGATGCCTGATGTGAGCTTTTTGGATTTAATTGAGGTGAGAGCCGCGGTAAACGGTAAAAGACTGGATATTGGTGATTCGCTGAAGGAGTTGTCCTCTTCGGTTGTTGAGTCTCGAGCTGCCATGTCAGGGGTTGATGTTATCAATAACAATGGCTTTATATCTTCTGACAGAGACTTTGGCAAAGAGCTGGATTCTCAAGAGTCTGAGAAGGTGGGCGGCGTATTATTACCAGCAACCCCAACTAAGGTTATTCCTAAGCAGTCCGCTGTGACTTCAACGACTGTGGTAAGTAAGCAAGAGTCGCTGCCGGTTAAGCCAGCAAAACCAGAGCTGAGTTTTACCGCGGTTTCTATTAAGGACATTAATAGAAGTGCGGTAGGTAAAGTGGTTAAGGTTGAAACCGTTAATGGCCGAAGTGTTGAGGGTGAAGTTATTGGGGTGCTCAATAATCGGATGTTAATTCGACAGCAAATAGGGACAGGCGATGCGGAGATCCCGTTACTGTTTAAGCATGTTCGTAGGGTTCAGCTCAAACAGTAAACGTGATTAGTGGGCGGTGGGTTTGTCGCTAGTTTGGTTAAGCGAACTAGCGACAAAAAGCGAGGTTATCAATGAGCCGAGCTTTACCCAGTGTTGCAGCCGCAAGGATTACGATTTCTTTATCGTCTACCTCCGCAGGTTGTAAATCATTTTGCCGGCAAACCGTAAAATAGTCTGGAATAAATCCCAGTGCTTCTAACTGTTGCTTAGCTGAATCTTCTATTGCTTCTCGTGTAGTGTGATGGGAAAGCAGTTTTTGCTTGGCGGCATTGAGGGTCTTATATAAATTAGCTGCTATAGCGAGTTCTTCAGACGATAGATAACTATTACGAGAGCTAAGCGCTAAGCCATTTTTGTCACGTTCTGTCGGTACCCCGATAACTTCGATAGGTAACGACAAATCAAAGGTAAGCTGCCTAATAACGGCTAGTTGTTGGTAGTCCTTTTCACCGAATAGCGCGGCGTCAGGCTGCACAATCCCAAATAATTTGGTGACGACAGTCGCTACACCTTCAAAATGCCCGGGTCGACTAGAGCCGCAATGATCTTTCCCCAAACTTTTTACTGCTACTTGGGTGGCTATGGGTTGTCCGTTTGGGTACATCTCTTCGACTGTTGGTGCGAATAGCAGATGACAGCCTTCAGTTAGCAGTTGAGCTTTATCTGCTTCAAGCGTTTTGGGGTAGCTTGCAAAGTCTTCGTTGGCGCCGAATTGAAGCGGGTTTACAAAGATGCTGGTGACTACAATATCGCCATGCTGGTGTGCCTTGCGAACCAGCTGTAGGTGACCTTCATGAAGGTTGCCCATAGTTGGTACAAAAGCAATGCGTTTGCCTGACATGCGGTGTTGTTGAAGCTCCTGACGAAGCTCTTTGATTGATTCAACTGTATTCATGAGTTCTATCTGAGTTGATGGATGGCTAAGCTGATTGGTCAAGAATAAGAAACATTGGCAATGATATAGAGAGCGATTATAGCGAGAGCTGCTTTAAATTGCCTAAGTGGCAGTCAGCTTGTAATGCTTGTAATTTAATCCCTGAAGGGAGCGTGAGTTCTGGCTCTAGGGCTAGCAATGGATAGAGCACGAAATTCCTTTCTGCTAAATAGGGATGAGGCACATTTAATCGTTCAATGCAGAGTTGTTCGTTTCCAAAAAGTAGGATATCTAAGTCCAGCGTTCTGGGGCCCCAGTGAACCTTTCTTTCGCGATGATGCAAGGCTTCAATCGCTTGTAGTTGGTCCAGTAGCTCGATAGGGCTAAGTGCAGTCTCTAAAGCGGCGACAGCGTTGATGAAATTATCTTGCTCTACGGGACCAAATGGTTCGCTTTCATAAAGCGCTGACTGCTTGATGAGTCGAGTTCTTGGTATTTGGTCCAGCTCAATAAAAGCTTGCAGTACTTGGTTGATCGGGTTTGCTAGGTTACTGCCGAGACCTACCCATGCGATAGTGCCAGTCACTTGCTGCTTTTCTTGTGCTTGTTTCGACGCTTTTTGGCGAATGGCTTGCTTGGCTTTTCTAAGCTTCCAACCATAGCTTCGCGCTCCTCAGCGTTAGCAAACTGATAGGATTCCCACCAATCACCAAGGTTGTCGAGTTCTTCTCCGCTACTTTCACGCAGTAGCAGGAAGTCATAGGCTGCCCTAAAGCGGGGCTGCTGGACAATTTGTTCTGCTCGACGACCAAAGCGGCGAGGAAGGCGATACTGCATGTCCCAGATTTCACGCATTGGAATACTAAAGCGTTTAGGTATGGACGTTGCCTGGCATTGTTGAACGGTGATTTCCTGGGCCGCTTGGTGCATTGCAGGTAACACGGGGGTGCCTTGTTTACGCAATTCATCAAAACGCATTTGCATCGGATGCCAGAGCATTGCAGCGAACAGGAAAGCAGGGGTGACGGTCTTTCCTTGCTTGATGCGTTTGTCAGTGTTTTTTAGTGCCGCGAGTATTAGGGCTTCTACTGTGGAAGAGTCTTTGTTGATTTCCTGCTCGAGAGCAAAGGCAGTAGCAGGGAATAAAGGGGCAAATAAGTTGAACTCTCTCAGCAAATAGAATGTTGTTACTGCGTGTCCAGACATGAACAGCTTGAGTGTTTCATCAAATAACCGGGCAGCGGGAATATTCTCTAGCAACGGTGCGAGTTCGCGAATGGGCGCTTCTGTTTCAGGTGCCATGGTTAGCTCAAGCTTGGCAGCAAAGCGAATAGCGCGGATCATTCGTACAGGGTCTTCACGGTAGCGTTGTTGAGGCTCTCCGATCATGCGTAAAGTGCGCTGCTGAAGGTCTTCCATTCCGGTGGTGTGATCATGAATGCCGAAATCATTAATGGAGTAATAGAGCGCATTAACAGTGAAATCACGACGCAAGGCATCATCATGAACCGAGCCATAAACGTTGTCGCGGATTAGCATGCCGACATCAGACTGTTGACCTAATTTATTGTCTTGGTTGTCGTCTGAGTCATGGGAAGCGCGGAAGGTGGCAACCTCGATGATTTCTCTGCCAAAGCGTACATGCACAAGTTTAAATCGACGACCAATTAGCCGTGAATTTCGAAAGAGTTTGTTGACCTGTTCGGGAGTGGCTTCGGTCGTGACATCGAAGTCTTTAGGTTTTTTCCCTAAGACCATATCGCGTACACACCCGCCAACAAGGTACGACTCATAGCCAGCGTCTTTAAGGCGATAAAGTACTTTAAGCGCACTATCGTTAATGTCTTTGCGGGAAATTGAGTGATCTTGTCGAGGGATGATTTGTACGTCGTTTTTTTGCTGCATAAAAAGTTATTGTTGTTATCGCTAGTGTTGGTCTTCATTGATGCAGCGTTGCCCTTTCTCTTCAGCGAAGTAAAAGATTACGCTGGAAGTATATAGCAAGCTAATTTGATAGCAGTGGAGCATATCAGATAGCAACGTTACGTGGCAGCAGATAATAACACTGACTGAGTAAGTTACCAAAGAAGCCAATGAGTTAACGAATGTTTTGACTTGTAGAGAAAGATAAAGAAAGGAGGATTGCCAGTCACTTCGTTGCTATCTCTGTTTGGTTTTCAGGATTATTATTTTTATTGCCTGAAGCGCAAATTTACGTACAGCGGTTCAAAGTGACTAGCAGATGCCTATTTATTATTTTTATTTAGGCTGTTTCATCGACTTGCAACTCTTCTTATTTTTATTGAGTCGCTAGTGTCTGATCTTTATTGTTTTTGTACTTAACTAGTTTGCATGGCTTATGCCATGTTTTAAAAGTATATAAAATACAAAAGGTTAGTTTTTATTGCGTCAGTATTTGTGGGAAGTGTTACCTAGGGAAGAAGTAGCAAAGTAACAACGGTGTATCAGAAGGTAACACTCAAGTGTTACCTGTAACGTATCTTGACTGTGGGTCTATACAACGTGTTACTTAATTAGAGGGATGTTTATGTTGAGTGTTACTTGCTGAAGGTGGTTGATACAAAATTGTTTGGGCAGTTTGTTGTTGCATGCAGGCAACTGGTCAAGATGGTGGGTATGTGGAGACGTTTTTGTCCGGCGTAGTATCTGTGTCTTACGCTCAGCCACTTAATAAAATTGAGCTACTCCGTTCGCCCTGTGCTATTTTTTACGAGGAATACCGAGCTTTTGACGGCGCTCCCATAGCGTCTTACGGCTAATGCCTAATTGTTTCGCAAGCTCTGTTTCCGTCATTTTTTCTTCATTTTCTAAAACGAAACGTTGGAAATAATCTTCCAAAGACAGCGGGGTTGAGTCTGCTGCGGGCTGTGGTGTTCGTTGTGGTGCTGCGGTAAATGACGTTGTCGTTAGATTGTCAGTGTGTGGCTGAGAAGCGCGCTCCATTTCTAGGTTGAGCAGTTCTGGTCCTATTTCTTGATGGTCGCAAAGAATGACTGCTCTCTCCACGGCGTTTTCCAGCTCTCGAACATTCCCGGGCCAAGAGTAAGCTGATAGTGCTTCTCTGGCTTGAGCATTAAAACTCATTTTCTCGAGGCTCATTCGTTCACAGTTACGAATTAAAAACTGTTCTGCTAGGTCAATAATATCTTTGCCTCGATCCCTAAGCGGAGGCATGGCGATTTCCATGATATAGAGACGATAGAATAAATCTTCACGGAATTGACCGTTGCGTGTTAGGGCTTTTAGGTCACGGTGGGTCGCAGCAATGAGGCGGATATCTACCTTCATTGGTTTGACAGAGCCAACCTTTCTAATTTCGCCTTCCTGCAAAACGCGTAGCAGTCGTGCTTGTGCTTCAAGAGGCAGTTCGCCAATTTCATCTAAGAATAGGGTGCCGCCATCGGCTGCTTCAATCAGCCCGCTATGAGTGCTAACTGCACCTGTAAACGCGCCTTTTTCATGACCAAATAGCTCAGACTCAATCAAGGTTTCTGGAATCGCCGCACAGTTGACAGAAATCATAGCCGCTTGGTTGCGAGGGCTAAGTTCGTGAATAGAGCGTGCAGCAAGCTCTTTACCGGTTCCTGATTCACCTTGGATTAAAACGGTTGCATCTGTTTTCGCGACCTTATGGATGCGGCTTTGTAAATCACGCATGGGCGTGCTGTTGCCTAGCATGCGAGTGCCACCCGTTTCGATATTCGAGTCGTTGCTTGTTGATTGAATACGAGGGCGATGGGCTTCAATAATTTGATTGACCGATTTCAGCATGTCGTCATGGTCAAAAGGCTTCGCAATGTAGTCAGCTGCCCCTTGTTTCATCGCATCAATCGCCGAGCGCATGCTGGCGTAAGACGTCATGATGAGCACGGGAACATCTCCCGCTAGATCTATCAAGTCTGTTCCAGGTCGTCCGCCGAGGCGTAAATCGCTGATGATTAGAGAAAAACTGTCTAGTTGGAAACGGCTCAAGGCGTCATCGACTGACTCAGCATCGCTGACTTCATAGCGATGCCGCTCAAGTAATCGCTTTAGGGCTGAACGTATGACCGTTTCGTCTTCAACAATAAGAATTTGGTTCATTAATTACTGCCCTGTGCCTTGCAATACTTCTAGATTGTGTAGATCTGGTTTAAAAGGGAGTGAAATCACTACCTTAGTGCCCCTATTCTGAGCTTTATCGACAGGGCTTTCAATCTGCACGCTGCCATGATGCTCTTCGATAATACTGTAAACCAGCGATAACCCAAGCCCTGTTCCTTTGCCTGGATCTTTGGTGGTAAAAAACGGCTCAAACAATTGGTCTTGAATATCGGGCGGGATGCCTGAACCCTGATCTTCAACGGAAACCACTATTTGCTCATTGCGGATAGTCGCATCAACAACAACTTCTTGCCCCGGTTCACTGGCGTCAGCAGCGTTGTTAAGCAAGTTGACTAACACTTGTAAAAAACGTTGCGCGTCACCCAGAACGTAAAAATAATCAGGGCAGCGGTTGATGTAACGGATGTGTTTGCTACGTTCATCGAAACTGACAAAATTAATCGCCTCGTGGACACAGCTCAATAAATTAAAGGGTTGTGGCTCTTCAACTTTTCCAATAGTACCAGAATGAGCAAAATTCATGAGTGATTTTACAATACGGTCAACGCGATCGGTTTGTTCAAGGATTTGTTTGCCTGAATAAAGGACTTCTTCGTTTTGCGTTTCATAGCGAAGATTTTGCGCTAAACAGGCAATGCCTGTAATAGGATTACCAATTTCGTGAGCGACACCTGCAGCGAGGCGACCGATGGAAGCCAGTCGCTCGCTATGAATGAGCTCTTCTGAGAGGAGTTGAGTCTCTGTCTCGTCTTCGATCAGAATGACTTGGCTACTAAAGCCGCTACTGCTTTCTTCAATGGCCGTTTTGTGAAAAGTAAACCAGCGTGGAGAGCCTTTGATAATGATTTTTTGGTTATGTAAGTGAGATTGATCTTGCGAGGCAAAGTCCATTAAAAGGCTGCCCCAAGGTTCAGAAATATTGGAGAGGTCGCCGTCGGCCGCTTCTTCCTTAGTGATGCTGGTATAGTTCTCCATCTCTGTATTCCACAACAAGATGGTTCTATTGCTGCTCACTGAGCAAACACCAACAGGAAGGCGTTGTAAGGTTTCTCGATGGAATCGTCGCAGTTCATCAAGCTCTGCCGCTAGACCGGTCAATTGGTCTTGATAGCTTTCAAGATGGTTCTCCATCAGGTGAATATTGCTATTGCCGTAGCTGTCTGACTCGATGTCTTCATTGTTTGGGGTGAGAATTGTGACGGCTTCAACAGGGCCAAGTAAGCCAGAAAGGTTGATTTCCATTTGGTCACGAAGCTTAGTCAATGCCTGTGGTCGCTGCTCATCTTCATTTAACGCGAGTTCTTTCAATGCTTCACGTGTCTCTCGCCAAGCCGTTTGTTGACCGAGGCGGGGTGTGAGTATTTCGACTAAATGCTCGACGCTAGATAGGCGTAATCGCGTTGCTTGCGGGCGGTGGACGGCATTCAGAGCACAGGAGTTTGCTGCGTGAAGTTCCTCTCGTGAAGGTGGGAAGACAATGGATACTAGGATGAAAACGCCGATGTTGGCGGCAAGGGCATAAATGGCTGACTGGTGCCAAGAAGTTTCACTAAGCACGTAATCTAAAGGAAAGCTGCTGCCAGAAATCATTGGCAGTAACATGGTAAAGAGCCAAGTGCCAATCCCTGTTGCTAGCCCTGCCATGAACCCGATGCGGCTGCCGCCGGGCCAAAACAAAGTTGATAATAAGCCGGGTAAGAATTGCATAAAGGCAACGAAAGCCATCAGCCCTAAATGTGACCGATTATTGCCTGGTCCAATCATTAGATAAAAAACGAATCCTAATAAGCTAATTAGTAATATAGCGCCTCGTCGTGCCCACAAAATCCGTTGATAGAGTTTGTCGCTACCTTGATGCTCGTAGAATGGTAAAACGAGGTGGTTTATGACCATGCCGGATAAGGCAATCATCGTGATAATAATCATCCCGCTTGCTGCAGAAAGTCCACCGATAAACGCAACGGTGGTGAGTAATCCCGAGTTCGAATATAGACCGAGATAGAGACCGTAATATTCCGGACTGCTAGCTAGGCCAAGCTTTATACCGGCCCAAAGGATGGGCGGAATCGCCAGCGCCATAATGAAAAGAAAGAGTGGGAACCCCCAGCTCGCTTTAAAGATCGCTTTTGGATTCAGGTTTTCAGTGAAGAGCATGTGGAACATTTGAGGCATGACGATGGCTGAAGTGAAAAACGCCAGCAGTAAGGTTTTCCATGCTTCGTCCTCAACTGGAGAGTAACGAAAGCTCAAGGCAAGGCTGTTATTGTTGAGCCAATTTTCTAATTCTGCATTGCCGCCAAATATACCGTATAAGCAATAAACACCTAAGGCGGTGATAGCCACCAGCTTGACGATGGACTCAACGGCCATGGCTACAACTAAACCTTCGTTCTTCTTACGAGTAGAGGCGTGCCTTGCTCCGAATAAAATAGCGAAAATAGCCGTTAGGGCGCAGAACCCAAAAGCGATTGAGTTTTCTTCAACCTCATCGTTCAGTATGTAGACACTATCAGTAATGGCTTGTATCTGGATTGACAGTAAAGGCAGGGCCGCAATGACCATCAATAAAGTGACAAAGGTGCCTGCTTGTTGACTACGAAACCGAAAGGCAAATAAGTCAGCAATAGAGCTGAGTTGGTAAGTGCGCGTGATACGAAGTAAAGGGATCAGGACGATTGGCGCTAATATAAAGGCCGCGGAAGCTCCAAAGTAGGCAGCCAAGAAACTATAACCATAATCATGAGCGATACCTAACGAGCCATAAAAGGTCCACACACTGGCATAGACGCCTAACGATAGAATGTACGTGACGGGGTGTCGGACGATCTTTTTCGGAAGCCAGCCTCGATCGGTAATATATGCTGTTGCAAACAGAAACAGCATATAGGCCAAGCCGACGAACAGTAGCTGTGAAATACTAAAATTCATCGTGTTTCCGGCGTCCTTCTAACCATGCGGCTATCAAGATAAAAACCAGCCAGATAATAAACGGTCGATACCAGCTTTGATCGGTAAATGCCCAGCTATCAACAACTGTCGGTGAGAGTATGTAAGTGCCGATGATGAGTGCTGAGATAAGGCGGTATATCAGCATGTTATTGCGGCTCCGTGCCAACGGTTAAACTCGATTGTATCTGACTAATTGACCACTGCTGTGCTGCCCAAGCAAGTATGGCAGCGGGTGGAGCTCGTTGCTGGTCTGCTGCTACTGATATTCCTAAATAAGATAAGGCTGTAATCAGCAACCTGTTAGGCTGGCTGTTAGGCAGCGCAGGTGCATAAGTCTGCTTGCTCAGTTTCTGGCCTTCAGCATTCACTATCACTGGGATATGTCCGTAGCTAAGGGTAGGGAACCCTAATAATTGCTGTAAATACAATTGCTTTGGTGTCGAGTCTAACAGGTCGCTTCCGCGAACGGTATGGGTGATACCTTGGAACGCATCATCAACCACGACAGCTAGCTGGTAGGCAAATAAACCGTCTTTTCGGCGAATGACAAAATCACCACTGTCTTGATGAAGGCGGCTGGTGATTGGGCCTTGGATGCGGTCTGTAAATGCTATTGTTTGGTCATCTGTAACAACCCGAATGGCGTGCTCTTTGGCAACCTCAGCTTGGCGGCTTCGACAGTGGTCATCATAGTGTTGTGCGCCTCGCAGCTGTATTTGCTGCCGAGAGCAATCGCAGGCATATGCATAACCAGCGGCTTTAAGCGTGTTGAGCGCATCATGGTAAGCATCTAACCGTTGGCTCTGGTAGATGATTTCTCCATCCCACTCGAAGCCGTAATGTTCTAAGGTTCGAATGATTTGGTCAGCAGCGCCAGGAACTTCACGAGGAGGGTCAAGATCTTCAATGCGAAGTAACCACTGTCCATTGTGATGGCGAGCATCGAGATAGCTGGCGACAGCGGCGAGTAAGGAGCCAATGTGCAATGGTCCTGTCGGGGAGGGTGCGAAACGGCCGATATAACTGTTTTTTTCAGTGCTGTGCTGTGGCCGTGAGGCAGAATGATGGGTCATTTGCCAGCCTAAGGTTGGAGCAGCACCGAGGATTAACCCTCGGTGCTAAGCCTAGATTCTTCGATTAACGACCTAGTTGTTTTTCTTTGATTTCAGCAAGTGTTTTGCAGTCGATGCAAAGCGTCGCCGTTGGGCGTGCTTCTAAACGACGAATGCCGATTTCAATGCCGCATGAGTCGCAGTAACCGTACTCATCTTCATCAATCAGATCTAAAGTATCATTGATCTTCTTGGTCAGTTTACGCTCACGGTCACGAGTTCGTAGCTCAAGACTAAATTCTTCTTCTTGGCTCGCACGATCGCTAGGGTCAGCAAAGTTTGATGCGTCTTCTTGAAGATGGTTGATTGTTTGATCAACTTCTTCCATCAATTCTTTTTTCCAGGCATTAAGAATAAATCTGAAGTGCGTTTTTTGCGCTTCATTCATGTATTCTTCGCCATCTTTGATGTCGTAAGGTTCGAAATGCTTTAGAAAAGATTCTTTATTATCCGGCATAATTCTGCCTCGCTTATCCCAACTGCCAACAGCAGAGTATTCTGCATCTTGGACGTTTATCGTTGCCTCAGTCATCATGAAGCCCCAATACTAGAGGGGTTCAGCAACTTTGGCTACCAAATTAGGCGCAAGAAACTACCAGATATGTCGATCTTGTACCAGTGTTATTGTTAAATTTTTGTACAATCTTTAGCTTACGCAGATTTGCCCAATTTGAGTGCGTGGGAAGTCTGCTTGAAACACAGCACCTACTTATTTCTTGAAAGTGACGTTATGAAATTGGATTACCCGCTAGAACAAGGAAAACTGCTAGGCCGCTACAAACGCTTTATGGCTGATGTTGAAACCCAAAAAGGAGACGTTTTACGGATTCATTGCCCCAATACAGGATCAATGAAAAACTGTTGTGATTTACACAGTCGTGTTTGGTATTGGGACTCGGGCAATCAAAAAAGAAAGTACCCACACACGTGGGAATTGGTCGAAGTTGAGCAGCAGTACCTTGCTTGTGTTAATACGGGTCGCGCCAACGGGCTGGTTAAAGAGGCAATTGATGATGGGGTGATCACAGAGCTGCAGGGGTATGATGTCATTCGCCCTGAAGTACGCTATGGCGATGAAAAAAGTCGTATCGACTGGTTGCTTGCTGATTCCTCAGCTGAAAAGCCCGAATGCTATGTTGAAGTTAAAAACGTCACACTGTTACGTGCTAATGGTGAAGGTGCGTTCCCTGACGCTGTTAGCACCAGAGGCAGTAAACACTTACGTGAACTTAGTTTGATGGCGCAGCAGGGTAAGCGCGCGGTGTTAGTTTTCTGCGTGGCTCACACGGGGATTGAGCGGGTTGTGCCTGCTGATGATATCGATCCTGTTTACGGCGCCAGTTTGCGAGAAGCGTTAGCACAGGGGGTAGAAGTTTATGCGTATAAAATGGAGGTCGATTTAAGCGCCAATGTTATCGCGTTAACGGGAGCTGTTCCTGTTATTGTCGGTTAAATGAGTTGATTATAGATCGACCCAAATGGTGTTTTTTTCGATGAAAAAATCCACCGTTTCCAATGTCTCACCAAGGCAAGGCCCCTGAATGCATTGACCGTTTTCAATTCTAAACAGAGCGCCGTGAGTCGCGCATTGAATGAACGCGTTTTCATCATCAAGGAATTGGTCCTTATCCCACTCCAATGACACATTGAGGTGTGGGCAAAGGTTGCGATAAAGATAGATATGCGCATCTTTTTTTACAGCGAAGAGTTTTTGCCCTTCTAATTGGAACCCTTTGGCGCGGTTATCCGTCAAATCATTTAAATCACATAGTTTTAGCAAAAGAAATTCCTACTGATGGAATAGTAAATCGTCTTGTCTGAGTCCAAGGGGATTGCGACAATGGTTATTTGCGAACGATATTGCATGCTGGCATAGACGATTTGCAAGTATGTTAACCCATAAAGGAGTGCTCATGGCTCATCAAGGACAAGCAGAGTTTGTCTCATTAAACATTGCCGTGTTGACGGTTTCCGATACGAGAACCTTAGAAAACGATACTTCAGGACAGGCTTTGGTTGATCGCCTGACTGAGGAAGGTCACCACGTGGCTGCACGTAGTATCGTGATTGATGACGTGTACAAGCTTCGTGCGCAGGTTTCTGCCTGGATTGCGGACGAAAATATCCAAGTAATTCTTTCTACCGGTGGTACAGGTTTTACGAATCGCGATAGCACGCCAGAAGCGCTAGCGCCATTGTTTGATAAAACGATAGAGGGTTTTGGGGAACTGTTTCGGCAGATTTCTTACCAGCAGATTGGTACTTCAACGGTACAGTCTAGAGCCTTGGCCGGCGTTGCCAACCGCACTGTAATTTTTTGTATGCCTGGTTCAACTAATGCCTGTAAAACAGGCTGGGATAGCATTATTAAAGAGCAGCTCGATGCTCGCCATCGCCCATGTAATTTTGTCGAAATGGTGGCTTTAGCGGCGCCTTGCGGGAGCCGTGGTTAATGGTTGATGTCTGTGAATATCCAGGGTTGATGCCGTTTGATCAAGCGCTGACGTTACTTTGTCAAAACGCTAAGGCTAAGCAGCCAGTGGTGGTGGTCCCCTTAACTGAAAGTTTAGGGCGTGTGCTCGCGGAGGATCAGCATTCTCGAGTTGATGTGCCGCCTAATGATAACAGTGCGATGGATGGCTATGCGGTGCGTTTAGCGGATTTATCTTCCGATAAACTCACAACCTTGCCGATCGGCTTACGCGTCCCCGCAGGGAGTAATCCCGGACCTCTTAAGCTTGGTGAAGCAGCGAGAATTTTTACTGGTGCTAAAGTGCCTGATGGCGCCGATACGGTAATTAAACAAGAAGATTGTCAGGCTGATGCTGCAGTAGTGACACTGCCAGTAGCACCAGAACGTGAACAGAATATTCGTCGACAAGGACAAGATATTCATGCCGGTGATGTGCTTATTAGCCAGGGTGTGCGGTTAAAGCCGCAGCATTTAGGTGTCTTAGCTAGTGTCGGCATTGCGAA
>JBLXCH010000007.1:9990-37142 GCA_048265065.1 Motiliproteus sp. | reverse complement strand
GGTGATGTGCTTATTAGCCAGGGTGTGCGGTTAAAGCCGCAGCATTTAGGTGTCTTAGCTAGTGTCGGCATTGCGAAGGTGGCAGTCTACAAACCGCTGACTATTGCTTTTATGTCAACGGGTGATGAGCTTGTTGAACCGGGCGGTGATTTAGCGCCTGGTCAGATATTTAACTCAAACCGTTACACCTTAAGCGGTTTAATTCAGGCCTTAGGCTTTGACTTTGTCGATATGGGGATTGTTGAAGATACGCCAGAGGCGACGGACGCTGCGTTACGTAATGCCGCAGAGCAGGCGGATATCATTATATCTAGCGGAGGTGTTTCGGTTGGTGAGGAAGATCACATCAAGGGTTGTGTCGAAGCGTTAGGGTCTTTGAATCTATGGAAGGTCGCGATTAAACCAGGTAAACCTTTCGCCTTTGGTGATGTGCTAGGTAAACCATTTCTTGGCTTACCCGGTAACCCTGCGGCCGTGCTAGTGACATTCAACATGCTAGCTCGCCCTTATTTGTTGAGTTTGCAGGGTGAGCTTGAGGCGTTTCCTGAAAAGGTCAAAGCGCCGATTCGTCTTAATCGGAAGTCGCAAATTCGACAAGAGTACTTGCGGGCCAAACTGGTCGAAGTGGACGGGAAAATGTGGATAGAACCTGCGGGTAACCAAAGCTCAGGCGTTTTGTCGACAGCCGTATGGGCCAATGGCTATGCTGAGATCCCGCCAAATCAAGCCATATCAGAAGGCGATGAAGTCCACTTTATTCGCTTTAATGACGTGTTTTACTAAGCCTTATTTCTAAATATGCTGACCTTAGCGTGCTGATGCTGCTTTTAATGTTGCGGACAGCACGGCTAACTCTTCAGGGCGATTGGCATTAGCAAAGTCGCCAGGAAGATCCTCGCAGTTGATCGTCTTTAGCTGCTGTTGCGCATACCAACCCATCACTGAATGCTGCCCTGCAGCCATAGTGTCGATTAATGATTGCTGTAATGCTTGAGGGATGATGGCGTGAAGTGGTTGCGGCCGATTGCCATCACTAGCCATGCAAATAGCGTCGGGACTCGTGGCGGAACAGGCTTGTAGCCTTTTGATTAAGCGTGACGTTACTGCGGGCGTGTCACAAGGAAGAACTAATAGGTGACTGTGTTTGGCTGATTTTAAACCGCTTAGGATTCCAGCTAATGGACCAAAGAAATGCGTATTACCATCGCTGACCACGGGATACCCGAATTGTGCGTATTCTTGATGATTGCGATTACAGCTAATCAGAATGTCATCACTGAGTGGGTGAAGTGTATCCAAAAGATAGCTGATCATCGGCTTGTTATTCACGGATACTAAGCCTTTATCTTGGCCGCCCATCCGCGAACCTCTTCCGCCAGCTAAAACGACAATACTAATGGGTGTTAATGATGAACGTGCAGGCATGATGTGAGTTAGCTTATCAATATCAGTGAGACTAGTTTGTAATTCAGGCAAAGAGGATCGAAATTACAGGATCGTAATTAATGAGTGAATGATACGCTTTCTCAATGAAACTGCCTAGATCAAGGTGAGTTTTGCTAATTATCTATTGAATTATTGAATTATTGAATTATTGAATTATTGAGCTGTTGAATTGCTGAGTTGTCGAAGGCGCAGTATGGCAACTAGCGCAGTGTTGACACCATTGCGGATGTTGCGAATGTTGAGGCTAGATTACTGCGGTTGTGGATGTTTGTTGGGTGTTTGTGGTTCCGATGGACGACTCCAGATATACAGCAAAGCGCCGGTAATGGTGAGTAATACCATAATGATGGCCCAAAGCGGGAGGTCGCGAAAAAAGAGGGGGTAGCTCACCATTGTGAGCATCATAAAGGTTGCTAGGCATTTGGCACGTAGCGGAATAACACCATCGCTTTCCCACTGGGCAATCATTTTCCCAAACACTTTATTGTTCAATAACCATTGATGAAATCGTGGTGAGCTTTTTGAAAAGCAAAAGGCGGCCAGCAGCACAAAGGGTGTGGTAGGAAGCAGGGGTAATGGAACACCTATTGCTGCGAGCAATAAGCAAAGTACACCTAAGGTGAAGTAAATTGGTCGCCCCATATGACCCCTCGTCATTCGCCAAAATTGGTCGGCTCTTTATAACAATAGCACTGTCTTTAAAACTTCATTAAAAAATGTCACCCTACAATTGGCTGTTTTTTATCCAATGAGTGGAGTAGGCTAAAGCTAATCTCATTGTTTCTATTGAAGTTTGTATTCTAGTCGAGTGTCAAGGCATGGGCTCAAAAGCACGAATATTAAGGCTCAATAAAGCAGGCTTGCCGGTAGCATGGCTGAGTCATGAGCAAGCTGCGACTTTGTATGTTCGTGGTCAGGTTATTTGGCATTTGGGCGATGATTTAGTCCGGCTTCACGGTGGACTCAACCGTCTGGGTCGCCAATCCTATCTTGATTTAGCACCCATTATTGCTTGTGAGGGTGACCCCAGCATCGTTCAAGCGGTGCCGTCCTTATCGAACCGTTACCTGTTTCGCCGTGATGGGCATTTTTGTATGTACTGTGGTGGCTGTTTCACGGATCGGGAATTAACCCGCGATCACATAGTGCCAAAAGTACAGGGGGGTGTTGATCGTTGGCATAATGTTGTGGCCGCTTGTCGTCGCTGTAATCACTTCAAAGGCGGAAGAACCCCTGAACAAGCGGGTATGGAACTGTTGGCGATTCCATTTGAGCCGAATATGTTCGAGTTTATGTACTTGGCTAATCGGCAGATCTTAGGGGATCAAATGGATTACTTGGCAGCTCGCTTTTCCGGAATGCGAGAATGGAAAGAACCGGCATAAATCCCACCTTTAGGGTTGAATCGTTAGTTCTTTAATTTTTCCTTGAAGCAGCATATACGCACAAAGCCCCGACAGTACGCTGGCTATACAAACTCCCACGAATAATCCCGTTGTTCCCCATAGGTAGAGCCCAGCTGCGGCAAAAGGAATGGTCAGTAGCACCAGTCGGATTAGAACAATCTTAGCGGCATAAAGAGGCTGGTGAAATGCGTTAAACACGGAGGCGCAGAATATAACCCAGGCCAAGCCAAAGTAACCTAGCGGAGCAATACTCAAATAGAGACTCGCCATTTCAACGGTATCGCTGGCTGAGCTGAAAAGGCTTGCAATAGGTTCGGATAGCACGAATAAGAGTGCAGCAACAATAAGTCCCCAGAAAAGAGCAAAGCGGCGACAAAAGTAGATAGCTTCCAGTACTCGCTCAGGCTTGTTGGCCCCTAGGTTTTGGCCAATGAACGGTGTGAGTATTGACGACATGGCCATGACACCAATCATTGCTAGAGATTCTATTCGTGTCCCCACACCATAAGCGGCAACTGCATGGTGACTTTGGGTAGAGAGAAAGTAGGTTAAAACGGCCGCTGTAATCGGGTTCAAAATATTAGTCGCAGCAGCAGGCAAGCCTAAGCTTATTAATTGCCCCCAGTGTGCTTTGAGCTCTGATAAGCTGGGTGCCTGAAAACTAATGAGCTGTAATTTTTGAGTCAATACCCATACAGCGACCACAAAGGTTAATGAATAAGCGATCACTGTGGCAAAAGCCGCGCCTTGTAGCTCCAATCTAGGGAATGGGCCGATACCAAATATCAACAATGGGTCGAGTATTATATTCGTAAAAGCAGCTAGCAGCATGATGCGGCTGGGTGTTTTGGTATCGCCGTTGGCGCGAATAGCACTATTGCCTACCATCGGAATGACGACTAAACCAATGCCGAGATACCAAATCTCCATGTATTCGCGAATATAAACCAGCTGCCATTCGTTAGCGCCAAGCAATCGAAAAACGGGGTTGATGGTTAGGTAGCCTAGCGCGGTCATGGCGATAACAACGAGTAAGGCAAAGGCGAGACAATGAGTGGTTAGTTTTTTGGTTTCGTGGTGGTTTCCCTTGCCTACGGAGCGAGAAACAATGGCAGAAGTGCCAACACTCAACCCCAGTGTGAGCGCAATGATTAGCATAGTGACAGGAAAGGTGAAGCTGATCGAGGCGAGCTCGTTTGCTCCTAGCTGCCCAATAAAAAAAGTGTCGGTGACGTTAAGTAGAATAATTGAGGCAATGCCGATGAGCATTGCACCAGAATGTTTAAGCAGTTGTTGTGCAACGGGCCCTTCGGTCATGGTGGCACGATTAGTTTCGGTCGATGAGCCCACGTTGCTTCTCTTGGCGATAGGTTGTTTGTATGGCAGTTTTTTCTGTTAATTGATCAACAGTTGTTTTCCATTGCCGCCAAAAGCGCTGTGGTACGTTGCTCAATTTCTTGGAGTAACTGCTGCTGGCGAGCAACCAATTTGTCTGTTTCGGTGCTAATCAAAGCGTCTAGCTCAGGGGGTAAATCATCCGGCAACTCATCTTCATCAAGAATTTGGCAGCGACCATCGGGGGTGATCAGCAAATCAATAATTAAATCCCGCCACTCGACGATGTCTGCTGTTATCTCGGTGTTGTCAGCGATATTGACGTATACCGCCTGAGATTCGCCGCTTGGCGCAATCCAGTGATAGACGTTGTAGTTACGATCTTCCCAAAAATATCCTAGCGATAAAGTACCTGCAGCAAAGTGCTGGTCTTCCACCGTGATCGGCTGCTCTAACCGATAAAGCACAACCACATGCTCAGCAGATTTTTCCAGTGTTTGGCACATAAACTCGTGTTTGCTTCCGTTGAGTTTATGTTTGATCTCTAGGATTTGGTCTGGTTGGCTCATGGTAGGGTTCTATACAGCGAAAATAGGCTGTTAGTGTAACGAAACCCCAGTTTAAGGTGAATGAGTATTTGGTAGGAATAAAAAAACCTGCCAGGGCAGGTTTTTTCAGGGTGTGCGAATTAAAGTAGTCGTGCGTATTGGTGTGATTTGTTTTGCAAAAACATATCGCAAATTCAAAGGTCTTTGTACCAATCGTCTAGCGAGTTTAATCGCTTACGCTCGAAATAATCTTCGATACTGCGCTTAGCATCGGGATTGCCTTCAGTACGCCGAAAATGTTCTTCTTCGAACGTTTCTTCGTTTTCGCTTAATACCGATTCAAAAAGTTCATTGTTGTCAGATTCCGACTTCCTCATATACCTCTCCTGCAATGAAAGCCACTGAGTGACTATTTACTGCTGAAAAGGAAAAGTATAAAACGAAATTTTTTCATTATTTTTTGGGTATTAATGAATTTTATTTAATTTGTGCTGAGGTCGGGCTCGAATAGGCCGAAAGCAAGATGGGTCTCGCTTTCGGTTTTTAATGCTAATGTGTTGATAATATTAGCAAAGTGCGTCTAGTTTTTTCTTCAGGAGCTGGTTGACTTGGCCTGGGTTGGCTTTGCCTTGCGAGGCTTTCATCACTTGACCCATGAAGAAGCCAAGCATTTTGCCGCGCTTATCAGGCTCGGCGGCTTTGTATTGCTCGACTTGAGGGCCGCTTTTAGCGATAACTTCATCGACCATGGCTTCAATTGCACCGGTATCAGTAACTTGCTTGAGGCCTTGTTTCTCGATGACCTCATCTGCAGTGCCTTCCCCGTTCCACATGGCATCAAAGACTTTTTTGGCAATGTTGCCTGAAATAGTGTTGTCTTTAATGCGTTGTAGTAAGCCGTTAAGGTTAGCAGCGCTAATGGGGCTTTGTTGGATTTCAAGGTTGTTGCTGTTGAGATACTTTGAAAGTTCGCCCATTACCCAGTTGGCCGCTAGCTTAGCGTCATCCATATCTTGCGCTACTTGTTCGAAATACAATGCCGTATCGCGGTATGCGGAGAGTACGCCAGCGTCGTAGTCATTGAGTCCATAGTCTTCCATAAAACGCTGATGACGTGCATCTGGTAGTTCAGGTAGTGACAGTTGAATGTTCTCTATAAATTCGTCATCGATAACGATAGGTAGTAGATCTGGGCAAGGGAAGTAGCGGTAATCGTTAGCTTCTTCTTTCGAGCGCATTTCACGGGTAGTGTCGTTGTCTGCGTCGTAAAGGCGGGTAGCTTGAACCACTCGGCCACCGTCTTCAATCAGGTCGATCTGGCGCTCGATTTCACCATTAATCGCTTTTTCGATAAAGCGGAACGAGTTGAGGTTTTTGGTCTCTGTCCGCATGCCAAACTCTTCTTGCCCTTTTGGGCGTACCGATACGTTACAGTCGCAGCGGAACGAGCCCTGCGACATGTCACCGTCGCAAATGCCAAGATTGGTGACAATGGAGTGGATTTTTCGAACATAGGCTACGGCTTCTTCAGCGGTGCGCATGTCAGGCTCGGAAACGATTTCTAATAATGGTGTGCCAGCTCGGTTTAAGTCGATGCCAGACATGTTAGGGAACTCATCATGAACCGATTTGCCTGCATCTTCTTCTAGGTGTGCACGGGTTACGCCGATGCGTTTCTTCTCGCCATTGCTCAGTTCAATGTCAAGATGACCTTCGCCTACGATAGGGTAGAAGAGTTGGCTGGTTTGATAGCCTTTAGGTAAATCAGGATAAAAATAGTTTTTCCGGTCAAACACTGATTTACGACCGATGTCAGCACCAATGGCAAGGCCAAATTTCACTGCCATGGCCAAGGCTTCAGCATTAAAAACCGGCAAGGTGCCTGGTAGTGCCAAGTCTACAGCGCAGGCTTGGGTGTTCGCTTCTGCGCCAAACTCAGTGCTGGCGCCAGAGAATATTTTTGATTTGGTCGCAAGTTGAGCGTGAATCTCAAGACCGATTACAGCTTCCCATTCCATCTTTTTATAACCTCTTAAAGCGCATTCAGGTCAACAGGCGATTGCTTGTGCCAATCGGTTGCTTGCTGGTATTGGTGGGCGATATTTAACAAACGTTTCTCTGAAAAATAATTACCGATGATTTGTAAACCTACCGGTAATCCGTTGGATTGCCCGCAAGGAATTGAAATACCCGGTAGACCTGCAAGGTTGAGAGAAATTGTGAAAATATCTTCCATATACATAGACACGGGGTCGCTGGTTTTTTCGCCGATTTTAAATGCTGGCTCTGGAGTCGTTGGTCCCATCAGAACATCAACCTCAGCTAGTGCTTCTACAAAATCATCTTTGATGATGCGGCGTAGTTGTTGGGCTTTTTTATAGTAAGCATCGTAAAAGCCTTCAGATAATGCATAAGTACCGACCATGATGCGGCGCTTTACTTCGTCGCCGAAACCTTCACCACGAGAGCGCTTGTACATGTCCTCAAGGTCAACGGGGTTTTCACAGCGGTAGCCATAGCGAACGCCATCAAAGCGAGATAGGTTCGATGATGCTTCAGCTGGCGCGATAATGTAGTAAGCAGGAATCGCCAGTTGTGTGTTTGGTAGGCTGACTTCTTTCACTGTCGCGCCCATGGCTTCAAATTGTCGAATCGCATTTTGTACTTCAGTGGCGATTCCAGGATTTAAACCTTCAGCAAAATATTCTGTTGGTAGGCCGATTTTTAACCCATCCAAAGGCAGGTTGAGCTCGTCAGAATAATCGGTTTCTTGTTGCGCCATGCTGGTAGAATCTTTGGCATCAAACCCCGCCATAACATTCAGTAACAATGCTGTATCTTCAGCGGTTTTTGCCATAGGTCCACCTTGATCTAGCGAGGAGGCGTAAGCAACCATGCCGAAGCGAGAGACACGGCCGTAAGTCGGCTTTAAGCCTGTGATGCCGCATAGTGCTGCAGGCTGACGAATTGATCCGCCCGTATCAGTGCCGGTGGCGGCAGGAGCGAGGCGTGCAGCAACAGCTGCGGCTGATCCGCCTGATGATCCGCCTGGAACGCAATCAGTGTTCCATGGGTTTCTAACGACGCCGTAGTAGCTGTTTTCGTTGGATGATCCCATGGCAAACTCGTCCATGTTGGTTTTTCCAAGGCAAACAGAACCTGCAGCGTTGAATTTTTCGATGACCGTTGCGTTATAAGGTGCGATGAAGTTGTCTAGCATTTTTGAGCCACAGCTGGTTCGCAAGCCTTCTGTGCAAAAAACGTCTTTGTGGGCAATAGGTATGCCCGTTAGCGGAGAAGCGTCCCCAGCTGCAATACGTTGATCAGCCGCCGCCGCCTGTTGAAGCGCTAGTTCTTCTGACAGCGTGATGAAGCTATTGTAGTGGCTGTCTTCTCTTTTGATACGCGCTAAAAATGCTTGAGTGAGCTCAACGCTGCTGAACTCGCCGCTCGACAAACTTTGACCCAACTCGGTGAGTGTTTTGTTTAACATGTGTTATTTCCTGAATCTAATCTAATCGAGGCGTGGTGTCGGTTTGGGGATGTACGCCAACCGATTCTGCTAACCCGTATTCGATGACTTTTTATTCAATAACTTTAGGAACAAGAAAGTGGCCTTCTTCGACAAGAGGTGCAATGGCTTGTAGCTTCTCTCGCTGATTTTCTTCGGTCACAATATCTTCACGCAATCGTTGAACAGCATCATGAGGATTGGCCATTGGGTCGATGTTTTTGGTGTCCTTTGCCTGCATCTGATCAACCAGCTCAAGGATGCTGGACAGGTCGTTAGCATAGTCGGGAACATCCGCTTCATCGATATTTAAGCGAGCCAAATGGGCGATTTTTTCCACATCGTTACGGTCGAGGGACATGACGTATCCTGAAAAATTTCTCTGTAAATGCAAATGATCGAATCATTAAAGGCGCCTAAATTATCATAAAGGCGTTTCCTTATTAAGTTGCAGTGATAAATACTTGATAAGCTTCTTGCTCAAAATGTTTGCCATTGCTAGAGTTACGGCCTAATTCGACAATTTTATTCTGATTTTCTGAGTAGCGAACATAGTCCATGTTTAAAAAGTTACGAGGCGTCTTCTCCAGCGACCTTTCGATTGATCTAGGTACGGCCAACACTCTGATCTATGTTCGCGATCGCGATGTTGTCCTTGATGAACCCTCTGTAGTGGCTATTCGCCATGTCGGTAACCACAAATCAGTTGTTGCGGTTGGTACTGATGCCAAGCGCATGCTGGGTCGAACGCCAGGTAATATTTCTGCGATTCGCCCAATGAAAGATGGCGTTATTGCTGACTTTCATGTGACTGAGAAAATGTTGCAGCACTTTATCAACAAAGTGCACGAGAACTCATTGCTAACACCAAGTCCACGAGTATTGGTTTGCGTGCCTTGTAAATCTACGCAAGTTGAACGACGGGCCATTAAAGAATCAGCATTAGGGGCAGGTGCTCGCGATGTTTATTTGATTGATGAACCCATGGCTGCGGCGATCGGTGCTGGTCTACCTGTTGAAGACCCAAGTGGTAATATGGTGGTGGATATCGGTGGTGGTACTACTGAAATCGCAGTCATTTCATTGAACGGCATAGTTTATTCCGACTCGGTACGTGTTGGTGGTGACCGTTTTGATGAATCGATCGTGACCTATGTTCGTCGTAACTACGGTAGCTTGATCGGTGACTCAACTGCGGAACGTATTAAGCAAGAGATCGGTTGTGCTTATCCAAGCAGTGAAGTGCTTGAAATCGACGTTCGTGGACGAAATCTCGCAGAGGGTATTCCCCGTAGCTTCACACTGAACAGCAATGAAATCATGGAAGCACTTCAAGAGCCGCTATCATCGATTGTTCAGGCAGTGAAAAGTGCGTTGGAGCAATGTCCTCCTGAATTAGCATCAGATATTGCCGAAACAGGTATCGTTCTTACTGGTGGGGGTGCGCTCTTACGTGATATTGATCGTTTACTATCAGAAGAAACCGGCTTAACCGTTATTGTTGCTGAAGACCCATTAACCTGCGTTGCTCGTGGTGGTGGTAAAGCGCTTGAAATGATCGATAAACACTCTTTCGAATTATTAGCGACTGATTAAATCGGTTGTTAGTCTCATGGGAATCATGGCGGGACGCTCTAGGACTTTTAGCCTCCTAATAAAAATCAAGGAGATCTGCCATTAAACCCATTTTCAAAGGACAATCTGTCCGCTTAAGCCTCGTATTAGTCGTACTGCTATCGTTTGGATTGGTTGCAGTGGACTTGTATTGGCCGGCAATGGGTAAATATCGTGGTTACCTCTCGCTTGCGGTGACACCGGTCCAGTGGATTGTGGATGCGCCTAACCGCATGTTGGCCGTGATGGATCGCTCGTTAGAACAACGAGACGACCTTGCTGAACAGAATGAAAAACTCCAAGCCGATTTACTGATACTCGCCCGCCGCTTGCAGCGTGTGGAAGCTTTGCAGGTGGAGAATGCTTACCTACGTAATTTGCTACACGCGTCAGAAAAAATCGATGAGCGGGTTGAATTAGCTGAACTCATCGGGGTGAATCCCAACCCTTTTATTCACCAGATCATTATCAACAAGGGTTTGCAGAATCAGGTATATCTTGGTCAGCCAGTACTGGATGCCGATGGTGTTATGGGGCAGGTTGTGGAAGTCGGGCCTTATACTTCTCGCGTTCTGTTAATCACAGATTCTCAGCATGCCATGCCCGTTGAAGTGAATCGTAGCGGTTATCGGTCGATTTTATTGGGCAAGGGAAGTAGTGATGAGCTCTTGCTTAACCATGTGCCGGATACTGCAGATATCCAGGTTGGCGATCATCTTGTCAGTTCTGGTCTTGGGCAGCGCTTTCCGACGGGTTACCCCGTTGCGGTGGTAACGGCTATCGAGCATGACCCAGGGCGACCTTTTGCGATCGTTAAAGCCAAGCCTACTGCTCGTTTAGATACTAGTCGTCATTTGTTGGTTGCCTTCCGTCTGGAGCCACAATACGAACTGCCTGAATTTGATTTAACAATTGAGGATGCCCCTTAATGGTAGTGGCAAATGCGCGCAACCGTTGGGTGATTTGGTTGACTTTTTTGATCGCCCTTACGTTAAGTACCTTACCTATGCCTGAGTCATTGGAATGGGGCCGCCCGGAATGGGTTGCGCTAACTTTGATTTACTGGGCAGTAGCCTTGCCGCATCGGGTGGGGATATGGACCGGCTGGGTGTTAGGTTTGTTGGTGGACATCTTGCTGGGTAGCTTACTGGGCGTGCATGCGCTTTCCTTGGCGCTAGTGGCATTCTTGGCGCAGCGACTACATCAACGTATTCGAATGTTTCCGTTGTGGCAGCAGGCTTTTGTTGTGTTGGTTTTAATTGGTATGCATCAAATGTTACTGCATTGGGCTCAGCTCGCATTGGGCAACAGTTCTGACTCGTTAATTTTTCTGCTGCCATCGGTAGTGAGCTGCTTATTGTGGCCGTGGTTATTTGTGATTTTGCGCGGCTTACGACGAAGTATGAAGGTCTCCTAAATGCCGCAATTGCTGCTGGCTTCAGCCTCTCCTCGTCGTGCAGAGTTATTGCAGCAGATCGGTGTGGCTTTCCAAACTTTTCCTGTTGATATCGACGAAACGCCTTTTGTTGATGAATCTCCTGAAGATTATGTTGCTCGCCTTGCCTTGGAAAAGGCCCAGGCGGGCTTTACCCGTGCATCTAATACTGAAAATATTGTCTTGGGAAGCGACACTACGGTAGTCGTCAATGGTTGTATTTTAGGGAAGCCTGAAAATAGAGATGCAGGGGCTGTGATGTTGCGACAGCTCTCAGGTGTTGTTCATCAAGTAAAAACGGCGGTAGCGATAGTTTCCAAGGAACATCAGAAAGTTATTACGGTCACAACTGATGTGGTTTTCAGAGTGCTTAGTCATGATGAGATTAATAATTACTGGCAATCTGGTGAACCGCAAGACAAAGCAGGGGGCTATGCTATACAAGGCTTAGGTGCTGTTTTTGTTAAAGAAATAAGAGGTAGCTATTCTGCTGTCGTCGGTTTACCGTTGATGGAAACTGCAACTTTATTGGGTGAGATGGGAATCGATGTCTGGCAAGTTAGTTAAAAATCCGGTGTCTACGAAAGAAGAGTTGTTAATTAACTTTTCTCCTATGGAAACCCGTGTTGCGTTGATTGAAAACGGCATGCTCCAAGAACTTTATGTCGAGCGTTCTGAGCGTAAGGGTATTGTTGGTAATATCTACAACGGGCGAGTGGTGAGAGTCTTGCCAGGTATGCAGGCAGCGTTTGTTGATATAGGTTTGGAGCGAGCTGCGTTTATACATGTCGGTGAGTTACAAACTGCTCCTGATACAGAAGCTGCTGCCGAGCCTTCAATCAGTAGTTTGCTTCGCGAGGGCCAGTCATTGGTGGTTCAAGTGATTAAGGACCCCATTGGTACTAAAGGTGCACGCTTAACCACTGAGCTAAGTATCCCCTCTCGTTACCTAGTGCTTATGCCAGATAGCCAGCATGTAGGTATTTCTCAGCGAATCGAAAGCGAGGAAGAGCGAGAAAGGTTACGTGCTATTCTCGATAAAATTGTTGGTGATTCTGCGCAAGAAATCGGTTTTATTTTGCGCACTGCCGCCGAAGGGGTTAACGAAGAAGACCTAACCACCGACTTTCAGTTTTTATTAAGGCTCTGGGGAAATGTTAGTCAGGGTATCGAAAGCCCTAAGGCTCCTGCGGTTATCTATGAAGATTTGCCATTGTTTCTACGCGCATTACGCGATACCGCAAGGCCGGATATCAGCAAGGTATTGATTGACTCGCGAGAAACCTATCAAAAAGCCAATGAATTTGTGTCTTCGTTGGTGCCTGAAATGGCGAATAAGCTAGAGTACTATCCTGGTGAGCGCCCTATTTTTGACCTCTATAATGTGGAAGAGGAAATTCAACTGGCGTTGAATCGAAAAGTTGATTTGAAATCAGGTGGTTACCTGATTTTTGATCAAACTGAAGCGATGACTACGGTTGATATTAATACCGGTGCTTATGTGGGGCATCGCAACCTAGAAGAAACTATTTTCAAAACGAATTTAGAGGCCGCCACAGCGATAGGTCGTCAGCTTAGATTAAGAAATTTAGGCGGCATTATCATTATTGATTTTATCGATATGGAAGAAGAAGAGCATCAACAGCAGGTGCTCCGTACACTACAAGCGGTATTGGATCGTGATCAGGTAAAGTGCAAAGTGATGGGTGTTTCTGATCTAGGCTTAGTTGAAATGACCCGCAAAAGAACACGTGAGAGCTTAGAGCAGCTGCTATGTGAACCCTGTTTACAGTGTCATGGCCGCGGCAGCATTAAAACGCCGGAAACCGTCTGCTTTGAAATTTTCCGTGAAATTCTGCGTGTAGCTCGTGCTTACGATACCAATAGCTACATGGTTATTGCCTCCGAGGCAGTTGTTAACCGTATGCAGGATGAAGAGTCCGGCAGAATTGCTGACCTACAAGAGTTTATCGGTAAACATATTCGCATGCAGGCAGACCCTTTATACACCCCTGAACAATACGATGTTGTGTTGCGCTGATCACTGTTGAGTGAGGACATGTCCCAGCCACTTAAAACAGCACTGCGAGTTAAGCTTCATCTACTAGCGGCTATGGTTATTCTCGCTGCGGTGTTTATTCTCGCGTTGCGCTTTTCGGTTTGGCTGCTGCCTTCTTATCAAGATACCGTTAAGTCATGGATGAGTAATGATTCATACCAGACGGATTTTGAACGTCTGCAAGTCAAATGGGAGTACGGATTACCTCAGCTTTCTATTTATGGTTTGTCGGTGACACCTGTTGTCGACGCACAGACGGTGACGGCGACAAGGGCTCAAACTGAGAATGAAGCAGAGGGTGATACAAAGAGTGATAGAACGAGTAGCACACAGACTAACGTAGAAAGTAGTACAGAGAGTGACGTAAAGAGTAGTACAGAGAGTAAGGCTGATGAATTTCTCGCCATCGATAGAGCGGAGGCTCAAATTGATTGGTGGCGCACGCTACTTAATCAGCGCCCTGTTTTGAGTGATCTTGCCATCACCGGCGTTAACGCTCGCTTACGGCTAGCTTTGCTCGATACCTCCGCTTTTTTTGCTAAATCTCCCGAACAAAATGAAGCGCTACCTTCTTGGCTACACGATCTCGCATTACAGAAACGTATCTCACTTACTTCAGGTGCCATAGAGTTGCTAGGGGCGCAGCAGCGCTATGAATTGTTATTGAATGGAGAGTTTAACGGCACCGTTGATGGTCTTGTCGGGCGCTTGGCAATTACGAACAGCGAAGGCGATTCTATCGATGTCCGTGTGCAACTTGAACTGCACGACGCAACGACCAGCGGCCAGTTATATGCTGATGTTTCTACCGACGCGCTGGCTTATTGGCAGCCTGTGGTATTGGCTCAATGGCCTAACTTAGCTAGGTTTGACGCTGGTGGAAAGGTTTGGGTTGAGTGGCAAAACAATCAGCCGAGCCAGATTTCTGCCGATCTTTATGTGGAGCAGTTAAGGCTTGATGTTCGCGAGCAGCCAGTCTTTGTCAACGAGCTTGCGCTACGCCTGCGTGCTGCGAAAAAAGATGAAAATTGGTCGTTTATTGCGCAACCATCACAAGGGCGAATCAATTACTCTCCGATACCAGTAGATCGAGTGGCAGGGCAGTGGAGCGACAAGCAGTTATTGTTGAATATAGAAACGTTAGACCTAGGGATACTGCACCGCTTAGCTAATTTAACCCCTCATATGCCCGAATCGGTTACCCGTGAAATTGCGGTTTTAGCACCAACGGGCTTGCTCAAAAATATTCGTGCCGAACTCAATCTCGAGACATTACAGCAAGAGGCCCCTGAGGTGCTGCTTAATGCCGATGTGGTGGGTGTTTCTGTAGAAGCTTATGATGGCGCCCCGAAGATCGACAACATTCAAGGGAAGCTCTCTCACGATCAAGAAAGCGGCATTATCACTTTTGATAGTGCTCCGCTGATGCTTTCTTTCCCTGACCTATTTTCCGCAGGCTGGGGTTTTGATCGTGCGAGTGGCACTGTTCTGTGGAAATTCAGCCCTGGAAAAATTTGGGTTGAAAGTGATCACTTGCAAGTCGAAATGCCTGAAATTACTGCCAATGGTCGTTTTAGCCTGGATCTGGCTTATGCCAAAGGTGTCGCCAGTGACTTCTCGCTGATGATTGGAACAGAGCAGGCTAATGGTGTGATCACACCTAAGCTGATACCTGACAAGGAATTGAATCCAGATCTTACCCAATGGTTGTCTCAGGGGATCCAGCAAGGCACGGTCAACAAGGGGCTATTTGTCTACCATGGACCACTCGAGTCTTGGGCTGAAGACCCTAGTATTCAGCTCTATTTTGATGTTAACCGAGCAAAAATAAAATACTCCCCTGATTGGCCCGCGGTTCAACAGGTCAATGGTCAGGTTCTTGTAAAAGATAGTGCGGTATTAGCCACGACGACGACAGGCAAAACGTTCGCCACCCAACTTGCTAGAGGGCGCTTTTACCTTGCTGACGGCGCAGATGTGTTGGCCGTGAGTGCATCGATGTCAGGTCCCGCCGCTGATGTTAAATCAGTACTGATGAATTCACCGGTAGCCGAGCGTTTAGGTGCTGAGTTTGCCGAGTGGGACCTTACGGGAAAAACCAGTACTGAGCTGAGCTTACAGCTAAATTTAGCCGATATTGATAACTCCAGATATCAGGTCACGAGCAAACTTTCTGAAGGGCGTTATTTGTCCAAAAAACGTGATCTTGTGGTTGAAGAAATTAACGGTACTTTTGTTTATGACGACCAGCAAGGGCTTAATGCTTCTGGGATAAAAGCACGATTTTTTGATAGTCCGGTGCTAGTCAGAATTGATACTCAGACTAGCAATGAAGAAACGCATACGGTTGTGCGAGCCGACGGTAATATTGAAGTGGCTCGGCTTAATCAATGGCTGGATATAGAGCTTCTTAAACTTTTTGAGGGAAGTAGTGGCTACAGTGCTTTTCTTGATGTGTGTACTTCGGAGAAGCGAGACTGCTCATCCCTTCGGTTAACTTCAAGCCTTGAGGGTGTCCAAACCCGGTTATTACCTCCTCCCTTTGCTAAGCAAAAAGATGAGGCTATGCCCTTTGAGCTACGTACAGAGTTAGAAGGTGACACTAACTGGATGCGTATTAAATTGGCAAACCAGCTGAACTCATTGCTATTGATTAACGACCAAGGGCTGCAAGGAGGAGATATCGTTCTAGGGGTTACAAACGAACTACCGCAGCAACGAAAAGACGGTTTATGGGTCCGAGGATTTTTGCAGCGAGTTGTTCTATCTGAGTGGCAAGCCTTAGCTGATGAATATGCTGATGATGCTGTGGGTAAAAAAGGCGTGATAAGCATTGACCCTTTGTTAAACACAGTAGATTTAGCGATAGCTAACTTACAGCTCAGCGAGGATATGGCGTTACAACAGGTTAACTTAGGCTTTAATCCTGAAAGTAATGGTCGACTGTTAACGGTTAGCAGCCCTTCGATTAAAGGTGATGTGTTTTTACCTACCGAACCTAAGGTGGCTTATAACGCCACGTTTGATCGTCTGTATTTGCCTCGTAAGCCTCAAAAAGATGAGCAGAGCAGCGCCGATGGTCTTGAAGACGACGCCACTGACCCATGGTCGGATATGGACCCAGGGCAGCTTCCTTCAGTACGGGTGCATATCCGTGACTTTCGACACGGTGACCGTCAGTTAGGTGAGTGGAAAATAGCGGTAGATCCTAGCGACGAAGGGGTGGAAATTAGCCATCTTTCGGGGGTGAATAAAGCATTTAAAATTGAAGGAGCAGCCGAGTGGATTAAACAGCAGGGAGCTCACATGAGTCGAGTCAACCTATCGTTTAGTTCAGATCAACTTGCTAATGCACAAAAGCTATTTGGTATCGCTCAAGGGTTAGAAGCTGAGAAAGCGAAGATCGATGCCAATCTTTTTTGGAAGGGCTCGCCTTTAGGTTACAACACCAAAACCATGAGTGGTGATGTGCATTTAAGTGCGGGGAAAGGGCGCTTTATGGATGTCGGATCTGCTTCTGCACTGCGCGTATTTGGTATTTTAAACTTGAATACCATTGGTCGCCGCCTGCGTTTAGACTTTAGTGATCTTTCAGAGGCAGGATTGAGTTTCGATAAGATTCTTGGCCATTATCGTCTTGATAATGGAATTGCAAAAAGTACAGAGCCGCTAAAATTCACAGGGCCTTCTGCGGATATTGAGCTTACGGGTTTGATTAATTTACCGGATGAGACATTGCAGCAACGTATGCGGGTGACTCTGCCTCTATCGGATAGTCTCCCACTCACTGCATTGCTATTAGGTACGCCGCAAGTGGCCGGGGCGATGTTTCTGTTTGATAAATTAACAGGAAGTAAACTCAGTAAAATTACGACGACGGTTTACGACGTTACCGGTGCATGGGATGACCCAAAGATTGAGCCAGTTAAGTCTAATAATAAGCAAGAGGCAGCAAAGTAAGTTGCGCTTATTCGTTGTACGCTTCTTGCTGAAGGCAAACGCTATAAAGCTTAAACGTTGATGAATGAGTACTAACTGCTGTCACTGATCAATGGGTAAGTTCCACCTATTTAATAACGCTTAAATTGGTCGAAATATGACAAAGAAAACCGCCTCTTCACGCTACATTCGAGATACTTTTCCTGTGGGACCCTTGCAATGTAATTGCACGATTTTGGGGGATACGCAAACAGGTAAAGGTGTTGTGATTGATCCTGGTGGTGATGCAGATGTGATTTTATCGAAAATCGATTCCTTAGGTTTGCGAGTCGTAGCGATTTACCATACCCATGCTCACTTAGATCATATTTTGGCAGCTGGAACCATTAAAGAAAAAACAGGGGCGCCGATTTATTTACACGATGATGATCGTTTCTTGTGGGATATATTAGAACAGCAGTGTCAGCTTTTTGGTGTGCCTTATGAGCCTCAGCCTGCGCCAGATTTGCCGATTCACGACGATCAAGATTTGGGTTGTTGTTCGGGCGTAGCTATTCATACGCCAGGGCATACACCGGGCTCAACGAGTTTTTGGTTTGAGGATGCGAAGTTGCTGGTCGCTGGAGACACTTTATTTAAAGGTGCGATTGGTCGGACTGATTTATGGGGCGGAAGCTACCCGCAAATTGAAAAATCGATTCGTGAAAGGCTTTATCGGTTAGATGACGAGGCTATTGTGGTTACAGGACACGGGCCTGACACATCGATTGGCGATGAAAAAGAGCATAATCGTTTTATACGATCTTAAGTTAAAAGTGTGTATTCATGTTGCCGGAGGTTAGTTTGTCCAAAGTGGCTGTAGTTCAAATGGTGAGCGGTGCTGATTACCAAGCAAACCTTGCAGAGGCTGCTTTGTTAATTCGGCAAGCCGCTGATCAAGGTGCTCAGTTGGTGCTCCTGCCTGAGAACTTTGCTGTTTTCCATGCCTCTCTTTATTTGGAGCGTGGTGAGTCAGAGCAGCAGTCTACCGGCCCAATTCGCGCTTTCTTAGCGGAACAAGCATTACATCATCAAGTGTGTATTATCGGTGGTTCGATTCCTGTTCTTGCTGCATCAGGTGAGCGTGTTCGGTCAGCTTGTTTTGTCTTTGATGAGAATGGTCATGAGCTGACGCGGTATGACAAGGTGCACTTGTTTGATGTGGATGTGGCAGATGCGCAAGCCTCGTATCGAGAGTCTGATCAAATCGAGCCGGGCAGTGCGCTGAGGGTTGTTGATACAAGCGTAGGTAAAGTTGGGTTGTCTATCTGTTATGACTTACGTTTCCCCGCACTGTATCAATCGCTCATGATGCAAGGGGCGCAAATTATTACGGTTCCTGCTGCGTTTACAAAAACGACGGGAGAGGCGCACTGGCATATATTGCTGCGAGCCCGGGCAATCGAGACTCAATGTTACGTGCTGGCAGCCAACCAAGGTGGTCAACATAGTAGTAAACGAGCAACCTATGGCCACTCTTTAATTGTTGACCCTTGGGGGCGTGTGTTAGCAGAAAAAGTCAGCGAAGGCTCCGGCGTTGTGGTTGCCGATATTGATCTGCAGCTGCTCGAAGATATTCGTCAGAAAATGCCAATAATCGAGCACTCTCGTAAAGTGTAGCTCGCGCACGCCCTTAGGCGTACTGAGGTCTAAACGCTCTATTGTTCATCTAGCTCACGAATGTATTTAAATAACTTTCGTGCACTTGCAGGTGCTTTGTTTTTTTCTGCTTCACGTTTAGCATTCCGTGTTAATTGACGCAGATGTTGGCGGTCAGCGGCAGGGTATACCTCCATAAACGCGTTGATGTGGTCATCATTATCAATCAAACGATCACGCCAACTTTCGAGTTGATGAAAGTGTTGTGCGTGGGCGCGACTGCCAGCCTCTTGTCGCTCAATGGCTTCACGAATTTGTTCTACATCTGTGTCGCGCATTAGTTTGCCAATGAATTGTAAATGGCGACGCTTAGCTTCGTTTTGCGTGATTCTGGTGGATTCTTCGATAGCGGCTCTTAGGCGATCAGGCAGCTCCATTTTATCTACAACATCTGCTTTTAAGTTCAGCAGTTTTTTGCCGAGTTGCTGCAGCTCTTCCATTTCACGTTTGATTTGGCTTTTGCTTTTAACGTCTTCTTCTGGGTTTTCTTTATCAAACGTGTCTTCTTGGTGTTGAGTCATGTTGTATACGCTGTGCTAAATAAAGCTCGTTAGTAGTTATAAGGAAAAGTGGTAAGACAAAGCTATTAAATAAAAATTATAAATTAAACGATATAACGTTTATGCATAGGCTAATGTAGCTAATCCTAGGAAAGACATAAAACCGACCACATCGGTGATTGTTGTTAATAGGACGCCTCCTGCTAACGCTGGATCGATTCCTCGGGCTTTAAGTAATAGCGGTAAGCCTGCGCCGCTTAATACGGCGACTATAAGGTTGATGATTAACGCGCAGCCAATCACGATACCGATTCTTATGTCATTAAACCAAAGCATAGCAGCTCCGGCGACAACACTCGCCCATAAAACGCCATTAATGGCGCCTACGATGAGTTCTCTGTTTAATAGCCAGCTAATATTGCTACGTTCTACTTGGCCCAGAGCCATGCCGCGTATGACCAGGGTGAGTGCTTGTGTTCCGGCGATACCCCCCATGCTTGCGACGATTGGCATGAGCACAGCAAGAGCAACAACTTTCTCTATGGTGGCTTCGAACATGCCAATAACACCTGAAGCTATAAATGCCGTGATTAGGTTGATTCCTAACCAAATGGCTCGGCTTCTGGCGGTTTTCATAATCGGTGCGAAGGTATCTTCGTCTTCATCTAAACCAGCCATGCTCATCAAAGAGTGATCAGCATCTTCACGAATAACGTCAACCACGTCATCGATGGTGATTCGGCCTAGTAGGCGGCCTTCTTCATCGGTGACCGGTGCTGAAATTAAATCATGGCGCTCAAATAAGTTGGCCACTTCATCATCGGGCATAGCGGCCGGAATCGTGATGATTTCTGTCACCATGACTTCTCTAACTGTGACGTTAGGGTCGCTGACTAATAGGGTGGTTAGCGGTAAAACGCCGATAAGTACATTTTTACGGCTTACAACCAAGAGACTGTCGGTTATGGTCGGGAGCGTATTGTGACGACGGACATAACGAAGCACTGTGTCGAGGGTGATATCGGCACGGATGGTTACCGTGTCGGTATCCATTAAGCCGCCAGCAGTATCCTCAGAATACGAGAGAACTTCCTCGATACGTTCGCGATCCAACTTGTCCATTGCGTCGAGCACTTCTTGCATGACCGTGTCAGGCAGCTGCTGAAGTACGTCGGCAAGGTCATCGATATCCAAGCCTTCAGTGACGGCGATAACTTCTTCCGTGTCCATCTTGCTAAGGAAATCGGACTTGATGTCATCACTGAGGTATTGAAGGACATCACCTTCGATCTCTTTATCAATCAAATTCCAGATGATTTGACGAGCACGAGGGGGTGAAGATTCAATAAGGTGTGCAACATCCGCCGGTAATAGGATGTTGTTGAGCATATGCCGAACCTGCCGAAACTCACCGCTTTCTAAGGCGGCACTAAGCTCGAGGAGGTAATTTTTTTCGATATGTGGCGGCATAAAATTGCTCTCACTGACCAGAATGTGTGGCGGATCGAGAGAGTGACCTGATTTTTGATTAGAATTCTATTCGTCTTTTAAAATCAGGCATCTGTAGTGCGAGTATAGCTGATGCAAGCAGGAAGAATAAGAGAGGAATGCGACAAAAATACTGAATAAGTGGTTATTCAGGTTCACCGAAACGATCGTTAATGATGGCTTCTATTGCGTCCATAGCAGTCTGCTCATCTTCGCCGTCGACACGAACTGTTAGTTGGCTTCCTTGCGTTGCGGCTAACATCATTACTGACATAATGCTTTTACCGTTGACGCTACGGCCGTCTTTCTCAAGTTCGATAGAAGCGGTAAAGTTATTCGTAACCCCAATAAGCTTCGCGGTTGCTCTGGCATGCAGTCCCAGCTTGTTAATGATGGTTAACTGCTTTTCTATCATCAATGATTTCCCCAGTCTAAGCGCTCTCTGTGCGCAACCAGTACATTATCCATAGATTGATTAAAATGGCTAGCAAGTGCTTCGGTGATAAATACAGAGCGGTGTTGTCCGCCAGTGCAGCCAATGGCTACGGTTAGGTAGCTTCGGTTATTGCGCTCATAGCGAGGAATCCAGCGGCTGAGGTAGCGAATAATGTCGTCTAGCATTTCTTGTACTTCAGGTTGCCCAACGAGGTATTGAATGACCTGTGTGTCTTTTCCGCTAAAAGGACGTAGTTCAGGTTGCCAGTAAGGGTTAGGCAAGCAACGAGCATCAAAGACGATATCAGCATCAATAGGTATTCCGTGCTTAAAACCGAAAGATTGAAACATTAAATTCACGTGTTGTTTGCTGTGGCCAACGACGCGTTGTTTGATTACGTCCCTTAGCTCGTAAATGCTCATGCGAGTTGTGTCGAGTTTGAGGTTGGCAAGGTTTGCCATGGGCTCTAATAATTGTTGTTCAAGCTGGATGGCATCGTTGAGACCTTTATCATTATCCGATAGCGGATGGCGACGGCGAGTGGAGCTAAAGCGTTGAAGTAATGTGGCAATATTGGCGTCTAGGTAAATAATGTCCTGTTCAACGCCGCTTTGGCTTAACTGTGTAGAATAAGCAGGGAACTCGGATAATCCTTGTGAGGTGTTACGGGCATCAATGCTGATGGCAATACCGTTGTGGCTTGCCATTTCTTGGCTGTTGATCAGGCTGGAAAGTCCGAGTAAAAGTGAAACAGGTAGATTGTCAATGCAGTAAAAGCCGAGGTCTTCCAGCGCTTGCAGAGCGGTACTCTTCCCTGAACCTGAACTACCGCTGATAATGACCAGCTTCATTGTGTTTTCTCCTTGTTAAATCAGAGTCTCTATGAAGACAGGTAGGAGTTTAGAGGGTGTTTATGTCAAAAATGTTTTATGGACTATAGCTTAAAGCGGCTTGGTAAAGCTCGTCAGATGATTTGCAGCGACGAAGTGAATCTCGAAACTCAGGCTGGCTAAAAAGTTCAGCAACACCGGCTAAGGTTTGTAAATGATCGTCAGTGGCTTCTGAGGGGACTAAGAGCACAAAGAGTAAATCGACCGGGTTTTGGTCGATCGCATCAAACTCAATGGCCTCGGGAAGCTTAACTAACGAGCCGTAGGTTGTTGCGCAGCCTTCTAAGCGGCAATGAGGAATGGCGACGCCATCCCCCAAGCCTGTACTGCCTAATCTTTCGCGACTTATCAGGCCACGAAAGATTTCTTCGGTATCCAGCGAATTGATTGTGTTACCAATCAGTTCGCTGACGTTTTCTATGACACGTTTCTTGCTGTTGCCGGGAACGTCAATAAATGACCGTTCCGAGCTTATGACATCGGTGAATAGCATTTAGCCTTCCAGCTATCAGGTTAGGCGAGGCCGCCCTGTTTATGACTTTTTAATTTTTCTTTGTGTTTGATGATCTGTCGATCGAGTTTATCGATCAAACTATCAATGGCGGCGTAAAGGATATCAGCTTCAGACTTTGCGAACAGTTCACCGCCTGCAATGCTAACGGTAGCTTCTGCTTCTTGTCGTTGGTTTTCTACTCGGAGTGTGACTTGGACATTTGTGATGTGATCAAAATGCCGCTCGAGTTTTGCAAATTTGCTATCGACATATTCATGTATGGATGGAGTGAGATCCACGTGGTGACCAGTGATATTTATTTGCATATGGCTCTCCTAGCTTTTAGGTATAAGTTTGTTGTGGCAAGCCGTGTCACTAGTAATCATAACAGACGTTTGCGTTCGTTGGAGGGCGGAATTTGCAAAGCTTCACGATATTTTGCAATTGTGCGCCTCGCGACCTGAATGCCTTGTTCGTCCAACAGGTTAGCAATCTTGCTGTCACTTAAGGGTTTGGCTGCGTTTTCGGCTGCCACTAATTTTTTAATAATCGCGCGTATCGCCGTTGATGAACATTCGCCGCCGCCCGATGTACTAACATGGCTTGAGAAGAAGTATTTTAGTTCAAAAACGCCGCGAGGGGTGTGCATGAACTTTTGAGTGGTCACACGAGATATTGTTGATTCGTGCATTTCTACCGCTTCTGCAATGTCATGGAGTACCAGAGGTTTCATTGCCTCTTCACCATGTTCTAGAAAGTCTCGTTGGTGTTCAACAATTTTGTTAGCCACTTTCAGCAGCGTCTCGTTGCGGCTCATTAGGCTTTTTAGAAACCAGCGAGCTTCTTGCAAATGGTCACGTAAGAAAGTGTTGTCTGCACTGTTGTCGGCGCGTTTCACCATGCTGGCGTAGGTGTCGTTAATGCGGACTTTTGGCGCGGCTTCTGGATTCAGGCTTACGATCCATTCATCGCGTTCTTTGCGGACGTAAACGTCGGGGATAACGTATTCAACTTCGCCAAATTGAACCATATTCCCGGGTTTTGGGTTCATTTCCTGGATAAGGCTAATGACACTTTTTAGTTCGTTTTCCTTTATTCGGCAGCGACGCATAATTTGTTTGTAATCATGATTGCCGAGCAATGGGAGATGCTTTTCTACAACGATCTTGGCTGATTTTACGAACGGGGTATCTGCAGGCAGTTGATTGAGCTGATTTGTCAGGCACTCGCTGAGGTCACGGGCAGCAACACCCGGCGGATCAAACTGTTGAATGCGGTGCAGGACGGCTTCGACTTCTGCCAATTCCATGGGTTCTTCGGCGTCGACTTCATCAACATCGTCACTGACTTGCTGAAGAATGTCATTGATATCGGCGCGTAAATAACCATCGAAATCAATGCCATCAATAATTGCTGTCGCAATGAGTCGGTCAACATCACTCATTGGTGTCAGGTTGAGTTGCCAATTCAAATAATCCTGAAGCGTTTCGCTGGCTGTATCGGATGATTCAAACTCATCGGTTGCCGCCGAGCTGCTAGGTGTTGGTGCTGGTGTGGCATTTTGGAAAGTATCATCCCAATTGCTGTCCGTTGATAGGTCGTCCGGAATGTCGTCATTCCAGTCACTATCTGCAACCGGGTCGCCGCTATCATCTGAGGTGCTGGCAGTGACACTCTCCGGTGTGGGTGATTCTGAATTCTGCTCGGTTTGAGGCTCTGCTTGGTCGAGAGATTCTTCATCAACCTCAAGCATAGGGTTGGCATCAAGCGCTTGTTGAATTTCTTGCTGCAAATCTAACGTGGACAATTGCAGCAAGCGTATTGCTTGTTGCAGCTGTGGTGTCATTGTCAGCTGTTGACTGATTTTGAGCTGTAGAGAGGGTTTCATCAATTCAGCAAGAAGCCTTTGAAAGAGTTAAGCAAACTAGGTGCCATATTAGCATGCTTGTTTAATAAGGTAAGCCTGATTGAGGTCAAAGACGGAATTCATTGCCTAAATAAACTTCTTTAACGCGCTCATCGGCTAGAACTTCCTCGGGTGTGCCTTGAGCGAGTAAGTAACCGTCATTAACGATGAAAGCATGTTCACAAATTGCGAGTGTTTCTCGTACATTGTGGTCAGTAATTAGCACACCGATACCTCGTGTTTTCAGATGCATTACAATCTGCTTTATATCACTTACTGATATGGGGTCAACACCTGCAAATGGCTCATCGAGTAAAATAAAAGCGGGCTCGGTGGCAAGTGCTCTAGCAATTTCCACACGACGCCTTTCACCACCAGATAAACTCATGCCTAAACTGTCACGGATGTGAGTAATATGGAACTCTTGGAGTAATTTTTCGAGTTGTTCTTCACGCTGGCCTTTATCTAAATCTTTACGTGTTTCTAAAATGGCTAGCAGGTTGTCTTGCACGCTGAGCTTACGGAAGATTGAGGCTTCTTGTGGTAAATAGCCAATGCCTTGCTGGGCGCGCTCGTGCATGGGTAATTGTGTAATGTCTTTATCATCAATGAATACGTGACCGGCATCTGAAGGAACTAAGCCAACAATCATGTAGAAGGAGGTGGTTTTTCCTGCGCCGTTTGGGCCTAATAAACCGACGATTTGTCCGCTGTTAATCGTGAGCGAGACGTCTTTGACTACTTGGCGGTGACGGTAGGCTTTGGCAAGGTTCGCCGCTTTTAAGCAACTCATTGATTATTTTTTCCGCGGAGGCAAGGTCATTTGTACCTGCGAGCCTTTGTTGTGGCTTGTCGCGGTCACAATGTCATTTTCAATTTCAAATTTGATCCGATCACCGGTAAATGTATCGCCATCTTGGACGAGTTTTGCCTTGTCGATAAAAATGGCTTCGTCAATTTCAGCAAAGTATTCAACGCGCTGTGCATTACCTGTGGTGAATGGTCCATTTACTTCTTGTTGTTGACGGAAGTTGGCGGGTTTGCCGATCGCTACCATTTCTCTAACGCCGTTATCATCGGAATAGACGGTGATTTTATCGGCTTTGATTTCTAAGCTACCTTGTTTTAAAAACACGTTGCCGACATAAATGGAGATTTGCTTTTGATCATCGATTTCCGCGCTATCTGCTTTGAGCTGAATAGGTTGGTCTTTATCGTCTGGTAAGGCAGCAGCGAAAGGGCTGGTAACGATTAAAGCGATGAGAGTGATGAAAAAACGATGTTTATTATCGTTCATGATGTCCTCGTACATCTTGCAATAATAGGATTCGGTCTTGGTCCATATAAATTTCCATACCCACCGAATTCATCTGAGATTTTTCTTTGCGCAGGGTAACAGGTGTATGAGTTTCGGCATAGTCATTGTCAGGCTCTATCCGTAAAAAGTCGGTTTCGACACGGTAACCGTTTTCGATTTGTTCGGTAATGGTGACATCGTCTAGTAACAGTATTTCTTCGTTGTTTGCGCCAACTTCCCCACGTTGTGCAACAGCGATGGTTTCAGTGCCTGATTGCGAATAGACATGCAGTACTGGGTTGGTCAGTTTGGATCGGTCTTGTTGCGGGTAGTGATTGATGCGGTCGGCAAGTAGGCGGTGTTTGATCTCACCGTTTTCACCAAATTGTACGGTTTCTGATTGGATTAAAAAGCCATCGATATCATTGCTGGTGTCTCGCTCGACAGCTTCGGGTAGATAGTCATCACCGCTAAAACCCCAGTATGCCAAAATGCTACCGCTAATAAGTAACATCAGGATGAAGCGAATGCGACGCCGACTAAACATTGTTATTGGTTGCCTGCTAGATAATCACTCAGTACATCATTGTAGCTGTCTTGTGCCTCGAGGATAAGCTCGCACAACTCGCGTACCGCACCTGCTCCGCCTTGTTTGGTTGAGCACCAATGGGCATGTTCGAGAACGGCTTTGGCCGCATTAGGTACTGTGGCAGCAAATGTAGCGTGCTGCATGGCCAGTAGGTCTGGCCAGTCGTCACCCATAAAGGCCGTTTGTTCTGGATTAAATGAGGTGGCAGCAAAGAGTTCTGTTAATGCCAGATGCTTATCTTCTCTACCGCAAAGAATGTGTTTGATGCCTAAATCATTAGCGCGTTTGAGGACTGCGGGGTGCTCTCTGCCAGTAATGATCGCGACTTCAACCCCTCCTTTTTGTAGCATTTTTATGCCGTGGCCATCTAGAGTATTGAATGCTTTTAAGGCTTCACCAGACTCACTGAAGTAGAGTTTTCCGTCGGTTAATACACCATCGACATCCAGTGCAAGTAGCCGGATGCTTTTGAGTTTTTCAATGATTTGCTTCGAGACGTTGCTGTTGTCAGGCATGGCGGTTCTCGTGTTTGCTATTGCGTAGGTTTGCTATTGCGTAAGTT
>JBLXCH010000007.1:0-9980 GCA_048265065.1 Motiliproteus sp. | reverse complement strand
TCGATCATGTTTGAAATACGCCGGTTTTACAGTACACCGGTTTGAAGTAAATCGTGCATGTTGATGGCGCCAACGGGGCTGTGGTTTTGATCAACAATGACAAGGCCGTTGATTTTCTTTTCTTCCATGATTTTTAATGCCTCAGCAGCAAGAATGTCTTTTTCAATGACGGTGCAGCTGGTTGTCATCACGTCTTTGATTTTCGTATTTTGAAAATCTGTGTGCTGCGCTAGCGTGCGACGAAGGTCACCGTCGGTGAATACGCCCGTTAATTGCTTACTATCGTCGATGACGGTGGTCATCCCCATGCCTTTATTGGTGATTTCTAGTAAGGCATCGGCCACTGAGGTGGTTTCGCTGACAACCGGAAGTCGATCTCCCGCGTGCATTAAATCTGACACTTTGAGTAGAAGCTTTCTTCCTAATGCACCGCCGGGGTGAGAAAAAGCAAAGTCTTCGCGACTAAAACCCTTGGCTTCTAATAGAGCAACGGCTAGTGCGTCACCCAGCACGAGAGTCGCGGTGGTGCTTGAAGTCGGTGCTAGACCTAAGGGGCAGGCTTCTTTTGTGATGCTGGCATTTAAATGGGCGTGCGCCGTGGTGGCAAGTTCAGAGTTAGGCGCGCCAGTCATAGAAATCAGCGGACAGCCGAGGCGTTTGATGAGAGGTAGTAATGTTAATATTTCATTGGTCGTGCCTGAATTGGATAGCGCTAATACAACGTCATTGGCGGTGATCATGCCAAGGTCGCCATGACTTGCTTCACCCGGATGGACATAAAAAGCGGGGGTCCCTGTGCTGGCTAATGTGGCCGCGATCTTTTTGCCAATGTGTCCTGATTTACCCATTCCTGTGACAATGACTCGGCCCTGGGTTGCCATGATTAATTCACAAGCATGAGTGAAATTATCATCGAGATGTTGGCTTAGTTCTTCAATAGTCTCTCGCTCGATGTCAATGGTGCGAAGTGCGGAGGCGATAAATGGCTTGTTGCTCATGAGGTATTCGGGCTCTTCGTTACAGGCTCTTTTATTCAGCGTTACTGACCAAGAACTGTTTGTTGAAAGCTCGTTAACATGTTCTTTTTGTTAGGAGCTTTGCGGATAGCATATTTATTCAATTACGTATTCTATGACTATAAAAACTGCGCAGACTTTTAGCCGACAGCGCTATTGTAGAGCAAGCCTAAATAAGCTGTATAGCCAAGTACGAGAACCGTACCTTCAGCTCGGCTGACGGTGCCCCTGCTAACCACCCGTGAGAAGATGAAAAGTGCAAGGGTGAAGCCGACCATCACGGCAAAATCCCGTGTTAAAACGCTAGGGTCAAAATGGAATGGTCGAATTAAACCGGGCAGTGGCATCACAGCTAATAGGTTAAATATATTTGAGCCAACGACGTTGCCGATAGCAATGTCGTGATGTTTCTTTAAGGCGCTGGCAATGGAGGCGGCAAGTTCAGGCAGGCTGGTGCCGATGGCGACAATGGTAAGACCAATGACCAGATCGCTGACACCTAAGCTAGTTGCAATGCTGGTCGCGCCCCAAACCAATAAGCGAGAGCTGGCCGCTAAGAGTACCAAGCCTACAATTAACCAAAACAATGCTTTTGCCGTCGGTAATTCAGGAATTTCTTCCTCTTCATGGGCTATTTCTTCAGGAGCGGCAAACTTTTGAAAGCGATAAAAAAGGTAGAGGCAAGTCACCAAGCCCATTAACAAGATCACGGCGTCCGTAAGTCCAAGGTAGCCATCCCACAAAATAGCGGCAATTGATAAAGTAACAACCATGAGCAGCGGTAGTTCTTTACGCATGAGACCACTTTGTACGGGTAGAGGTGCTACTAAGGCGGTAATGCCTAATACCAGACCAATATTAGCGATGTTCGAACCAAGTGCATTACCAATCGCTAAGCCTCCTGCGTTGTCGTAAGCAGCAAACGAAGAAACCAACATTTCAGGGGCCGATGTGCCAATAGAGACGATAGTTAAACCGATCAGCATTGGTGACATGCCAAGGCCGCGTGCTGTTGCTGCGGCGCCAATAACAAAGCGGTCGGCGCTCCATATTAGGACTAAGAAACCGGCGAGGATTGCCGCGATAGGGTAAAGTAGTTCAATCATGATTGACTCAGTGGTGAAATTCAGTCCGCTAATGTATGTGCATGAGGTGGCTTTGGCAACCCGTGTACGTGATGGTTTGTGGAAAAACTCGCGTCGTTGAGTTGTTTGATCTCCGTGTAATCTCTAGAATGCGGTGATATATTACCGACCGTTACAAAACTATTGGAACTTCCTTTTTAATGAGCAGCGAAAAGCCCGAAGACATGGACGCGGTGAGCGATACGATTATCGATATACAGGGCATGAGCTTTTATCGCGGCGACCGTGCGATTTTTAATAATATTTCACTCTCTATTCCTCGCGGTAAAATTACTGCCATTATGGGGCCTAGTGGAACAGGTAAAACGACACTGCTGAAGCTGATTGGCGGTCAAGTGCGACCTGAAGGTGGCAGTATCCTGATCGATGGTCAAGATGTCCCAAAACTGAGTCGTCGTGATCTGTTCAAATTGCGTTCTCGCATGGGTATGTTGTTTCAAAGTGGTGCTCTATTTTCCGACCTAAGCGTTTTTGAAAATGTCGCCTTTCCTATCCGTGTTCATACCGACCTCCCTGATGACATGATTACTGACCTTGTTTTAATGAAATTGCAGGCAGTTGGTTTGCGTGGAGCCGTTAAGCTAATGCCTAGCGAACTATCTGGCGGTATGGCTCGTCGAGTTGCTTTGGCAAGAGCGATCGCATTAGATCCTGATATTTTGATGTACGATGAACCGTTTACCGGCCAAGACCCGATTGCTATGGGTGTGTTGGTGCAGTTAATCAAAACACTGAACAAAAGCTTGGGGCTGACTAGTATTGTTGTTTCTCATGACATCCAAGAGACCCTCAGTATCGCCGATTATATTTATGTAGTGTCTGATGGCACGGTGATGGCAAAAGGCACGACCGCTGAACTATTAAATGAAAGCTCCCCTAAGGTGAAACAGTTTATGCAAGGGTTGCCCGATGGGCCGGTGCCTTTTCACTTCCCCACAGAAGGTGACTATCTGCAGGAATTGTTGGGGGAAAAAGCATGATGAACCAACTCGCGGCATTAGGGCGTTATGGCCTGTTGCGTTTGTCGGCCTTAGGTCGAGCTACTATCTTCTTATTCCAATCGATCGTTGGCTGGCCTAACTTTCGTGTTGGCTTCCCGCTCTTGGTTAAGCAACTCCATTTTGTTGGTGTGTTGTCACTCGTTATTATTGTCGTATCAGGTTTGTTCATCGGTATGGTGCTTAGTCTGCAAGGTTATACGATCCTTGTGGATTACGGCTCTGAGCAAGCCGTTGGGCAGATGGTCGCCTTAAGTTTAGTTCGAGAGCTGGCGCCGGTTGTTGCTGGTTTGTTGTTTGCCGGACGTGCGGGCTCTGCGCTTACTGCGGAAATCGGTTTGATGAAGGCAACCGAGCAGTTATCGAGTATGGAAATGATTGGTGTTGACCCGTTGAAACGGATCGTTGCGCCGCGCTTTTGGGCAGGCTTTATTTCACTTCCTTTGTTGGCCATTATTTTTAGTGTGGTAGGTGTATGGGGTGGTGCTTTGGTTGCGGTTGATTGGTTAGGGATTTATGAAGGTTCCTTCTGGGCAAATATGCAGTCAGCTGTGAATTTTCAGATTGATATTGTGAATGGCATCATTAAAGCCATCGTGTTCGGTTTTATTGTTACATGGATAGCGGTCTTTCAAGGATATGACTGTATTCCTACTTCAGAGGGGATTTCGCAAGCCACTACCAAGACAGTGGTTTACGCCTCTTTGGCAATCCTTGGAATGGACTTTTTGTTGACTGCTTTGATGTTTGGAGATTTATAGAATGCGCTTGCGGATGGTTGAGTTGGGTGTTGGTGCTTTTATTTTTGCGGGCATGGTGGCATTAGCTATCTTGGTCGTTAATGTCAGTGGCTTAAATATGAAGGCTGCTGAAGATGGTTATAAGATCTACGCCCATTTTGAGAATATCGGCGGCCTAACGGCTCGCTCTAAAGTGACTATTTCTGGGGTAACTATTGGACAGGTGACGAACATCACGATTGATCCAGAAAAGATAAATGCTCGCGTAGAAATGGAGATCTTACCGGAGTATGACTATCTCTCTATTGATAGCAGTGCCTCAATTCTAACCGCAGGGCTGCTCGGTGAAAAATATATCGGAATTACTGTGGGTGGTGACCCTGATGTGTTAGTTGATGGTGACCAGATTGAAGATACCCAGTCTGCATTGGTTCTCGAAGAGCTTATTGGTAAGTTCTTGTTTAATAAAGTTAATGAGTAACAGGGCTAGATAATGGCTAATGTCACATTAACAGACGGCGTTTTAAAGGTTGTAGGCGACATTGACTTTCATACCGTGGTGGGACTTCGTACGACTGGAGAAGCGTTGATCCAGCAGCAAGAAGGTGAGTTAACGGTTGATCTTTCAGGTGTCGGGAGCGTGAATACCGCAGCAATGGCGCTATTGCTTTTCTGGCAACGTACAGCCTCAGTCCAAGGTGTTCAGCTTCAATACTCTCATGTCCCTCAGCCATTGCAGGCTATTTCTCAAATGAGCGATTTAGAGCAGCTCTTAGGTTAAGCAAACTTAGCCTTTTCCCCCCGTTTTCGCTATGATATGCCGCTTATTTAAATGAGCTAAAGTGCCAGGAGTTAGTCATGCAGGCTGACGAAGTAAAACAATTGGTTGAATCATCCCTTGAAGGCTGCGAAGCCATTACTGCCGGAGAAGGCTGTAATTTTCAAATTACAGTGATTGGTGAGCTATTCTCAGGCTTGTCGCCGGTTAAAAAACAGCAGTTGGTCTATGGGTGTTTAAATGACCATATCGCGAGCGGTGCGATACATGCGTTGACCATCAAAGCGTATACCCCAGAACAATGGCAAGCGATTAACGCTTAATAATTTTCAAACAATGGTGGTGCTCGTAGCCTCCATTTTAGGCCCTATTGCATGGATAAACTGATTATTGAAGGCGGCAACGTTCTTGACGGAGAAGTAAGAATCTCTGGTGCGAAGAACTCCGCGCTACCCATTCTGGCGGCAACGTTGCTAGCCGATAAACCAATGACGGTTTGTAACCTGCCTCATTTGCATGACATCACCACGATGATCGAGTTGATCGGTCGTATGGGTGTTGAAATCATGATTGATGAAAAGCTTAATGTGGAAGTAGACGCAACCAAGATTAAGTCACTGGTTGCGCCCTATGAATTGGTTAAAACCATGCGTGCATCGATCCTTGTTTTAGGACCTATGCTGGCGCACTTTGGTGAGGCGGAAGTGTCTTTGCCTGGTGGTTGTGCAATTGGTAGTCGCCCTGTTGATTTGCACATTCGTGGCCTACAAGCGATGGGTGCAGATATCGTTGTAGAAGAAGGCTATATCCGTGCGAAAAGCAACGGTCGCTTAAAAGGCGCAAAGATCTTTTTAGACACAGTTACAGTGACGGGCACCGAAAACCTGTTGATGGCAGCGTCTTTAGCAGAAGGCACCACCGTTATTGAAAATGCGGCGAAAGAGCCTGAAGTGGTTGACTTGGCTCTATGCCTTATCAGTATGGGTGCAAAGATTACCGGTCATGGTACAGGCACTATTACTATTGAAGGTGTTGAGTCTTTGGGTGGTGGTAGCTATTCCGTATTGCCTGACCGCATTGAAACTGGAACGTACTTGGTTGCCGCTGCAGCAACGGGTGGTCGCGTTCTTTGTAAGAAAACAGCGCCATCTACCTTAGATGCTGTGCTATTAAAGCTTGAAGAAGCCGGTGCAGAAATTGAGACAGGTGAAGATTGGATTCGCCTTGATATGCATGGCAAACGCCCTAAAGCGGTTGACCTTACCACAGCGCCTTACCCGGCGTTCCCAACCGATATGCAAGCTCAGTTTGCGGCCATGAACACTATTGCTACTGGTGTTGGAACCATTCGTGAGACTGTTTTTGAAAATCGCTTCATGCACATTCAAGAGATGGTCCGTATGGGGGCTAAAGCATCGATTGAAGGTAATGCGGTTGTTATCCAAGGTGTGGAGCAATTAAAAGCAGCACCAGTAATGGCGACGGATTTGCGTGCATCAGCGAGCCTTGTTATTGCGGCGTTATTAGCCGAAGGTGAAACTGTCATTGAGCGTATTTACCATATCGACCGTGGCTATGAATGTATCGAAGAAAAGCTACAGTTATTGGGTGCGAAAATTCGTCGTATTCCTTCCTGATTAAGGGTCATCATAGAGTCAGAACATGACACAGCCTATTACTATTGCCTTATCGAAAGGCCGAATTCTGAAAGAAACACTGCCGTTACTAGAGCAGGCTGACATTGTGCCTTCAGAAGATATTTCTAAAAGCCGTAAACTGATATTCGATACGAATCACCCTCATATTAAATTATTGGTGATTCGTGCGACTGATGTGCCCACCTATGTTGAGTATGGTGCAGCAGATATGGGAGTAGCAGGCAAAGATGTACTCATGGAATATGGCGGCACTGCGTTATATGAGCCATTAGATTTGAATATCGCACGGTGTAAATTAATGACCGCTGCTATGGTTGATGCAAAGCCGATTAAAGGTAGGCTGAAAGTGGCCAGTAAGTTTGTTAATGTCACTAAGCAATATTATGCCGAACAAGGTGTCCAAGTGGATATTATCAAGCTTTACGGCGCGATGGAGCTGGCTCCTATTATGGGCTTGGCTGACCGTATTGTTGATATCGTTGATACGGGTAATACACTCAAGGCCAATGGCATGGAGCCGTTAGAAATGATTGCTCCAGTGAGTACTCGTTTGGTGGTAGGTAAGGCGGCGATGAAAATGAAGCACGACCAAATCCAACCAATTATTGAACAACTCTCTGCTGCCGTTGAAGCAGCAAAGCAGGTAGAAGCATGAGCGAAAACTCACTTTCGGTAACTCGTCTTACCATGGGTGAAGCGGGTTTTGACCAAAAACTGGATGAGCTATTAGCGTGGGAATCGGTATCCGATCGACAAGTTAATGATACAGTTGATGGCATTCTGAGCGATATCAAACAGCGCGGTGATCTGGCTGTTGTCGAATATACCAATAAATTCGATCGCCTCAGCGCAAGCAGCATGGCTGATTTAGAAGTCACTCAAAAAGAATTGCAAACTGCACTTGATGGGCTTGCCGAAGCAGAACGTAATGCGTTGCAAGTTGCTGCCCAGCGAATTAAAGATTATCACCAAAACCAAGTGCAAAAATCTTGGCAGTACGAAGAAGCTGACGGCACAGTGCTTGGCCAAAAAGTCACACCTTTAGATCGCGTTGGTATCTATGTGCCAGGTGGTAAGGCTTCTTATCCATCATCAGTATTGATGAATGCTATGCCAGCGAAAGTCGCGGGTGTCGAAGAAATTATTATGGTGGTGCCTACCCCGGATGGTGAGATTAATCCTTTGGTGCTTGCAGCAGCTTGCTTAGCCGGAGTCGATCGTGTTTTCCGTATTGGCGGTGCTCAAGCTGTAGGTGCCTTAGCTTATGGCACTGAAACCGTTCCGGCTGTCGATAAAATTGTTGGCCCAGGTAATATCTTTGTTGCGACGGCTAAGCGAGCAGTATTTGGTGTGGTTGGCATTGATATGATTGCTGGTCCTTCAGAAATACTGGTTGTTTGTGATGGGAAAACCGACCCTGACTGGGTGGCGATGGATTTGTTCTCACAAGCCGAACACGACGAGGATGCACAATCGATTCTGATCAGCTTAGATCCTGCTTTTACGGAACAAGTAAAAAACAGCATTGAAAAGCTACTTCCGACTATGGAGCGCGAAGCGATTATTCGAACCTCTATCACTGAGCGAGCAGCGTTAATTGATGTCGCGTCAGAAGCAGAAGCGGTTACGTTGATAAATCGCATCGCCCCAGAGCATTTGGAGCTTTCTGTAGAGTCGCCAGAAGCCTGGTTGCCTAACGTGCGTCATGCTGGCGCTATCTTTATGGGCCGCTATACCGCTGAAGCCCTAGGGGACTATTGTGCTGGTCCAAACCACGTCTTGCCAACTTCTGGCACAGCTCGGTTTTCTTCGCCGTTGGGTGTATACGACTTCCAGAAGCGTTCATCGTTGATTTATTTCTCAGCAGATGGCGCCTCTGAAATGGGTAAATGTGCTTCGGTTTTAGCACGGGGCGAAAGCTTGACCGCGCATGCTCGATCTGCGGAATATCGTATCAAACCCTCAAATTAAATCGTATCTATGCCGGCTGCTTGTTGATATCAACGCAGCCGGTACTTTTGCGGATGCCTAGTGCTTTCTCTTTTTCGACAAAAACCTATGGCATGTCTGACGTAAACGTTTCGTAGGCTTTGATTAATGGAATGGCAACGCCAAAGCCTTCTCCTTGAATATCCTTGTGGAAAATCTTTAAGGTATTAATACCGACAACTTCCCCGTCCGCTGTAATCAACGGGCCGCCGCTATTGCCTGGTAGAATTTGAGCATCCGTCATGATGGCTTTGTTATCGCTGCGGGTGACAATCCCTGAGGTTACTGAGTCGCGAATTCCCAATGGGCTGCCGACTGCAAAAACAGGTTGACCTTGGCTGGGTATCTGCTTTTGGAGATTAATCATCGGGGTTTTATAGCCGTTGAGCTTTAACAGGGCTAAATCATAATCGCGACTGATGGCCACTAGCTCCGCACGGAGTTCAGTGCCGTCTTTCAGGGAGATTTTAAAGCGTTGTTCTAATTGGGCCGCGCTACTCTTCAGTCTGAACTGGGATTCTGCGTCGTCTAGCTGTTTTGATGCGCTACGATGTTCTAGTGCTATACGGTCATGTTGTGCCTTCATTTCTGCGTAGCGACTAGACAGTATTTCGTAATCGGCCGCAGCGGTGCTTTTGCGTGAGCCATTGCTAGCTTGGCGAATTCTATCGGCGTATTCGTCAAGTTCTATTCTGTAGTTTTGCAGTCGAATTATTTCGTTATCAAGCCAGTCTTTTTGTTTGTCGAGCTTTACTCGGAGTTTGGCAAACTCTTCCTTTTGAGCTTCAAATTTTTCACCTTCTCCGGGCCTGATAACGTGCTTGTTAGTTAGCAAGAAACCATCTTCGGAGATGAAAAAGCCTGAACCGACACTAAGGCTGGTTTCAACGGTGACCACAGCCAGAGTGACTTTTTCAACGGTGCTCGTGGGTCTGAATCGTTCTATGAGTTGTGATCCTAAATCGTTTTCACGGCTGGTGTGCTGCGAGGCTTTTGGCGGCTCTACGGCATAGGGAGAACTAGGGTCTTGGTAAATGATTTTTACCGGAGCGGTGTTTTTCGCGGGCACCTGAGAGGCTTTTTTTTGTTGTTGGGTGATGGGCTTATCGGAAAAGTGCCATTTACCGTGTTTGTCTTTGTATTTGTATATTTGTGCATCCAAGCAGGTACTAAACAGCAGGGTAAAGCTGAGTAGTACGGTTAAAAAATGGTTTTGCATCCTGCGTCCCCAATGTCTCTAATTGCAGTTAGATGTCGATAGTATTAATTTCCGGCATGCTAAATCATGCTGCATGTTGTTACTTGGCTAATACATTACCTTTAAAGGCTGCGTGTTAATAATGACGTAGTTTAGTCTTTATTTGAATATGGAAAGGCGGCTTTGAGGTTTTATGTGTAAGTTAAAACACTTATTGCCAATGTTAAGCTAGGCCATTTATGATCATTTGAACTTGATCCGCCCTCTGCCATGGAACTCTATCTCAATGATTACGATTGAATCAGTGAATACCGCGAAACTGCGCCATTTGACCAATAAAGGTGAGACATACTCTACCGGTATTTTCAAAGAACCTGTTGAAGGTGCTCAAGCAGTCAATAAGCTGGGTTTTGAGAATGACACCATAGTTAATAAGAGTGTCCACGGAGGGCCCGATC
>JBLXCH010000006.1:34047-72724 GCA_048265065.1 Motiliproteus sp. | reverse complement strand
AGTTTGATTTGAGTGGAAAATAAACTCTGTCTTTTTTGTTGGTTAGTTTTGTGGTATAAAGTGCGCCCCTCGGTTTGCGTCCCTGAATAGGGTTGTCAATTGAGGCTAGAAAAGACGCATTGCGTCATTAAATTGAAACGTCACACATATACCGTCACATCCGTTCTGGGTGCTGCTTGATCGTAAGCTTACGGGCTGAGTCAAGGGGTTGAACGATGGGGTATATGGAGGCCTAACCCGGACAAGAGTGTAAAAGCTATTGCTTTGCTCTCTTAATTAAGGAATCACTATGTCTAAAGTTTCTATGCGTGAACTGCTTAAAGCAGGCGCACACTTCGGTCACCAGACCCGTTACTGGAATCCGAAAATGGGTAAGTACATTTTCGGCGCACGTAACAAAATCCATATTATCAACCTAGAGCACACTGTTCCGGCGATGAATGAAGCGCTTGAAATTGTGACTAAGTTGGCGTCTAACAAGAATAAAATCTTGTTCGTTGGTACTAAGCGTGCTGCAAGCAAGGTTATTCAAGAAGAAGCAGAGCGTGCAAGCATGCCGTTCGTTAATCATCGTTGGCTGGGTGGTATGTTGACCAACTATAAAACGATCCGTGCTTCTATCAAGCGTTTCCGTGAGCTTGAACAGCAGTCTCAAGACGGCACTTTCGCTAAATTGACTAAGAAAGAAGCCCTAATGAATACCCGTGAGATGGAAAAGCTAAACCGTTCTATCGGTGGTATTAAAGACATGGGTGGTTTACCAGACGCACTGTTCGTTGTTGACGTTGATCACGAGCGTATTGCTATCAACGAAGCGAACAAGCTAGGTATTCCTGTTATTGGTATCGTTGATACTAACAGCAACCCAGACGGTGTTGATTACATCATTCCTGGTAACGATGATGCTCTACGTGCTATCCAGATTTATGTGAAAGCCGTTGCTGATTCTTGCCTTGAAGGTGCAGGCAAAAACCAAAGCGAGTTTGTTGAAGTTAAAGAAGCGGCTACTGAAGAAGCTGCAGCTGAAACTGCAAAATAAGCATCGTTAAGTCGAAAGGCTAAGTAAGGGGAGCATCGCTCCCCTTTTTTGAATTTTAAACAAGATTCTAAGAGGAAATGTCATGTCAGCAAAGATTTCTGCTTCCATGGTAAAAGAGCTTCGTGAACGTACAGCTCTAGGTATGCTTGAATGTAAAAAAGCCTTGGCTGAAGCTGAAGGTGATATCGAGTTGGCGATTGAAAATCTGCGTAAGTCTAGCGGCATGAAAGCTGCTAAAAAAGCGGGTCGTACAGCTGCTGATGGTGTTGTTGTTGCTAAAGTTGCTGATGACAGCAGCTATGGTGTGATTGTTGAAGTTAACTCTGAAACTGACTTTGTTGCTCGTGATGAAGGCTTCTTAGCGTTTGCTAACACGGTTCTTGACGCAGCTTTCGCTGCTAAGCAAGACGACGTTGCTGCAGTAATGGCCGGTGATCTTGAGTCTACTCGTGAAGCTTTGGTTCAGAAAATCGGTGAAAACATCAGCGTTCGTCGTATTTCTATTGTTGAAGGTGCCAATGTTGGCGCTTACGTTCACAGTAACGGTCGTATTGCAGTATTAACTTCATTGACTGCTGGCGATGCTGAAATCGCGAAAGATGTTGCAATGCATGTTGCTGCGTCGAATCCTCGTGTTGCTAAGCCAGAAGACATGCCTGAAGAAGTTTTGGTTAAAGAAAAAGAAATTATTTTGGCGCAACCAGATATGGCAAATAAGCCAGCTGAAATTGCAGAAAAAATGGTTGGCGGACGTATCAAAAAATTCTTGGCCGAAAGTTCATTGGTTGAGCAGGCGTTTGTTAAAAACCCTGAAATTAAAGTGGGCAAGTTGATCAAAGATGCTGGCGCAGACCTAAACGGCTTTATTCGTTTAGAAGTCGGTGAAGGTATCGAAGTTGAAAAAGTAGACTTCGCCGACGAAGTTGCAGCAGCGCTTAAGTAATTTAGCGATGTAATTCAGCGACAACCGGCGCTAGTTTGATTAAAATGGCGCCGGTCTATATTTATTACAGAATTTTTGTTGCCGGAGAATGCCTGTGTCAGAAAAAAGTAAGGCGCGTTATAAGCGAATTTTGCTGAAATTGAGTGGTGAAGCACTCATGGGTTCAGAGAGTTTCGGTATTGATCCTAAAGTCTTGGATCGAATGGCATTGGAAATCGGGCAATTAGTGGGTATCGGCGTTCAGGTCGGTATCGTCATTGGCGGAGGTAACTTATTCCGCGGTGAGGCGCTTAGCAAAGCGGGTATGGATCGCGTCACGGGCGACCATATGGGGATGCTGGCTACGGTGATGAACGCGCTAGCCATGCGCGATGCGCTAGAGCGTAATAATATTGGTACTCGTGTGATGTCAGCGATCTCCATGCGAGGCGTTGTTGATGATTACGATCGTCGCCAAGCTATGCGCTACCTACGTCAAGGCGATGTGGTTATTTTCTCGGCTGGCACAGGTAATCCTTTCTTTACTACAGACTCTGCAGCGTGTTTGCGGGGTATCGAAATTGAAGCTGACGTTGTTCTTAAGGCAACGAAAGTAGACGGTGTCTACACAGCGGATCCTATGAAAGACCCTACAGCAACGCGTTACGATCGTTTAACCTATGACGAAGCGTTAGAAAAGCAGCTAGGTGTGATGGATTTAACAGCGATGTGCCTTACTCGTGATCACGATATGCCGATTCGCGTGTTTAATATGAATAAAGCCGGCGCATTAGTCGCGGTTGTGCGTGGCGGTGATGAAGGCACGTTAATTCATAACGGTTAATCCAGCCTCAGTTATAAGGCTAAGGCGCTGGGTTCGGTGCAGAGTATTCGGTAGGAGCAAAAGATGATTGATGAAATTTGTGAAGATGCGAACGAACGCATGCAGAAAAGTGTTCAGTCACTCACTGATAACTTTAAAAAAATTCGTACAGGTCGTGCGCATCCGAGTATTTTAGATAGCGTTAAAGTGAATTATTACGGTACAGAAACACCGTTGTCTCAGGTTGCTAATGTTAGCGTTGAGGATGCGCGTACATTATCAATAACACCATGGGAAAAGCCAATGGTGCCTGATATTGAAAAAGCCATTATGAAATCTGATCTAGGCTTAAACCCATCAACAGCGGGTATGGTTATCCGGGTTCCTATGCCGGCATTGACGGAAGAAACGCGCAAGGTTTACATCCGTCAAGCACGCCAAGAAGCGGAGCAGGCACGAGTTGCTATTCGTAATATTCGTCGCGATGCTAATGGCGATGTAAAAGATCTTTTGAAAGAAAAAGAAATTACGGAAGATGATGATCGTCGCGCACAGGATGCTATCCAAAAGCTGACAGATAGTGCAATCGCAGAAGTGGAATCACACTTGCAATCTAAAGAATCCGATTTGATGGAAATTTAAAAAAAGCCGCTCGCGCGGCTTTTTTTAATAACTCGCACTTATGGCCGAACTGAAAGAATTTTGTAAACTGCCACGTCATGTGGCTATTGTCATGGATGGTAATAATCGTTGGGCCAAACAGCGCCACTTGCCGAGCTTGGCAGGGCATAAAGCCGGTGCAGATACGGTTCGTGAAGTGGTTCGGACCTGTGCGAGTTATGGTGTTGAATCATTAACGCTATTTGCTTTCAGTAGTGAAAACTGGAAGCGTCCAGAAAAAGAAGTTTTGGGTCTCATGGATCTTTTCATGATGGCGCTGAAACGCGAAGTGAAAAAACTCCATCAAAATAATATTCGCCTTAAAGTGATCGGCGATATGTCTCGATTCAGTGATTCGTTGCAGCGATTAATTGCTAACGCTGAAGCGCTTACTGCTGAAAACACCGCAATGACGCTCAATGTTGCCGCGAACTATGGTGGCCAGTGGGACATTTTGCAGGCCACAAAAGCACTGGCGGAAAAAGCTGCTGCTGGTCAAATCTCGCCTGATGACATTACGGCTGAATTATTTGAAGAGTCGATGACACTTGTTGGTCAGCCTCAAGTAGACCTCTGCATTCGCACAGGTGGTGAACAGCGAATTAGTAATTTCTTACTGTGGCACAGTGCTTATGCGGAGTTTTATTTTACTGATAAGTATTGGCCCGATGTGAATCAGCAGGAAATGGAAGCGGCGTTTGCTGTATTTGCAGGTCGTCAGCGCCGTTTTGGTAAAACCAGTGAGCAAGTGGAGGCTGAAGCGAAAGATGCTTAAGCAACGAGTGCTGACTGCATTAGTTTTAGCACCAGTCGCTTTGGCTGGTATTTTCCTCCTGCCTTTGGCTTATTTTCAATGGTTTATCCTCGCTATTATGATGATTGCTGCGTGGGAATGGGCGGGTCTGTGTGATCTCGAGCCGCAAGGGTTCCGTTGGAGCTATGCGATGCTGATCGCAGCGGCGCTTATTTTTATTGTCTCTATTCTCGCCATACCAGCCAGTATCATGCTTATCGTCGCCTTTTGCTTTTGGTTAGTGGCATTGTTTGCGGTTATTTACTATCCGCGGGCACTGGGCCTCTGGTCCTCAAAACCTGCGCGTTTAATTATTGGCGCATTAGTGTTAATTCCTACATGGCAATCTTTAGTTTTGCTTAAAGCGCTAGCCCCAGACGGTAAGTTGTTGTTACTGCTAATGTTGTTGGTTTGGGGGGCGGACATTGGTGCTTATTTTGCTGGTAGAGCTTGGGGCAAAGCGAAACTTGCACCTGCTGTCAGTCCGGGTAAAACATGGGCGGGCTTGGTTGGTGGTGTAGTTTGTAGTTTAGCGATTGCCCTAGGGTTGTCGCTTTATTGGCAACTCTCGATGCCGCTGCTGGTGAGTTTAATGGTAGTTTGCGTAGTGACTGTTCTTGCATCCATTTTAGGTGATTTATTCGAAAGCATGCTGAAACGACATCGCGGAATTAAGGACAGTAGTCAGCTTTTGCCGGGGCATGGTGGTGTGCTAGACCGCATCGATAGCCTTACAGCGGCAGGTCCTGTTTTCGCGTTGGGAACCTCTCTTATTGGCTTGGGTCTCTAAGGTATCCGAATTAGGAGTTAACCATGGAGATACTTCAAACCATCGCATCTGCACTCGTGGCCCTAGGCGTCTTGGTTACCATTCATGAATATGGTCACTTTTGGGTTGCTAGGCGCTGCGGTGTCAAAGTGCTGCGCTTTTCGGTGGGTTTTGGTAAACCGCTTTATCGTTGGTATGACAAGCATGGGACAGAGTTCGCGATTGCTGCGATTCCATTAGGTGGCTATGTGAAAATGCTAGATGAGCGTGAAGGCGAAGTGCCTTCTTCATTGCGTCATCAGGCTTTTAACCTCAAACCTGTAGGTCAGCGGATCGCTATTGTTGCAGCAGGCCCTATTGTTAACTTGCTGTTTGCTGCTCTGGCTTATTGGTGTTTGTTTATGGCGGGGCAGAGTGCGCTTGTCCCTGTCATTGGTCATGTCCAGCCTGGTTCTCCAGCAGCTGAGGCAAAAGTTAGCAGTAATGCTGAAATTCTTGCTGTTGATGGTCATAAAACACAAACCTGGGAAGACGTTACGCTTCGGCTCGCCGCGCGAATTGGTGAGACTGGTAGTCTTACTTTGCAAACCCGTGACCGAGAAGGTGGTCGTATTACCACCTATCAACTTCCTCTATCACAGTGGGAAATTGATGAAGACTTAGGCCCAGTAGCCTCTATGGGGTTTTCTCCCTATGCTCCAGATATTCCAGCAAAAATTGGCCAAGTTGTTGAGAATAGTGCGGCTGAGCGTGATGGTTTGATGGTTGGTGATTTGGTGGTATCCGTTGACCGTAAAGTCATTAACGACTGGATGGATTTAGTTGCGGTTGTTCAAGCCAGCCCGGGTCAATTACTGCAGCTTGAACTTGAGCGTGAAGGCCGGTATCAACAGTTAGCGATTACGCCGAGTCAAAAACAGTTAGACGACGGACGGGTTATTGGTTACATGGGGGCGGCTCCGAGTCCGGTCAGCTGGCCTGAAGATATGATTCGTGAAGTGCAATATTCACCTATTGATGCCATGGGTAATGCACTCGCCAAGACTTGGCAGATGATCGAATTGACCCTCGAATCCATCTATAAAATGATTCAAGGACTTATCTCAGTAAAAAACTTGAGTGGGCCCATCACCATTGCTAAAGTGGCGTCTGCTTCGGCAGAGTCGGGTTTGGATACGTTTATTAATTTTCTCGCGTATCTAAGTATTAGCCTTGGCGTGTTGAATTTGCTGCCTATTCCAATGCTAGATGGTGGGCATTTACTTTATTACTTTATTGAAGCGGTTAGGGGTAAGCCCGTATCAGAACGCATTCAGCTTCTGGGGCTTAAATTTGGATTAGCATTGCTGCTGTCGTTGATGATGCTGGCGTTATATAACGATTTGTTGCGCCTCTGACCCAGAGACTTCTGAGCTAAGGAACTGTTCCTTAATGAGTCGGTTTACTACATTTTTAATTGCGTTTTTTTGGTCTGCGCTCGTTGCGGCTGATAGCTTCCACGTTGAAGATATTCGTGTCGATGGCCTTCAGCGAATCAGTCATGGTGCTGTTTTCCGTGCTTTTGGTATTGAAGTAGGTGACTCAGTTAACGATCAGCAGCTAGCAGAGGCGAGTCGTCGTCTTTTCCAAACAAGTTATTTTAATGATATTCAGTTGTTACGTGATGACAATGTGCTAGTTATTCGCGTGACTGAACGGCCTTCTATCAGTCAGATAAAAATCGAAGGTAACGATGCGATTGAAACGGAAGCCTTATTAAACGGCCTCAGTTCGCTTGGTTTGAGCGAAGGTGAAGTCTTCCAGCGCGCCACTCTTGAAAAAATTCGTCTTGAACTATCAAGAATTTACGCGGCACAAGGTCGTTATAATTCGTGGATTGATCTGACGGTAGAAGACTTACCTGAAAACCGTATTGGCGTTAACGTGGTAATTAAAGAGGGTGAGGCCGCGTCGATTCAGCATATTAATATCGTAGGTAATACGGTATTTACCGATGAAGAACTTCGTGAACAGTTTGATCTTTCGACGCCAGGTTTTTGGTCGTTCTTCTTTAAAGATGACCACTATAAGCGAGAGAAATTTGGCGGCGACTTAGAGCGTTTGCGCTCGTATTACCTTAACCGTGGCTACATTAATTTCAAGATTGACTCGACTCAAGTTTCCATCACACCCGATCGAAAACATGTTTATATCACCATCAATGTGACCGAAGGTGATATTTATCGCTTTGGTAGTTTTGAGCTAGCAGGCGATCTCGTGGTGCCAGAGGATGAATTGGTTCATGAGGTGCAGTTGGTTGAAGGCGAAGTGTTCTCCCGTGAATTAGCAATAAACTCAACGACTGCCATTTCAGACCGGTTGGGTAATGATGGTTATCTCCGTGCTAATGTAAACCCTCGCTACGATGTTGATGAAGAGACTAAAACGGTTGATATCACCTTTGTCGTAGACCCGGGTAACCGAATGTATGTCCGGCGGATTGAGTTCCGTGGCAACAAAACAAGCTCGGATGAAGTATTGCGCCGAGAAATGCGCCAGATGGAAGCGTCTTGGGCTGCCTCAGATAAAATTGAAGCCTCAAAAGTACGCTTGGATCGACTCGGCTATTTCTCATCGGTGAACGTAAATACGAAGCCTGTTGCCGGTACCGAGGATCAAGTTGATCTTGAATATAGCGTGGCAGAACAACTCTCAGGCTCGTTAACGGCGAGTATCGGTTTCTCCCAAAGCTCGGGCATCATCTTAGCGGGTAAGGTTGCACAGAAAAACTTCTTAGGTACGGGTAAACAAGTTTCCGTTGGGATGAACACCAGTAAGACGGATACAGAGTATAGCTTTAGTTATAATGACCCATACTATACGGTGGATGGCGTTAGCCGCGGTTTTGATGCTTACTTCTTGCAGCAAGACTTTGATGAAGATGACGTTAGTAACTACAACCTCGATACGTTTGGTTTTAACGTAAACTTTGGCTATCCAATTAATGAATACCAGCGTTTGCGCTTTAGTGCAGGTTATGAAAACACTGAAGTGAAATTAAACGATGATATTCCGGAAGAGATTACCTCGTTCATTAGTGAAGAAGGTGACAGCTATAATCAATTTACCGGCTCGTTATCCTGGACAGATAACCATTTGAATAAAGGGTTGTTGGCGTCAGCGGGTTATAAGCAAGCTGTTACGTTAGAATTTAGCTTGCCGGGTAGTTCACTAAACTACTATAAACTAAATTATGAGGGTAACCGTTACTTCCCGTTAGCTGGAGATTGGATTCTTAACCTACGCGGTGGTTTGGGTTATGCAGGTTCCTACGGTGATACCAGTTCAATGCCGTTTTATAAGAACTTTTTCTCAGGCGGTTTAGGTTCGGTTCGTGGTTTTAAAAATAACAGTTTAGGACCTCGAGCGAATAATGATGATGAAGATCCTCTCGGTGGTGATATTCAAGTGGAAGGCTCGGTTGAGCTGATCTTTCCTTTCCCCTTCGGTGATGATGATGGCAAACTGCGCTCATTGGTGTTCTTTGATATCGGTAATGTGTTTGAGTCAGATTGTTTAGACAGCAATCCAAACTGTAGCAGTGGTTTCGAGTACGATGAGATGCGTTCATCTGTTGGCATAGGTGTTTCGTGGTTAACGTTTATTGGTCCGTTATCTTTCTCAATCGCTACACCGGTAACATCGGAAAGTGGCGATGAAACAGAATCCTTCCAGTTTGCTTTAGGTCGTACGTTTTAATATTTCATGAGGATGAAAGAATGCTAGGGATTACACGAGTATTGTTAGTTGCTTTGGCTTTATTGTCTTTTACCGCTCAAGCAGAAGACTACAAAATCGCCGTTGTTGATATGGAAACAGCCGTAGCGTCTTCCACTCAATATAAGCAGTGGAAGTCGCAGTTAGCTTCAAAGTTCTCTAAAGAACAAGCTGAGTTAAAACGTTTGGCCGACGAGGGTAACGCGTTAAAAGAAAAGGAAAAGAAAGAAGCTGACTTCTTGAGTAAAGAACAACGCAAAGAGCTGGTTGTTCAAATTCAGCGTAAGTTTCAGCAATTTCAACAGTTGAAAGCAGCTGTGGCTCAGGAATCACAACGACAAGAGCAGCAGTTTCTCGCTCAAGTAAAACCGAATGTTGAAGCTATCATTCGAAAAATTGTTGCTGCAGAAAAAGTTGACCTGTTGTTGAACCGTCGAGTTGCGCTCTTTGCTAAACCAGACATGGATTTAACGCAAAAAGTGATTGAAGAACTCAATCAATAACAATGAGTAATGGTACAACCACAACCCTTGGTGAGATTGCTGCGCTAATAGGCGCAACACTTGAGGGAGATCCAAGCTTAACAGTTACGGGCTTGCAGACCTTGGAGAAAGCTTCGCCTACGTGTGTGAGCTTTCTTGCCAATGCGCGATATAGCAAATACCTTAAAGCGACGAAAGCAGCCGCAGTAATTGTTGATTCATCGGCAAAAGCTGACTGCCCCGTCGCTGCTTTAGTGATGGATAACCCGTATTTAGGCTATGCTCAGCTCAGCCAGTTCTTTTCCAAAAAGTCATACGCTCCATGTATTCATCATTCTGCTTGTATTGATCAGACAGCAATTATCGCTCCCACAGCATCAGTTGGGCCAAATGTTGTTATTGGCGCCAATGCTAAGTTGGCAGAGCATGTTGTCATTGAGGCCAATAGTGTTATCGGTGAAAATTGCGACATCGGTGAAGCTTCTCATTTGGCGCCTAATGTCACCGTTTATGATGGCGTAAGTATCGGCAAACGCGCAGTAATACACAGTGCTGCGGTGATTGGTGCAGACGGCTTTGGTTTTGCACCAGCAAAGGGGCGATGGCATAAGATTGCGCAGTTGGGTGCTGTACAGATTGGCGATGATGTCGAGATAGGCGCAGGAACTACTATTGATAGAGGTGCCTTGGAAGACACGGTTATTGGTAACGGTGTTAAGCTAGATAATCAGATCCAAATAGCACATAACGTTACTGTCGGTGATGATAGTGCGTTTGCTGGTTGTGTTGGTGTCGCAGGAAGCTCTAAAATTGGTCGTCGTTGTACCTTAGGGGGTGGCGTCGTGGTCGCGGGGCATTTGGAACTGGCTGATGACGTACATGTTACAGCCATGGGTTTAGTGACCAAATCGATTGATGCACCTGGCGTTTATTCATCGGGTACAGGTATGCAAGAGAACAAACAATGGAAGCGAAATGTAGTCCGCTTCCGCCAACTTGATCAAATGTCTCAACGCTTAAGTGCGTTAGAAAAAGTAGTTTCTTCCCTTGATCAAGCCGAAGATTAATTTATAGAAGGCTTTTAGTGCATGATGGACGTTAAAGAAATTCGGGAATATCTGCCGCACCGCTACCCTTTTTTGTTGGTAGACCGTGTTACGGAATTGGTGCTCGGCGAGTCTATCGTGGCCTATAAAAACGTCACTGTTAATGAGCCATTTTTCAACGGCCATTTTCCTGATCATCCTGTTATGCCAGGTGTCTTGATCATCGAGGCAATGGCTCAAGCTGCAGGTGTGCTAGGTTTCAAAACCATGGATAAGACACCGGAAGATGGCTCCATTTATTACTTTGTTGGCTCCGATAAGCTACGCTTTAAACGTCCAGTTGTTCCAGGAGATAAGTTGCAACTGGAAGCGAAAATTATTTCTGAGAAGCGTGGTATTTGGAAATTTGAATGCCGCGCAACCGTTGATGGTGAGTTGGCTAGTTCAGCAACGATTCTTTGTGCTGATAGGAAAGTTTAGTTTTGATCGACAACCGTGCTGATATCGATGTTCGTGCTGAAATAGCCGATGATGTTGAAATAGGTCCTTGGTCTATTATTGGACCCGATGTGGTGATCGAGTCTGGTACTCGTATTGCTTCTCATGTTGTAGTTAAAGGTCCAACACATATCGGCCGCGATAACCGTATTTTTCAATTTGCTACGGTCGGAGATGAGTGTCAGGACAAAAAGTATCGTGGCGAGCCCACGCGTTTAGAAATTGGTGACAACAATATTATTCGAGAAGGCTGCACGCTTCATCGTGGTACGGTTCAAGATCGAGGTGTCACATCGATCGGCTCTGGTAATTTGTTGATGGCTTACGTTCATGTCGCGCATGACTGTATTGTGGGTAATCACACGGTCTTGGCGAATAATGCGGCTTTAGCTGGCCATGTTGAAGTGGGCGATCATGCCATCTTAGGTGGTTTTACTGCTGTGCATCAGTTTTGCCAAGTAGGCGCTCATGTTATGTGTGGCGCTGGCAGTGTCTTGCTACAAGACGTCCCAGCTTATGTCATGGCTAATGGCAACACCGCAGAACCTCGTGGCGTTAATGCTGAAGGTTTAAAGCGTCGTGGCTATTCGGCCGAAGCGATCCAAGCCATTCGTCGAGCCTATAAGCTAATATACCGTCAAGGATTGAAAATCGATGAAGCCATTGAGCAAATAGCCTTGATGAGTGTTGATCACCCTGAGTTAGAATTGCTGCTCGATAGTTTGAAAAACTCTGGCCGTGGCATCATCCGATAACCCTCTGCGCATCGCATTAGTTGCCGGGGAACCCTCCGGCGATATCCTCGGTGCACGCTTAATTCGTGCACTTAAGTCTATTCATCCGTACTGTCAATTTGAAGGTATTGGTGGTCCGCAAATGCTGGCCGAAGGGATGACTTCTTGGTTTCCTATGGAGCGTTTGTCTGTCATGGGCCTTGTGGAAGTTCTTGGTCGCTTACGTGAGCTGCTAGGTATTCGAAAAAACTTAAAACAACGGTGGATTGAGAATCCTCCGGCGGCTTTTATTGGTATCGATGCTCCCGATTTTAATTTGCCCTTAGAACGTAAACTTAAAAACGCAGGCATTAAAACCGTTCACTATGTGAGTCCGTCGGTGTGGGCATGGCGCGAGAAGCGTGTTTTATCTATCGCTAAATCAACGGATTTGATGTTATGTCTTTTACCTTTTGAAAAAGCGTTTTACGACAAACATAACGTTGATGCTAAGTTTATTGGTCATACTTTAGCGGATGAAATGCCGATCGAGGTCGACTCCGCTGCGGCAAAAGCAAACTTAGGTTTAAAAGCACAGCAGCGCTATGTAGCGCTATTGCCGGGCAGTCGTGGTGGTGAGGTAGAGCGCTTAGCGCCATTGTTTATAGAAACCGCTCAGTGGCTCTTACATAAAGATCCTGAACTGTATTTTTTGCTGCCTGCGGCAAATCAACAGCGGCGTGAACAAATAGAAGCACTACTTGATACTGTTGATCTGCCAATGACTATTTTCGACGGTCAGTCTCGAGATGTAATGGCCGCCGCCGATGTGGTGCTAATGGCCTCAGGTACGGCCGCGTTAGAAGCTATGCTGCTAAAAAAACCAACAGTAGTGAGCTACAAAATGGCGCCGTTAAGTTACGCCATTATCTCTCGATTACTGAAAGTAAAATATGTGTCTTTGCCCAACCTGTTAGCCGATGAATTGTTGGTTCCTGAACTGTTACAAGATAATGCCACTGTCGATAATTTAGGTGCTGAAATATGGCAGCGACTAGAAAATCCTCAGGCGGCGAATGAGATTCAAGCCCGTTTTACGGAGTTACATCAGTTGCTTAAACGTGATGCTAGCCGACAAGCGGCGGAAGCTATTTTGACACTGGTAGCCTCTGCGGGAGTGAACTCGCTATCGAGCGAAGGAAGCAATCCGTCATGAATGATCAGTTTGAATTACTTTCAGCCTATCAAGGGTCGCTAGTTGCTGGAGTTGACGAAGTCGGGCGAGGTCCACTGTTTGGTGATGTGGTGACCGCTGCGGTGATTCTTGATCCTCAGCAGCCTATTGTCGGGTTAGCCGACTCGAAAAAATTGACTGAAAAACGTCGTGATCAACTTTTCATCGAAATCCAAGAAAAGGCGCTAGCGTGGTCTATTGCTCGAGCTAATGTTGAAGAAATTGATCGACTCAATATTTTGCACGCAACCATGCTAGCTATGACGCGTGCTGTTGAGGGTTTGCCGGTTGCTCCCGACTATGTATTGGTTGACGGTAATAGGCTGCCGTCCTTGCCTTGCCCGGGTGAGCCAGTAGTGAAAGGTGATGCTAGAGTCCCCGCGATTGCTGCAGCATCTATTTTGGCAAAGGTAACGCGTGATAGAGAAATTATTGCCTTCGATGAAAAATACCCCGGTTATGGTTTAGCAAAGCACAAGGGTTATCCTACTGCTGTACATATTGCCGCACTGACTAAGCTGGGTCCCACCGCATTGCATCGACGGTCTTTTGCGCCAGTGAAAAAACTACTTGAGAGTTGACCTGCTGTAACCATTATCGATAAAGCGCTAATCGCTTTGCGGCTAAAAAGCACTTGAGCAAGCTGCCTGTCGTTGCGCATAATGGTTCGTCTAATCGTTAATAAGCATTTACCCATGTCTAGTACCGCCCCAGAATTTGTACATCTTCGCGTTCACTCGGAATATTCCGTTATTGACGGCTTACTTCGTGTTAAAGAGTTGGTTAAGGCCGCGAGCAATCATGGTATGCCAGCAGTCGCCCTGACGGATCAGGTTAACTTCTATGCCTTGATAAAGTTTTACCAAGCAGCGACTGGTGCAGGTATAAAGCCTATTTGCGGTGCTGATTTATGGTTGGAAAACGAAGAGGACCCTGAGGAGCCTCCGTTTCGATTTACCTTGATAGCGATGACTCGGTTAGGTTACCGAAATCTAACGGAGCTTATTTCTCGTGCGCACCAAGAAGGGCAAGGGGTTCAAGCAGAAAAAGCATTAGTAAAAAAAGCATGGTTGCAGGGGCAGACTGAAGGCTTAATTGCGCTTTCAGGCGGGCGCCAAGGTGAAATAGGGCAGGCGTTATTATCTTCTAAGCCGGAAGATGCTGATCATTTGCTCCAAGAGTGGATGTCGCTTTTTCCCAATCGTTTTTATCTTGAGCTACAGCGAACAGGCCGTCTCAAAGAAGAAGAGTGTGTGCACGCCAGTGTTGAACTCGCAAGTCGTTTTCAGTGTCCTGTTGTTGCTACGAATGAAGTGGTCTTTATGTCTGCAGATGACTTCGACGCTCACGAAGCGCGTGTCTGTATTAACCAAGGTCGTGTACTGGAAGACCATCGTCGCCCTAAAGATTACAGTCCCCAGCAATATTTTCGTTCTGCTCAAGAAATGGCTGCGCTATTTGCTGACATTCCCGAAGCGTTAACGAACACCGTTGAAATTGCCAAACGTTGTAATATCGATATTGAGTTGGGCAAATACTATTTACCGGCCTATCCGATTCCAGAAGGAATGACGATGGATGAGTTCTTTGCGGAGGTGTCGCAAAAGGGCTTAGAAGATCGACTCACAACGATATTGGACCCATCAGCAGCAGATTATGCTGAGCAGAAAAAAATCTACCAAGATCGTCTCGAATTTGAGCTGAAAATCATTATTGATATGGGCTTCCCCGGTTATTTCCTGATCGTGATGGACTTTATCCAGTGGGCGAAAGATAACGGTATTCCTGTTGGTCCAGGTCGAGGTTCGGGTGCGGGTTCATTGGTTGCCTATTCGCTTAAAATTACCGATTTAGACCCTATCGAATATGACTTGTTGTTTGAGCGATTTCTTAATCCTGAGCGGGTTTCGATGCCGGATTTCGATATCGATTTTTGTATGGATAACCGCGATAAGGTCATTGATTATGTGGCGGATACCTACGGTCGTGATGCGGTCTCGCAAATCATCACATTCGGTACGATGGCTGCCAAAGCTGTAGTGCGTGATGTCGCTCGTGTGCAAGGTAAACCCTTTGGCTTAGCTGATCGGCTCTCCAAATTGATCCCCTTTGAGATAGGTATCACCCTATCTAAAGCCGTAGAGCAGGAACCTGCGTTAAAAGAATTCATCGACGGTAGTGATGAAGTGCAAGAAGTCATGGAAATGGCTTACAAGCTTGAAGGCGTTATACGTGGTGTTGGTAAACACGCAGGGGGTGTGGTCATCGCACCAACTCGCCTGACCGATTTTGCGCCTTTGTTTTGTGATGAACTCGGACAAGGTCTAGTCACACAATACGACAAAAATGATGTTGAGTCGGCGGGTTTAGTTAAGTTCGACTTCTTGGGTTTGCGGACATTAACCATTATCGATTGGGCGTTAAAAACCATTCATCAGCAGCAGCAAAAACGGGATGAAGCGCCTTTAGACATCAACATGATTGAGCTCGAAGACCCAAGGGTCTACGAAATGCTTAAACGTGGAGACACCACCGCAGTTTTTCAGCTTGAATCCTCAGGCATGAAAGACCTGATGAAGCGCCTTTTGCCCAGTCGCTTTGAAGATATCGTCGCATTGGTCGCCTTGTTCCGACCAGGACCATTGCAGTCCGGCATGGTTGATGACTTTATCAACCGTAAACATGGTCGAGCAAAGCTCTCGTATCCGCACCAAGATTATGAATATATGCCGCTTCAGCCAGTGTTGGAGCCGACCTATGGTGTCGTTCTTTATCAAGAGCAGGTCATGCAAATTGCTCAGGTTATGGCCGGTTTTACACTGGGCGGTGCTGATATGTTGCGCCGTGCGATGGGTAAGAAGAAGCCAGAAGAAATGGCCAAACAGCGTGAGATTTTTCTTGAAGGTTGCGAAAGTAACCAGATCGATCGAGATCTAGCGGGTAATATTTTTGATCTAGTAGAAAAGTTTGCCGGTTATGGTTTTAACAAATCGCACTCCGCCGCGTACGCCTTAGTTTCTTATCAAACGGCATGGTTGAAATACTATTACCCAGCGCCTTTTATGGCAGCGGTAATGTCATCGGATATGCAAAACACTGACAAGATTGTGATCTTTGTCGAAGAATGCCGTTCGATGAAGTTGACGCTATTGTTGCCAGACGTCAATAGTGGCGATTTCATGTTTACCGTTAACGAGCAGGATCAAATTGTTTACGGCCTAGGCGCAGTAAAAGGGGTAGGTGAAGGCCCCGTCGCTGCCATCGTTGAAGCGCGAAAAGAAGGCGGTGACTTTAAAGACCTGTTTGATTTTTGTGAGCGAGTTGGCGTTAAAAATATCAACAAACGAGTGCTTGAAGCGCTGGTGCGCTCCGGTGCCGTTGATAGTCTTGGACCGAGTCGTGCACTGTTGATGGAAGCGATTCCTGATGCTGTTAAAGCGGCAGACCAGAATGCGCGCAATGAAGATGCAGGCATGGGCGATCTTTTTGGTTCTTTGATGGAAACGGTTGAGTCGGTTGATGATGACCCCTATGAAAATTATCGAGGGATCGAAGAGTGGACAGACAAACGTCGCCTTGAAGGTGAGAAAGAGACTCTCGGTCTGTACGTTACCGGCCATCCCATTGATGAGTATGAAAAAGAGCTTGAACGTTTTATTCCCAATCGTTTGTCAGCGCTTAAGTCTGCCCCTCGCCAACCACAGAAGCTGGCTGGTTTGATCATTGATATTCGTCTGCGTAAAACGAAAAAAGGCGACACAATGGCTTTTGTGCTGCTAGATGATCGAACGTCTCGAATGGAAGTCACGTTGTTTGGCGCTCAATATGAAGAATACCGTGCACATTTAGTGAAAGATCATGTGGTTGTGATAGAAGGTGAAGTGAGCTTCGACGACTACTCAGGCTCACTTAAAGCGAGAGGCAATCGAGTAATGACCATTGCTGAAGCTAGGGCGAACTACGCGAGCCATCTTGAGGTGGATATTGACCAGCAAGAACAGCAAATGGTGTCTACGCTCGACAGCTGGCTAGCCACACCAGAACCAGGGGGTGTACCTATACGCATTAATTACCAGCGGGAAGACGCCAAAGCAGCGTTAATGCTAGGTGAGCAGTGGCGAGTAGCGGCTTCAGATGACTTGATTTTGCATCTGCAAAAGCTCTACGGGAAAAGTAAAGTTCGTTTGGTTTACTGATTTTAAGGGCTTGTGTGCTGAAGCGGTCAATGAAGGTTTCGTGCTAATGACGTTGTGCCAACAACGCCAAACGGTTAAAATTCGCCCTTCGTTCAAGTGTGTAATTCGACTAAGTGATCTTTCATGAATCCAAATTATCTTGATTTTGAACAACCTATTGCTGAGCTAGAAGCGAAAATCGACGAACTTCGTAAGGTTGGTCAGGATAGTGATCTTAATATCGGCGATGAGTTGTCGCGCCTCAAAGAAAAGAATGTCGCGTTAACCGAGCAGGTTTTTGCGAATCTTAGTGCGTGGCAAGTGGCTCAGTTGGCTCGTCACCCAAAACGTCCTTACACTTTTGATTACGTGGATGCGATCTTTGAGGATTTTGATCAATTACATGGTGATCGCCACTTCTCTGATGATAAGTCTATTGTTGGTGGTATTGCTCGCTTTAACGGTAAGCCGGTAATGATTATCGGTCATCAAAAAGGCCGTGAAGTTAAAGAAAAAGTAAAGCGCAACTTTGGTATGCCCCGCCCTGAAGGCTACCGTAAAGCCTGCCGTCTGATGGAAATGGCAGAGCGTTTTAAAATGCCTATCATGACCTTCATCGACACTCCTGGCGCTTATCCTGGCATTGATGCTGAAGAGCGAGGCCAAAGCGAGGCAATCGCTTATAACTTGGCAGTAATGTCTCGTTTGAAAACACCGATCATTTCCACTGTAATCGGTGAAGGTGGTTCTGGTGGTGCGTTAGCGATTGGTGTTTGTGATGAACTACTCATGATGCAGTACTCTACTTACTCGGTGATTTCTCCAGAAGGCTGTGCCTCTATTCTATGGAAAAGTGCTGAAAAAGCAGCGGATGCAGCTAAGGCGATGGGGATTACCTCGGCTCGTCTACACGAACTCGGCATCGTTGATAAGATTATCAAAGAGCCATTAGGCGGCGCTCATCGCAACTACGCGCAAGCAGCCGATGCGCTTAAAGGTAACCTAACAATTGCTTTGGATAAATTGACAAGCTTGTCCACTGAGGAATTGTTGGAACGTCGTTACAAGCGCCTAATGTCATACGGCATTCAGTAATTCATGACGTAGGGTCGTGTTATTATGACTGACGCGGCCCTTTCTTCATTGGTTCAGCAGCTGCAACTCACGCTGCAACAATTTCCTCAGACAAAACGTTGGTATGTCGCATTCAGTGGTGGCCTCGATTCCAGTGTTTTGCTTCACCTCTCTGCTCAAGTCCTCCAGAAAGAACAGCTTAGTGCTGTGCACATTAATCATCAGTTGCAAACGCACTCTGACGATTGGGCGTTGCATTGCAGTAATTTCTGTCAGCAACTAGGGATTCCCTTATTCACAGAAAAAGTGACGGTTTGTGCTGAGGGTGAGGGAATTGAAGGCGCTGCTCGTCAGGCGCGTTATGAAGTGTTTGCGAATCTTCTAGGCCCTAACGACGGCTTATTAATGGCGCATCATCAAGACGATCAGGCCGAAACTTTTTTGCTGCGTTTGGCTCGGGGTTCTGGTGTTAAAGGGTTGGCGTCAATTCCGCAGCAACGAATGTTAGGCAAAGGCCGATTGATTCGCCCCTTGCTGAATAATAGTCGCGCTGAACTTGAAGCTTATGCTCAGCAGTATCAGCTTTCGTGGATTAATGACCCAAGTAACCGGTCAATTGCTTTTGATCGGAACTATATTCGTCAAGAAATTATGCCATTGCTGGCAAACCGTTGGCCTGAATTCACGCAGCAGGTCGCCAGAAGTGCTGCATTGTGCGGGCAGTCCCAAAAATTAAATGAAGAACTTGCTGAAATTGATTTGCGGAGTTGTGCAACCACAACTATTGCCGGGCAAGGGTTAATGCTCGATAGGTTATCAGTATTGTCCGAAAGCCGGCAGGTGAATGTTTTCCGTTATTGGCTGAGCGAGTCTGTCAATTTCCTACCTAATGAAAAGCTCATTTCTGCATGGCTTACGCAGTTTTATAGCGCCGCTCAAGATGCGCAGCCTCATATTGTCTGGGAGAGTGTTGGGCTGCGGCGCTTTCAACAGGTTGTTTACAAAGCGTCTGAGGGTTCACCCGCCACTGGCCGTTTTTTGCTAAATCTGAATGATCGGGTTGAGACGCCATGGGGCTACCTTAAGGTGCTACCGAAAGTAGGATGTGGTGTTCGTTATCGTGCTGATCAGCGGCTCTCTATTACCTTTGATATTAAAACCGTGAGTAGTCGATTTTATCTTGCTGGTCGGACAGGATCTCGCTCTCTCAAGAAAATTTATCAAGAGTTTAATGTGCCTTATTGGCTACGAAGCCAGCTTCCTATTTTGTTGATTGATGAACAACCTGCCGCGTTTTTGGGCTTTGAGGGCGGGCCTGCGGTGTTAGAGGGTTTTCAAGTTGCCGCTGATGAAACTGCGATTTATCCCATTTGGCAGTCCATGTCTTTGAAAAAATGCACATAATCTTGATTGTGAGAACAAGGGTTCTCTGCTATCCTGTAGCCCCATCTTGGGGTGCTTTCATCTCCCGATTTTTAACCCTTTTTCTACTCTCTTACAGGTTGTAAATGACGCACTATATTTTCGTCACGGGCGGTGTTGTGTCCTCTCTGGGCAAGGGTATTGCCTCAGCATCTCTAGCGGCTATTCTCGAAGCACGTGGTCTTAACGTCACCATGCTTAAACTCGATCCTTATATCAACGTTGATCCAGGAACGATGAGCCCTTTCCAACATGGTGAAGTTTTTGTTACCGAAGACGGCGCAGAAACTGACTTAGACTTAGGTCATTACGAGCGCTTTATTCGTACTACCATGTCGAGCCGAAATAATTTCACGACAGGTAAAATCTACGAAGAAGTTCTGAAAAAAGAACGTCGTGGTGATTACTTAGGTGGGACCGTTCAAGTAATTCCCCATATCACTGATGAAATTAAACGTCGGGTCATTGAAGGCGCGGGTGATGCTGATATCGCGCTTGTTGAGATTGGCGGCACAGTCGGTGATATTGAATCCTTACCATTCTTGGAAGCGGTTCGACAGCTTAAAGTTGAACTCGGCAGCTCGCGAGCGTTATTCATGCACCTTACTTTGGTGCCTTACATTGCAACTGCTGGTGAGACGAAAACCAAGCCAACTCAGCACTCGGTGAAAGAGTTGCGCTCTATTGGTATTCAGCCTGATATTTTGATTTGTCGCTCTGATCATGTCATTCCGTCATCGCACAAGCGTAAGTTGTCACTCTTTACTAACGTTGAAGAGCGTGCGGTTATTGCATTGGAAGATGCTAATACTATTTATCGCATCCCTCGCATGCTCTTTGAGCAGGGCTTGGATGAAATCATTGTCGATAAATTCCGCTTACAATGTCCGCATGCTGATCTTACCGAATGGGACGCGGTTGTTGATGCTAAGTTGAATCCACATAAAGAAGTCACCATCGCGATGGTTGGCAAATACATGGATCTACTTGATGCTTATAAATCATTGATTGAAGCGATGAGTCACGCAGGGATTAAAAACCGCGCGAAGGTGAACTTGCGCTACATCGACTCAGAAGAAATCGAGCGTAACGGTACTGAGTGTCTGGAAGATGTGGATGCTATTTTAGTGCCTGGTGGTTTTGGCAGTCGTGGTGTTGAAGGAAAAATTGCGACCGTACAGTTCGCGCGAGAAAATAAAGTCCCTTACCTTGGTATTTGCTTAGGTATGCAAGTGGCGGTTATCGAGTTTGCCCGTAATGTTGCAGGTCTTGCTGGTGCGAATAGTAGTGAGTTTGATAAGGACTCGCCGTTCCCTGTTGTTGGCTTGATCACTGAGTGGATAACTACAGAAGGCGGCGTAGAAACCCGTGATGAGAATGCTGATCTTGGCGGCACTATGCGCCTAGGCGGCCAGACGTGTCGTCTAGAAAAAGAATCTACGGCGTATAACTGCTACGGTGATGAAGAAATTATTGAACGTCACCGTCATCGTTATGAAGTGAATAACCGTTATATTGATCAACTACAAGCTGCAGGCCTGCGAATTGCCGGTCGCTCTATTGATAATGCCTTGGTTGAGGTCGTTGAAGTCCCTGACCATCCTTGGTTTGTGGCCTGTCAGTTCCACCCTGAGTTTACATCGACACCACGTGACGGACATGGCTTATTTACTGGCTTTGTCGAAGCAGCAATGCGCAAATCAGGGTCATAAGATTTAAGTCGTTAGTGTCAATACCTAACGGGAGGAGTGCTAGTGTCGATTACCACTGGTGCTGAAAGGATTTTTTTGAATTGTTGGAGTAGCATCAGATGGCTGAAATAGTAGATATCAAAGCACGTGAAGTTTTGGATTCACGAGGTAACCCCACCGTAGAAGCTGATGTAACGCTTGCATCAGGCGCGTTTGGCACTGCTTGTGCTCCTTCTGGTGCATCTACTGGCTCACGTGAAGCGCTTGAATTACGTGATGGTGATAAGTCTCGTTATTTAGGCAAAGGTGTTTTGAAAGCCGTTGCTGCCATTAATAACGAAATTCGTGGCGCATTAGTCGGTCAAGACGCATTTGATCAGCGTGGCGTTGACCAGATCATGATCGATCTTGATGGCACTGAAAACAAGGCGACATTCGGAGCCAACGCTATTCTTGCCGTTTCTCTGGCAGTTGCTAAAGCAGCGGCCGCAGAAAAAGGTTTGCCACTGTATGCTTACATTGCTGAGATTAACGGTAATGCTGGTGAGTACAGCATGCCTGTGCCGATGATGAACATCTTAAATGGTGGTGAGCACGCGGATAACAATGTTGATATCCAAGAATTTATGATTCAGCCTGTAAGCGCGCCAACCTTTAGTGAAGCACTTCGCATGGGTGCTGAAATTTTCCATTCACTCAAAGGTGTGTTGAACAGTAAAGGCTTGAGCACTGCTGTAGGTGATGAAGGCGGTTTTGCCCCTAACCTTGCATCAAACGAAGAAGCATTGGTTGTTATCAAAGAAGCGGTTGAGAAAGCGGGTTATGTGCTAGGTAAAGACATCACGTTAGCGCTGGATTGTGCGTCTACTGAGTTTTATAAAGACGGCAAGTATGACATGGCAGGTGAAGGTAAGCAGTTTGATTCTGCTGGCTTTGCTGACTACCTTGCGGACTTATCTGCGAAGTATCCTATCGTTTCTATCGAAGATGGTATGGATGAAAGCGATTGGGACGGTTGGGCAGTGTTGACGCAAAAAATCGGTGATAAAGTTCAACTTGTTGGCGACGACCTGTTTGTTACTAATACGAAGATCTTAAGTCGTGGTATCGAGCAAAATATTGGTAACTCGATCTTGATCAAGTTTAACCAAATCGGTTCTTTGTCTGAAACTTTAGATGCTATTAAAATGGCGCAAGATGCTGGCTTTACAGCTGTTATTTCGCACCGTTCTGGTGAGACGGAAGACACTACGATTGCTGATTTAGCCGTTGCTACTAAAGCGGGTCAAATCAAAACAGGTTCTTTATGCCGTTCAGATCGTGTGGCTAAGTATAACCGTTTGCTCCGCATTGAAGGTGAACTTGACGGGATTGCTGCTTACAATGGTTTGTCTGAAATTAAAGGCCAAGGTTAAGCTAAAAAAACGCTACATTTGGTCGCTAGAAACTACAGTGACTTGAATAAATAAAAGGGAGCTAAGCTCCCTTTTTTCTTTTTGCTGAAGGCTTAATTGCTGATAGTCTGAAACTTATAAAAGTGGAATTCGCGGTAAACTACATTCATCTACTGTTAGAATTGGAGACCAAGTGCGCACGTTGATTGTCGTATTGCTGCTCATGTTTGCGGGACTACAATATCGCCTCTGGTTGGGTGAAGGCAGCTTGCCATCGGTGTGGGCTTTGGAGGCATCCATTGAAGAGCAGCAGCGTGAAAATGACAAGCTAGCAACACGGAATCAAGCCTTAATGGCTGAGGTGAATGATTTACGCAGTGGTTTAGCCGCCATTGAAGAGCGAGCACGAGCTGAGCTTGGCATGGTCCGCGATGGGGAAACCTTTTTCTTACTCCCTGAATCCACAAATTAACGCTTTACATTAAGGTTACTGCTTGGAATTTTCTCTCGATTTCCCTCGTTATTTTTCTCCCCCTCCTTGCTCTGGAACTATTCGGTCTATTCCTGAAGACTTTCAAGTGAACGAGCAGCTTGATACGGATTTTGCGGGTGCCGGTGAACACTTGTATTTGCATATCCAAAAGCGCAGCCAAAATACACAGTGGGTAGCGAAACAAATTGCGCAGGTTGCCGGTGTTAGACCTCAAGATGTGGCTTACGCAGGCCTCAAAGACCGACACGCATTGACTACCCAATGGTTTAGTGTCTGGCTACCTGGCAAAGAAGACCCCGATTGGTCCACGTTAGAGTCAGATGACATTCGTATTCTGCAAGCCTCTCGTCATACGCGTAAATTGAAACGAGGTGGTCACCAAGGCAATGCCTTCACTGTTGTTATTCGAGATTTGAAATGCGACGGGGATTTGGAAAATAGATTGCAGCAAATGCGCCAAAAAGGAGTGCCAAATTATTTTGGTGAACAGCGATTCGGCATCGACGCTGGAAATCTCACCGGCGCAGCATCATGGTTTGCAGGCGAGCTGAGAGTTAAAAATCGGCAGCTAAAGGGATTCTACTTGTCAGCCGCACGAAGTTACTTGTTCAATCTACAGCTGGCAGAACGCTTAAAACGCTCATCTTTTGACCGCGTTATTGCGGGAGATATTTTGATGCTTGAAGGCAGTAGCCAATTACATTCCACTACGCCATCTACCGGTGAAGACCTCAACGAACAGCAGCAATTGGATCGATTAACGCTCCATCCTACTGCTCTCTTGGTTGGAAGAGGACGAACGTTGCCAAGCGGGCAGACGCTTGAAATTGAACAGCAAGTGGTAAATGAATTTGCTAAGTGGGCTGAATCCTTACAAAAAAACGGCTTAGTGAATGAACGACGCGCTATCCGTATTGCGTTGAAAACATTAAACTGGGAAATACAGCCTGACCAACTTAGGCTGCAGTTCGAGCTACCGGTAGGGTGTTTTGCAACATCAGTATTGCGTGAGATTTGTGATTACCAAACTAGCCAAATCGATACAGCGATCGAGAGTGAGTAATCATGCATATTCTTGTTTCTAATGATGATGGCGTTCATGCGCCGGGTTTAGCAGCGCTAGCCGCAGAAATGGCTCGCCTAGCGAGTGTGGATGTCGTGGCACCTGATCAAAATAAGAGTGGGGCAAGTCAATCATTAACCCTTGATAGGCCGCTAGAAGCGATCACTCATAGCAACGGGTTTATTAGTGTTAATGGTACCCCTACCGATTGTGTGCATCTTGGGCTTTCTGGTCTGCTCAATCAAAAACCCGATATTGTGGTTTCTGGCGTTAATGCAGGGGCAAACCTTGGTGATGATGTGTTGTATTCAGGCACAGTTGCTGCGGCGTTAGAAGGGCGTAATCTTGATTATCCTTCGATTGCAATATCACTAGTGGGTCATACGTATTTTGAAACAGCTGCTGTTGTAGCCGCTGATCTGGTTGAAAAAATTAGCCAGTTAACTGTGCCGAGACGAACTGTTCTCAATGTGAACGTGCCTGACCTACCGCTAAGCGAAATTAAAGGCATTCATGTGACTCGTTTGGGACACCGTTTTTATTCTGGTAATCCAGTCAAAGTTATCGACCCTAGAGGGAAAGAGCGTTATTGGATTTCGGCAGCAGCAGACGCCGAAGATGATGGCCCAGGAACTGATTTTTATGCTATTGCCGAAGGTTATGTCTCGGTGACGCCGATTCAGGCTGATATGACCCGATATTCCGATTTAGATAATATCGGTGCTTGGTTGGAGAGCAGCGTTGACTAGTCTCACTTTTGAAGGCATTGGGATGACCTCCCAGCGAACACGTGATCGCTTAGTAACCCGACTTATCGACGCAGGCATTAATGATATGCGGGTCCTTGATGTGCTTCGCCAAGTGCCTCGTCATTTGTTCGTTGATGAAGCGCTGTCTCATCGCGCTTATGAAGATACCGCGTTACCTATTGGTTATAACCAAACTATTTCTCAGCCTTATACCGTAGCGAAAATGACGGAGTTATTGTTAGCAGGAGGGGAGCTTAAGCGGGTGTTGGAAATCGGAACAGGTTCCGGCTACCAAACTGCAGTTCTATGTTGCCTGGTTAAGCAACTCTATAGTGTTGAACGTATTCATCCATTACAAGAAAAAGCTAAGTCACGTTTAATCCAACTACGTTTACGCAATGTGCATTACAAGCATGCTGATGGTGGTTTTGGGTGGCCTGATAAAGGGCCGTTTGACGGAATCTTATGTGCAGCCGCTCCTGAGGAAGTCCCTTCGGAACTATTAGAGCAGTTAGCCGTTGGGGGGCGCCTAGTGCTCCCTGTGGGCGGAAGAAAACAAGAACTTCGCTTGATTGAACGTGTCTCTGAGTATGACTACAAACATCAGGTCATTGAAGAAGCGAAATTTGTTCCGATGCTAAGTGGCTCGGTAAGGTAATAAGGGGTTATATGGGGCGAATGAAGCGGTTGGCAGGCGTGTGGGTACGAGGCATTGCGATGGGGGCAGCTGACGTAGTTCCTGGCGTTTCTGGCGGTACTGTTGCCTTTATCACGGGGATTTATGAAACCCTGCTGAACTCTATCAAAAACATAAACCCATTTGCCCTGAAAATATTATTTAAGCAAGGTGCTGGGGCGTTTTGGCGACACATTAACGGCACATTTTTGCTTGTTTTATTAGCCGGGATACTCACCAGTATTGCTGTTTTGTCACGAGCTATTATCTACTTATTAGAGGTTCATCCTGTTCTCATCTGGAGTTTTTTCTTTGGTCTTATTCTTAGCTCTGCGGTGTGGATGCTAAAGCAAATAGGGCAGTGGAATATCAATTACCTTATGGCGTTAGGCATCGGTATTGCGGTGTCTTATACCCTAACAATTATTGCTCCGGCCGAAGCTTTGGTGACGCCGTTGACTGTCTTTATGGCAGGAAGTATTGCTATTTGCGCAATGATTTTACCGGGTATTTCGGGCAGTTTTTTGTTATTACTCATGGGGATGTATGCCCCAGTTTTAAACGCCATTAAAACGCTAGACTTCCTGCTAATTGGCTCTTTTCTTGGCGGTTGTGTTGTTGGTTTGCTATCGTTTTCTCATCTATTGTCTTGGATGTTCAAAAGAGCCCATGATCTTACGATCGTTGTATTAACAGGGTTTATGTTGGGTTCGCTAAATAAAGTGTGGCCATGGAAATATACGGTTTCATACCGTATTAATAGTCATGGGGAGCAAGTACCTGTGATGCAAGACAACATCTTACCAATGAGCTACCAACATTTATCGGGCTTTGACCCAATGATATGGCAAGCTGTATTGCTCGCCGCAATCGGCGCATTGCTGGTGTTGGGTATTGAACGGATGATGACAAAAACCTAGGAAACCTTTGCTTGTTAGCAGTAATGGATACAACAGCAGCCTCTCGCTTAACATGGAAAACATCCGCTTTCCGGGCCGTTGTGATCCTGTTATTTACTGCGTTGTTATCTGCTTGTGGGGGCGGTAGCTATGCCCCTGTTAGTGACCGAACTGTCTCTGCTTCAAAAAAACCGCACATCTATACTGCTACGCATAAATCGCTCGCAGGGCAGAATATTTATCGCGTTGAAAAAGGTGATACGTTATATGCCATTGCATTTCGTTATGGCAAAGATTTTCAAACTTTAGCGAGAGCTAACGGCATTGATTCAAACTATAAAATATACCCGGGTCAATTGATAAACCTTTCGGCAACAGCGGCTCCGAAGAAAAGTGAAAAAATATCATCTAATAAGCCAATCCAAGAGAAAAGAAACAGCGTAAAAAAGAAATCTGAACCAGCGAAGGTGGCTTCCGTATCGACTAAAGTCGCATGGGCTTGGCCCCTACAAGGAAAAATCATTCAAAGGTTTAGTGAGAAAGGTACGCTGAATAAGGGCATTAATATTGCCGCGGAAAAAGGAAAAGCTGTAAAAGCGGCAGCAGCTGGTGAAGTGGTCTATGCAGGCAGTGGGTTATTAGGCTATGGTAATCTGGTAATCATAAAACATAATAATCAATTTTTAAGTGCATATGCGCATAACAGTAAGTTGCTCGTTGAAGAGAAGGATCGTATTAAACGAGGGGCCAAAATTGCTGAAGTAGGAGACAGTGGGGCAACGAGGCCAATGCTGCACTTTGAAATCCGCAAAGATGGAAAACCGGTTAATCCGTTAAAATATTTGCCTTAAAAAAGATAAAAATAATAAATACTCCCGGAAATGGAATCGATGGGCAGGAGGTACAGGATGGGAAAAGTACTGAAATTTGACGCTGACGTTAATGATGGTGCATTGGTGGATAGTGCCGTCGATGAAAGCATAGTAGAAAAAGCACGCAGTGAGGTTCATGAAGACCTTGTGCAAGCAAAGCATCTTGATGCCACGCAGCTTTATCTTAACGAGATAGGCTTTTCGCCGTTGTTATCGGCCGAAGAAGAAGTCTATTTCTCACGTCTATCACTAAAAGGCGACGAAGCAGCTCGCAAGCGAATGATTGAAAGCAACCTTCGTCTTGTCGTTAAAATATCACGTCGTTACATCAACAGAGGCCTGACGCTTTTAGATCTCATCGAAGAAGGTAATCTGGGTCTTATCCGCGCGGTGGAAAAGTTTGACCCCGAGCGCGGCTTCCGTTTTTCAACTTATGCTACATGGTGGATTCGCCAAACAATTGAACGTGCTCTAATGAACCAGACACGAACAATTCGTTTACCTATTCATGTGGTAAAAGAGCTTAATGTCTACTTGAGAGCAGCGCGTCAACTCGCGCAAAAGCTAGATCATGAGCCTACCTGTGAAGAAATAGCAGAAATGCTGGATAAGCCGGTAGATAATGTAAAACGTATGATGGGCTTAAATGAGCGAGTTAGCTCAGTTGATGTTCCAATGGGTTCTGACAGTGAAAAATCCCTCATTGAAACGATCCCGGATACAGAAGCTGCTGATCCAGAAAGTTGGTTGCAGAATACCAATTTGATTGGTCGCTTAGATGAGTGGATGGACTCATTACCGGAAAAACATAGCGAGGTATTATCTCGTCGTTTCGGCCTACGCGGCTATGAAATGTCAACGCTTGAGGAAGTCGGTAAAGAAATAGGCTTAACCCGCGAACGAGTAAGACAGATTCAAGTAGAGGCGTTACGTCGACTACGTGAGATTGTTGAGAACAATGGCTTATCAGGTGTAGACATTCTAGAGTGAGCACCTTAAGTCATGTTGGAAAAAAAGGGAGCCTTGGCTCCCTTTTTTATTGCTCTAAACAGCAGTTATTTTTGCAGCGCTTTAAGACGGTAAAGTGCTTCAAGTGCTTCACGAGGCGACAGGTTATCAGGGTCGATGTCATCTAAGAGATCGTCAATGGGGCTGTTGACAGAGATAGAAAACAGATCGTTTTGCAGCGGTTGTTGGAGATTCAATGACGCTGATGATGATAGCTGGCTATTGTCGCTTTCGAGTTGAAAAAGTGTTTCTTTTGCTTGATTGATAACGGCTGTAGGGACGCCTGCTAATTGTGCGACTTGTAGCCCGTAACTTTGGCTTGCAGGACCTTCATGGACATCATGCAAGAAGATAATCTGATCTTGATGTTCTGTGGCAGTTAAATGGATATTCGCTGCCTCCGGAAGTTGCTCGGCTAAATGAGTCAGCTCAAAGTAATGGGTGGCAAATAAGGTAAAAGCTTTAACATGATTAGCAAGGTGTTGAGCGCAGGCAAGGGCTAAGGATAGGCCGTCAAAAGTACTGGTGCCGCGGCCTACCTCATCCATCAACACTAAACTTCGTTCTGTGGCGTTATGTAAAATATTAGCGGTTTCCGTCATCTCCACCATGAAGGTCGAACGTCCACCCGCAAGGTCATCTGATGAACCCATGCGGGTGAAAATGCGATCAACAAGACCAATGACTGCGTTATCGGCAGGCACATAACTACCGATATGAGCCAGTAATACAATCAGTGCCGTTTGACGCATGTAGGTCGACTTACCCCCCATGTTGGGGCCAGTGATAATCAGCATGCGCCTTTCTGGGTGTAATACTAGGTTGTTGGCAACGAATGGCTTTTCGCTCACTTCTTCGACGACAGAATGGCGCCCAGCGGTGATGTTGAAACCTGGATGGGTGTCAATCACTGGCTGACAATAATTGAGCTGTAATGCTCGCTCAGCAAGGTTCACCAGAACATCAAGCTCAGCTAAAGCGTTAGAAGAAATTTGTAGTGGGACTAGCGACTCAGCCACCTTTTCTATCAGCTCTTCATACAAGGCTTTTTCACGGGCTAGTGCTCGACTACGAGCGCTTAGTGCTTTGTCTTCAAAAGTTTTTAGCTCAGGCGTGATAAACCGTTCTGCATTCTTAAGCGTTTGGCGGCGAATATATTCGACGGGTGCCTGATCAGATTGGGCGCGGCTGATCTCGATAAAGTAACCGTGCACTCGGTTGTAACCGACTTTAAGTGTACTTATCCCAGTCTTTTCGCGCTCCTGCTGCTCTAATTTGATGAGGTAGTCACCGGCATTCTCACTAAGCGCTCTGAGCTCATCCAGTTCAGCATCATATCCATCAGCAATAACGCCACCATCTCTGATAACAACCGGAGGGTTATCAATAACCGCTTTTTTTAACAGTTCGCTGAGCGTCGGGAATTCGCTAATTTGAGTGCTTAAATGGCTTAAGGGAGCAGCATCGCTATCGCTAATGATCTGTTGTAGCTCCGGTAATGCCGACAAAGCGTTACCTAGACGCTCTAAATCTCGTGGTCTGGCAGAGCGCAGGGCAATGCGAGCGAGGATGCGTTCAACATCTCCAATTTTTTTTAATAATGGATAGAGATTGTCTTGATGATGACCATCGAGGATCGTTTGGATCATCAGTTGTCGGTGCTGAATTCTCTCGATATCACGTAATGGCCGATGCAGCCAACGACGCAATAAACGGCTCCCCATCGGTGTCGCTGTTCGATCAATCACCGACATCAACGTGTTGTCATTACCGCCACTTAGGTTTATGTCGATTTCCAGATTTTTACGGGTAGCAGCGTCAAGGATGACCGACTCTTGGCCCAGCTCTACCTGCAAACGACTAATGTGGGGTAAGTCTGTGCGTTGCGTGTCTTTCGCATATTGTAGTAAGCAGCCAGCAGCGCAAATGGCAATGTGTAAATGAGAGCAGCCGAAACCTTGCAAATCACGGGTTTGAAACTGCTGGCAGAGCAATCGTTCTGCAGTATCAAACTCAAAATGCCAGGGCGGAACCGCCCTTGAACCTGTGTATTTTGCGAGCTCATTACCTAAATCATCGCTTTCGTTATAGAGCAGTTCTGATGGTTGCAAACGGGCAAGCTCGGCTTGCAGCGACTCTATTCCTTTGACTTCACTAACATAAAATCGCCCACCACTAATATCTAATGTGGCGATTCCAAAGAGCTCTTGCATACGTGATACGGCCACTAAAAGGTTATCACGACGTTCATCAAGTAAGGCTTCATCGGTGATTGTGCCCGGCGTTACGATACGCATCACCTTTCGTTCTACTGGACCCTTGCTTGTTGCGGGGTCGCCCACTTGTTCGCAAATCGCTACAGAGCGGCCGGCACGTACTATTTTGGCAATATAACCATCAGCAGAATGGTAGGGGATGCCTGCCATTGGAATGGGTGAACCGCCAGAATGACCACGGCTAGTTAATGAAATATCCAGTAATGTTGCGGCTTCTTTGGCGTCATCAAAAAACAGTTCATAGAAATCCCCCATCCGATAAAAAACCAGCTCACTTTGATGCTCAGCTTTAATCTTAAAGTACTGCTGCATCATAGGTGTGTGTTGTGATTTCTTATCTTTGCTGGATGTTGCCTTGGGTGCCATGTGTAATCTGTCACTAAAAGAGCCACTTAAGACTGTATTAGTGTTCCGGTCAGTGAGTGAAAGGGGTGGATTCTAGCGAGCTAAAAAACGCTAAAACCTAGCGTAAACAGCGATGCAGATTACCAAACCCGATTAAAAATCGCTATGGCTATACGTTATGCATTGTCGATGAGCGCATAATTTTGAGTTTGCTAATAATAATAGTTATCATTAGCAAATAATGAGCCGAATTGCTTTGGCTATCCCTAGTTAAATTTTCAATTTTAAATGGCAAATAGTGTGAGCATTCAAGCACCGCGAATTTTGATTGTCGAAGATGATGTGACGCTAAATGAACAGCTGGCTGAGTTATTGCGTAGCCAGGGCTTTCAGACTGATCAGTGCCATGATGGCCAGCAAGGGCTCAATGTTGCCTTGAATGACCGCTTTGATCTTATTCTGTTAGATGTCTTATTGCCCAGCTTGGGAGGCTTTGCCTTGTTGAACCAGTTGCGCCGGATTCGTCAAACACCAGTGATGATGCTGACTGCCTGTGGTGCTGAACAAGAACGTATTGAAGGTTTTAGTAAAGGAGCTGATGACTATTTACCTAAGCCGTTTAACTTCACTGAGTTGTTGCTACGCATTGAAGCGTTGCTACGGCGCACGCGAGGCTCTATCGAAAAGATCATTGGGCATAACGAGCTAAGGGTCGATGACTTGCTGCTGAAGCGTCGAGAGCAAGAGGTGCTCTATGAAGGGCAGCCGATCGTGCTGACACCAATCCAGTTTCGTTTACTGTGGGTGTTGTTAGATAGTTTGGGTGAAACTCTGACTAAACCATATTTGTATCAAGTGGTATTAGAACGTGTATTTAGCCGATATGACCGTAGTTTAGATATGCACCTAAGCCGAGTGAGGAAAAAGCTGGTTGAGGCGGGGATGCCAGCAGAGCGGTTAGTTACAGTGCACGGAAAAGGCTACCGCTTCCAATGAAGAACAATTTATTTTGGCGATTATGCTGGATTATTGCGGGTGGTACTGTGGTTCTGTTTTGGGTCGTGGACATATTAACGAATCAAGCAGAATTGCAGATGAGCTTTATCGAAGAGCGGTATCAACAGCAAATGGTCGATTATGCCGCTGAGGCTGAGCGTATTTACTTAAGCGGTGATAATGCAGCGCTGTCTGCTTATCTGAAGGACATTCAAGAACGAGAAAATACGTGGGCCGCAGTTGTGCTATCTGAGGTTACTCCTGTTGCTGACAGTTACCTCTCGAAAGAGTTTATTCGTGGCTACGCGCTAGGCCGCAGCGTTAAGTGGAAAATCCATCTTTATTTTAAAGAAAACCCAATAATGGAAGTCCCCATTGTGGATGAACGCACCCACTTTTTGATCCAACTCCCACCCCGTATGCGCCCAGGAGGAATGCTCCCGTATACCTACCATTTATTGCAGATTGGCTTACCCTTTGCGCTATTGTGCGGGTTAGCATTGATCCTTTATCGCCACATAATGACGCCGCTTAAAAGTTTAGAAAAAGCGACTCGCCAATTTAGCCAAGGTAAATTAGATGTCCGCGTGCGGGAATGTTTAGGGAATCGAGAGGATGAATTAACCGCATTGGCTGAGACGTTTGATCAGATGGCAGAGCGTACAGGTAGTTTGATTATCACCCAGCGCCAATTGTTAGGTGATCTATCCCATGAATTACGCACGCCGTTGGCGCGGATGGATATGGCAGTTGATGGGATCGAGCAGGGGTTACCAAAACAACAAGCGTTGGCACGTTTACGACAAGAGTCAGTAAACATGCGTGAGTTAGTCGAAGATGCGCTCACGCTGGCGTGGTTGAATACTGAAACACCCACCTTAAATACAGACGACTTCGACCTTGTCGAGCTTGTGCAAGTTATCTGTGAAGATGCTCGTTTTGAATACCCTAACCGGTGTTTGGTGACGGAGTTGCCAATAGAGGCGCCGATTGAAAAAAGCAGCCAACGGGCTTTGGGGCAGGCGCTGGAAAATGTTATCCGCAATGGTCTAAAACACACGCCTGATAAGGCCGATCTCAAAGTGAGTCTGGTTGATAGTGCGGAAGGTTATCGGCTCGAAATCAGGGATCAAGGTGAAGGTGTTCCTGAAGCCATGCTAGGTAATATATTTAAGCCTTTCTTTCAGCTTAACGAGTCCAGAACTCATCAACGCAGTGCTGCAGACGTTGCCGAATCTGATCAAGAAACACCCTTAACCAAACGAGGCGGTTTTGGTCTGGGGTTGGCCTTAGCGCAACGTCAGGTAGCCGCTATTGGCGGAAAAATTCGTGCTGAAAACTACTGCTATTGCATACAAACGAACACCTATATCAATCAACAAAAAAGCACTGAATCAGCGGCGATTGAAGAAAAACACATTTCTGGGTTGCGCATCTTAATAGACCTGCCTCGCACTACCTTGGCGTATTCGTAACAAAAGTAACAATTGTAAAACCACTACACTTATTTCAATAGATGATGATAATTGATAGCTAATGTAAATCATTATCATTGGTGCGCGGTATGAAGCAGTTCTCCCCTCAATATTCAGGCTTTAAAACGACCACTTTGGTGGCAGCAATAACTGCAGCTATGGGCAGTATGGTTGCTCAAGCAGAGGTGAAAGCCGAGTCAGAAGGAAATGAAAAAGAAGTTGTCAAAACCACAGCTATTGTTGTTGTCGGTCAGGCGACAAGTGGCTTAGATAGTTTGATCACGTCTGAGCAATTGGAAAGTTACAATGCCACGGATATGACGGATATGTTCCGTCGAGACCCTAGTATTTCTGCCGGTGGTGCTGGCGGTTTGGGGCAAAAGATTTATCTTCGTAACGTTGGCGAAGACTCGCTCCACATCAGTATCGATGGGGCTGAGCAAGCTGGTTCAACATTCCATCATGCTGGCCGCGTTGCTATTGATCCTGATTTATTAAAACAAATCGAAGTTGAGGCGGGAGCCGGCAGTGCGGCAGCAGGCCCTGGTGCCCTTGGTGGTTCTATTCGCTTTGTAACTAAAGATCCAGAAGATTTACTGGAGCCGGGTGAAAATGCCGGAGCCTTGCTGAAAACAACGTATATGTCAGTGGGTAATGGTTGGAAGAATACAGCCACGGTTTATGGTCAAGATAGCAAAGGCATTTTTAGCGGGATGGCGAGTCTCTCCGGTTATGAATATGATGATTTAGAAGACGGCAATGGTAATGAACTGGATGGTACTGAGTCTGACAAAAATTTAGGATTTTTAAAGCTCGTCGCAAATATTACGGATGAACAAAAACTTAGTCTGAGCTATGAAAAATTGAAGGAAGAAGGCGATATTCTATATCGACCTGAGTGGATTCCTGGTGTTAAAAACCCTGTTGCAGCAACGACATCTGAGCGAAAAACGACTATTTTTAATTACGAGTATAGTCCTTTCAATAATGAGTTTGTTGACCTCTCTGTGAATGCTTACCAAACGGAAAATCACCAGCATCGCGAATGGGGAGGAACCTTTGGAGGCACAGTAGATACACATGGCTTCACAGTGCAAAACAAAAGCCATATTGGCAATAATGAGCTGACGTACGGTGTGAATTATCGTAATGATGAAAGCATTTATGCGGCGATTCCTTACGACCCTAGTGATTATCAAAAAGAAGAAGGTGATGTAAAAGGCCTTTATGTTCAGGATGTTATTTCAGTTAATGAAAAGTTAACTATTTCTACTGGTCTTCGTTATGACCATTATGAGGTCATTGATCTAAATGATCAGAAACTGTCAGACGGTGGTTTCTCTCCAAACATTAGTGCCAACTACGAAATCAAGCCGGGTATTAGTGTGAGTGCCGGTTATGCTGATGCCTTTAGAGGGCCGGAAGTTCGAGACTCGTTGAAATTAAGCACATCGGGTTTAAACAATGACCCTGATCTCAAGGGTGAACGCGCCAAGAATTTAGAGTTAGGTCTGAATTTTGATGGTGACGATTATGCTGTCGGTGTTGGTATTTATCGTTCTGTTGTTAGTGATGCAATCCTTGGTGAAAACGGTAGCCCTTGGGCGTCTTCTTTTGAAAACTTCGACGAAGATATTGAAACTCTCGGCTTGTTCTTCCATGTGGAAAAAGACTGGGATGACCTCACCGTCGCGGCTAGTTTGAATATTGCTGATACTGAAGTTAACGGTGAAGATGCCTCACGTTATGTCTATGGATCATCTGCTACCTCTATTGGCGATACGCTTGCGTTGAGTATGGATTATCAAGCCACCAATAATTTGGCCTTAGGTTGGTCTGCTGAATTTGTTAAAGGGTTTAGCGGTGACATCTTTGTCGATGATGTGAACTACGGAACCGCCGATTTAGATTACAAAAAATCAGGTTATGCCGTGCATGATGTTTATGCTCGTTGGTTGCCGCTTAGTGATGACCAGCTAACCGTGACTTTCAGTATCAATAACCTCTTCGATAAACAATTTATTAGCCATGCCTCGCCGGAAGATTTGACGCATATCGCAGGCTACGAAATGGTTTCAGGCTATGCCGAAGAAGGCCGCGACATTCGATTAAGTTTGGCGCTTAAATTCTAATCAGTTCCTTCAAGTAGATGAGCCTCTGCGTGCCTTGGGTGCGTAGAGGTTTTGTCTTTCTGTTCGAGAGTTACTAATGAAATTGCAAGCAAGGTTGGTGCTGGCTGGTTGGTTGCTGTGTGTCGCAGCTATGGGGTGTCAGGCAGCGGTGATGGACGATGTTGACGTGTCCGTAGCCCCTTATGAAGTCACAGATTTAGCGGGTCGAACAATAACCATCGATAAGATTCCGCAACGGATTATTTTAGGTGAGAGTCGTTATTTAGCGGCGCTATCAATACTTGATAAAGAAGATCCGCTCAAGCGTATCGTAGGCATGCTTTCTGATCTCAAAGGTATCGACTTTGGGACTTATCATCAGTATCTGCAGCGTTTTCCTCGTATTGAGGACATTAATACCGTGGGCCATACATCCGGAGATAGCTTCAGTGTGGAACAAGCATTAACCCTTAATGCTGACTTAGCCATTTTCGGGGTTAGTGGCCACGGCCCTAATGCACGGCAAGAGCGCTTGGTCTCGCAGCTAGAGCAGGCAGGAATTCGCGTCGTGTTCGTCGATTTTAGAAATGCCCCTTTGGTGAATACGCCAAAGAGCATTGCGTTGTTAGGGAAGGTTTTGGGCAGGGAAGCCCAATCCCAAGCGTTTCTGGATTTTTACCAGCAGCAATTGACGGTCGTCACTCAGCGTCTAGCAAAAGTCGTGAATATTGGTAAGTCGCCACAGGTGTTTTTACATAGCCGAGTAGGGGTGCAAGACCTGTGTTGTGAAACCATGGTCAGGGGCATGATGGCTTCATTTGTAGAAAAGGCTGGGGGTGAAAATGTCGCTCTGGATCTGCTGCCAGGAGCAGCGGGTATTATTAATCTAGAGTTTTTGTTGGATCGTCAGCCTGATCTTTACATTGCTACGGGTGTTGGTTCTAAAAATATGCAAACCGGTGATAGTGATACACCGCCTTATATTATTCTGGGTGCCGGTGTCGATGAAGAGAAAGCTCAGCGATCTTTGGTTTATGCGATTCACCAAACGGGGGTTACACATCTTGAGGCGGTACAAAATCAACGCGCTTATGCTATTTGGCATCATTTTTATAACTCGCCTTTAAATGTTGTCGCGGTGCAGGTTTTTGCGAAATGGTTTTATCCTGAGCTGTTTGCCGATTTAGACCCAAGAAAAACGTTAGAGGATTTGTTTGCTGAATTCCAAGCCGTGCCTTTGGACGGGACCTATTGGATCAAATTAAACGCTGAGGGCGACGCAGAATGAGCGTGGACTCTGTCGATCACTCGTCACCAGAACGAACAGTACCGAGCAGGCAACAAACTAGTTCAGAAACCATTAGTTTATCGAAACAGTACGGACGGTTTGTCGCGAAGCGGATTGTGTTGCTTATCAGTCTGGCCTTAATGGCAGGGTGTTGTTTGTTATTTGATCTTGCTAACGGTCCGTCGAATATGACGCTATGGCAGGTCTTTCAAGGTTTGGTTGATAGCAGCGCGCTAACGGCCACACAACAAGTCATCATTCATGAAGTAAGGCTGCCTTATGCCTTGATGGCCATTGTTGTTGGCGCTTGCTTAGGGCTGGCTGGTGCAGAAATGCAAACGGCATTAAACAACCCGTTAGCAAGCCCGTTCACTCTGGGTATTGGTTCAGCAGCGACATTGGGCGCATCCTTAGTGATTGTTGTTGATTTTAGTTGGTTGGGGCTTAGTTATAATTATTTGTTGCCGTTTTCTGCTTTTATTTTCGCCAGTTTAGCTTCGCTGCTTATCTTGCTGCTTTCGCGCTCAATGGGCGCCAGTATTCAGACCGTGCTGCTGTTTGGTATTGCGCTGATGTTTGGCCTTAATGCCATTGTTGGTTTACTCCAGTTTGTGGCTAACGCCGAAGCATTACAGCAAATCGTGTTCTGGACGATGGGTAGTCTCGCTCGAGCCTCCATGGATAAGGTCACGATTGTTGGTGTTGTTCTTGTTGGCTGCTTTCTTTGGAGTTGTACCCAAATAGGCGCGTTAACTGCGTTGCGTAGCGGGGAAGAGCAAGCACGAAGCTTAGGAATTAATATTGAGCGCCTACGTTTAATGGTGTTGCTCAGAGTCAGTTTGCTAACGGCTGTGGCGCTGTCATTTGTGGGTGAGATCGGCTTTATCGGCTTAGTCGGTCCGCATATCACGCGGATGTTGCTAGGCGAAGACCACCGTTTCTTTATTCCCGGAAGCGCTATCGCAGGGGCGTTGTTGTTGTCTCTGGCTTCCATTGCCAGTAAAGCTATTCTTCCGGGCGTTATTTTACCTGTGGGAATCGTTACTGCGCTGGTTGGTATTCCGTTGTTTATTAGTTTGATATTTAGTCGTGGACGAGAGATGCGCTAATGGGTTTGCGAATTAATGACCTTAGTGTGAGCTATGGGCGCAAAAAAATCATTCAAGGCATGTCGTTGTCCGAAATTCCTGAAGGCGCCTTGGTAGCCTTGGTTGGGCCAAATGCGGTGGGTAAATCAACATTCCTTAAAGCATTAGCAGGGCAGTTAACAACTTCAGGTCAGTTGTCTTTTGCTGATCAGTCGTTGCTGAGGTTGTCACAGCAGCAACGTATGAAGCTTATTGGGTATTTACCGCAGACTTTGCCACAACCAACCAGTTTGGTGGCTTATGAGTTGATCTACAGTGCCTGTCGAATTGTGATGGGCGGTGCCAATAAAAATGAAGTCGAAGCACGAGTTGATTCTGTATTCCATCGGTTGGGGATCTCGCATTTAGCGCTTCAAAAAATGCAGGAAATGTCTGGTGGGCAGCGGCAAATGGTAGGTTTGGCTCAGGTGTTAGTTCGCAAGCCTTCGTTATTGTTGCTGGATGAACCGACCAGTGCTTTGGATCTTCATTGGCAATTGAATGTTCTGGAGGCGGTGAAAGAGGAAGCAAAGAGTCGCCGAGTTATCGCTTTTGTTGCTAGCCATGATCTAAATCTTGCGTTGCGATTTTGCGACCAAGTGTTGGTGTTAGGTCAGGCTGGCGTTATCGGTATGGGGGCCCCCAGTGAAATACTAACCCCTGAATGCCTGCGCCAAGCGTATCGAGTAGAGGGGCGAGTAGAAATGTGCTCAAAAGGAAACCCTATTGTATTAGCTGATAGCGCGTGCTGAACCGAGTTTATAACCGAGCTTGTGTAACATTGCTTGCAATGGTTGTTGTCTCTGTT
>JBLXCH010000006.1:25981-33947 GCA_048265065.1 Motiliproteus sp. | reverse complement strand
TTAGCTGATAGCGCGTGCTGAACCGAGTTTATAACCGAGCTTGTGTAACATTGCTTGCAATGGTTGTTGTCTCTGTTTTTGTCACTGCTTTTATAACGATCGTTGTAAGCGAAGATGTATAAGCGAAGATGTATAAGCTAAATTGTTTTACTGAAGAACCAAATCACGTGTCTGTGAAAATGAAGAGCAAAACCTGTGGAAATTAACAAAAAGGAAACATTGGAATCTACCACTAACGCGGCATTGCCCCGTTACTTATTAGTAACGAAAGCTAGCTGTGTTACGTCAAATCCAACACGCTTAGTACGATTACTGTGTAAGCATTTCAGTCGAAAAGTAGATGCGCTTTGGGATGAGGACTTGGGCTTTGTGCAGTTTGCTGAAGGGGTTTGTGTGATGAAGGCCAGCGGTGAGGCGCTAGGATTTCATTGTGCAGCAAATAATAAGGCTGATTTGGCAGCGATCGTCGACACGATTGACCGGCATCTGAGTGGCTTTTCGGGTGCTGACGACATCATGCTTAATTGGTCTTGTTGATCTTTATAGAGGTGCTGAATAAGCGGATTGAAAGAATGTTATTAAAAACTAAATGACAATGATAACGATTGTTATTAACTCTTGAATCGAGTAGACTCATCAGCAATATTGTCACTTTTTAAATCTAGTAAGTTGCTGTTGATGCCTGACTCTGGCTCCCATGAATTGCTCAATTTTATCGCTACAGTCCAAAGCTATGTGCCAGGCCTGGTTGGCCGTGTGGGCAGCGTTTCTGATGATGAGATTGTCTTAGCAAATGACAATACGGCGAATATACAGCGGGTCTTAACGCCGTTATTGGAGCAATATCCTGAAGCAGGGCCAAGTTATGGCGCGGTAAGAACATGGGGGCTACTGACGTGGCAACCGGTGATGTTATCTCTGGCTAGCGCTTATGGGTTCGGTAAAGTGTTGTCTTTATCATCGCTAGGTCAGCATGTGCAGCCTGCGATGGTGGCCGGCTACACTCTGGAAAGTGACGTCTTTGCTGAGGTTGTTGGCGACGCTAACCATCATGTTGCCGACCATCATGTTAATGCCACGATGATACAAGCTGTGGGTGCGCAGCTTAAGCAATATTGTGATTCGTTAAAAGCCGAACTCATGGCTATTAGCGTATTAAAATCGATTCGTGCAGATCGATTGCTTGCGGATCGGATCCTCTCCACTTTGATTCTTATGCGCCCTTACTTCTTTAAAACCGATACAACCACTTTTGATGACCTTTGTCGTCAATGGTTGGCTGCTACTGGTTTATCAAATGCTTCAGCGGTGATGGCTTTTGCTTTGCCCGACGGTAGTGAGCAAGTGGCACTTAACCGAAAGGGCTGCTGTTTACATTATCGACGGTGTGACGGTGACCTTTGCGTCACCTGTCCACGACAAAAAATGTCAGAACGAATTCAGCGCCTTAAAGATGATTGGAGTGAGCATGCTGCAGTTAACTGATATTCGGATTCATCGGCAGGGGCGAGATATTTTGGCGATTGACGAGCTCGCCATTGCCACTGACAAAGTGACGGTTATTTTGGGTCACAATGGTTCTGGAAAATCGACATTGATGAGCCTGCTGGCTCGCCAGCTGAATCCTGATCAAGGCTCCCTGCACCTTGATGGCCGCTCTTTACAGCAGTTATCTCAGCGTGAGCTAGCGCAGCAAATTGCCTTCTTACCTCAGCGGTTACCTGAGATTGCAGGCTTAAGTGTCCGTGAGTTGGTATTACAAGGTCGTTATCCGTGGCGTGGCTTGTTAGGGCGCTGGACTGAATTGCAGGCTTAAGTGTCCGTGAGTTGGTATTACAAGGTCGTTATCCGTGGCGTGGCTTGTTAGGGCGCTGGACTGAAATTGATCATCAACTCGTAGAAACGGCGATGGCACAGACAGACGTCTTGCAGTATGCGCAAAGTATGACAGAAAAGTTATCTGGCGGTGAACGTCAGCGAGTATGGATAGCCATGTTGCTCGCTCAACAGTCGCCATTACTGCTGCTGGATGAGCCAACTTCAGCGCTTGATTTATCGCATCAATACGAATTAATGCAGCTGTTAAAAAAGCTTAACAAAGAAACCGGTCGTGGTGTGGTGGTCATTCTCCACGATATCAATCTGGCCGCCCGCTATGCTGACCATGTGCTGGCACTTAAACAGGGGCAAGTGGCTTTTAATGGTGATTCTGCTGCGCTGTTATGCGAAAAACGGCTATCTGAATTGTACGAAATTGATATTCGTTTGTGCCCTCACCCTGAAGAAAACACACCTATTGTCGTGGTTGCCTAAGCCTTAAAGGCGTTAGTTAACCTTGTTTGCCCATTGGTCCAAGAGTGATTGAAATGAAATCGGTTGTAAGACGTTTTACTGCGTTGTTTGTTAGCTTGATCTGCAGTTTTCAAGTCATGTCATTTGAAGTGGTTGATAGTTTAGGTAGTCACGAGTTTGCGGTACCAGCCAAGCGAGTTGTTGCTCTTAATTGGGGTGCGACCGAAGAGCTGGTGGAGCTGGGTGTGACGCCGATCGGTATCGCTGATATCGAGGGCTATAAAACATGGGTCGCAAAGCCCGCATTACCAGAGGGCAGCTCAGAAGTGGGTCGTCGTCTTGAGCCGAGTATTGAAAGCGTTATCGCATTACAACCAGACCTGATAGTTATTGGTTCACGTCAAAAGAACCTATTGGACCGGTTAGCTCGTATTGCACCCGTACTGTATTTTGATAATTACCGAGCCGACCATAAAAATGCTGAGGTGGTGGATCGCTCATTTGTGCAGTTGGGTAAAGCCGTCGGTAAAGAGCAGTTCGCAAAGGAAAGACTGCAACGACGAGATGATCAGATTGCGAAGCAGCGTGAGCGTCTACTTGAACATTTCGGTCACGATATCCCGAAAACGTCGTTGGTGCGTTTCGTAGATGCTGCCCATGTCAGAATTTATGGCCAGAACTCGATGGTTGAGGCCGCGCTGGATGGTTTAGGTGTAGCACCTGCATTTGACGTCTCACCATCAACATGGGGGCAAACTCAAAAAGCGATTGTTGATCTCGCCAGTATCGAAGATGGCGCGGTGCTTTATATCAAGCCCTTTCCTTATGAAAAACAATTGTTTGCTATGCCTTTATGGCAGCAGATGCCGTTTGTGAAAAATGGACGTGTAGGTGCTGTTGCGTCTAGCTGGACATACGGTGGTGCCTTGTCGATCGAATATCTAGCGGTTGCTATTACAGACGCGTTACTGGCATTAGAACCCTAAAACGTGAAATATATTCTCGCCACAGTAGGGCTATGGGTCGTTGCTTTTGTACACCTTCAAATAGGTCATGATTTGAGCGTTACTCAGCAATGGGGGCTGATCACAGGTCAGGTGCCTCAATCTTTTGCTGAGTTTCAGTTTGTTTATTCCTCTCTGCCGAGGGTGTTGCTGGCCATCATGGTGGGTGCAGTAATGGGTCTGGCTGGGAGTATTTTGCAGCAGCTTTTGCAAAACCCGCTCGTTTCACCCATGACGCTAGGCGCAGCATCGGGTGCGTGGTTAGGAGTGTTGTTACTCACTATTTTTGCACCTCCGTTGGTTGCCACGATGGGACCTTGGGCTGCCGTTACTGGTTCCCTCCTGGCCGTGCTTTTAGTGATGGCTATTGCCGGTCGACATGGCTTGCGCGGGTTGCCAATCATTCTTGCGGGTATGGCTGTTAATTTATTATTGGGGGCTATTTCGTCGGCCCTTATTCTGCTCAATGATCAGTATGCGCAAAATATGTTTATTTGGGGAGCAGGGGATCTTGCTCAAACCGATTGGCAGTGGGTGGAGTGGTTATTGCCGCGCTTGTGGTTGGTGCCCGTGGTCGTGGTTTTGGCTGCTCGTCCATTAACCTTAATGCGTTTGGGTGACTCAGCAGCGCAAGGTCGTGGTATTAGCCTAGTGCCGGTAATGCTGGCCCTTTTTGTCGCTTCGTTATGGCTGACCTCGGTGGTGATTACCGCTGTCGGCCTAATTGGTTTTATTGGCTTACTGACACCGAACATGGCCAGAATGATGGGGAGTAGAACCGCACGGGATGAGTTGGTGTTTTGTTTGCTGCTAGGCGCCTTATTACTGCTAGCGACGGATATGATTGCGCTGCAGTTTAGTCAGTGGTCGAGAGATATTGTACCTAGTGGAGCCGCTGCGGCATTAATAGGTGCGCCAGCGTTAATTTGGCTGGCGAGGAGCAAGCTACGGGGGCTTGAACAAAGTAATCGCCAGTTGCCGGGTGGGCGTTTAATGCTGCATCCATTAACACCTTGGGTGATGGGCTTAATGCTCATTGTTTTTGCACTAAGCTCGATTATGGCTTCTCCAGGTATCACCGGTTGGCAGTTTGCTTGGCCTGACTCCTTGGTGCTGTCATTACGTTGGCCGCGTGTTGTCGCTGCGCTTGCGGCAGGAGTCGGTTTAGCTGTGGCGGGGGTGATCATGCAACGACTGATCCGTAACCCTTTAGCAAGCCCTGATTTATTGGGTCTCTCTGCGGGTGCGACGCTAGCGCTGCTGTTTACCGTAATGTTGGTCGGTGGCTCAATTCAAGAAGCTGGACCGCTAGTCGCTTTTGCCGGCTCAGCAGTGATTTTATTTGTGCTCATGTGGCTAGGTAGAAAGCATAACTATTCTCCGGGAATCTTAGCATTAACGGGTATCGCGTTAGCGGCCTTACTTGATGCTGTGGTGCAATTTATATTGGCGAGAGGCGGACAAGATACGACGGCAGTGATTGGCTGGTTATCAGGCTCCACTTACAACGTTTCTGAACAGAATTCCCTGCTTTTGTTAGTTGGCTGTAGCCTGGGGCTGATCGTCGGTTTTGCTTCAGCTAGAGCGTTAACGCTGATATCCATTGATGATGGTTTTGCCGTGGGGCGAGGTTTGAATCTGAGCCGCGCACGGATGGGTTTGTTATTAGTAGCGGCTATGCTGTGCGCAGTAGTTACATCAATTATTGGACCTATTGCGTTTGTTGGCTTATTGGCCCCCCATATTGCAAGTTTGCTGGGGGCGCGCAAGGCCATCTTACAGTTATTGGTCGCTGCGTTGGCTGGTGGCTTGCTTATGGTCTCGGCGGACTGGGTCGGCCGAACAATTATTTATCCAATGCAAATTCCTGCGGGGCTGTTGGCCTCGGTAGTTGGCGGCACGTATTTTATCTGTCTATTAGTTCGCCGCCGTTTGTCTTGATTCATTACTATCCACCATCCACATTGCGAGCAATTCATGTTCACGTTTTTTGAGAGATTAACCGACCCTTTCCCCATGCGGCCTGTAACCCAACCGCCTGCTGATTTGTGGGGGTTCTTCCGTTATTACTGTAAGGGTTTTGAAAAAGCACTCTTTGCGCTTGCGGTGGTGACTTTCTTTGTTGCCTGCATTGAAGTCTGGATGTTTAGCTTTTTGGGTGATTTGGTCGATTGGCTTGGTGCGCAGTCGCCAGAGACTTTCTTTGAGCAGCAGTCCGGCGTACTGATCGTCATGAGCGTGGTGGTGTTGGTGGGCTTGCCGGTGGTCGTCGTGCTGCATTCCATGCTTTTTCATCAATCGTTATTTATTAACATGAGCGCAGCAATTCGTTGGAGCGCACACCGGTATTTGCTGGGTCAAAGCCATGCCTTTTATCAAGATGAATTTGCAGGACGGCTGGCGACCAAGCTTACCCAAACCTCAGAGTCATTACGTGAAACTGTAATGAAGCTGTTAGACCTAATGCTCTACATGCTGGTGTATTTGTCCGGCATGACAGCCTTAGTTTTTGCCGCCGACTGGCGCCTTTCTGTACCGTTGTTAGTGTGGGTTACGCTCTATGTTGTCCTTATCGTTAGAGAGGTCCCTCGGTTAAAAGAGTTTGCAGTAAAACAAGCGGAAAGGCAGTCTGAAATGACGGGTCGGATTGTCGACAGCTATACGAACTTTCACACCATTAAACTGTTTTCACACAGTGACCGAGAGTCAGATTACGCTAAAGAAAGCATGCAGCGCTTTTTGGATGCGGTGTATCCGCTGATGCGTCGAGTGACGGGCTTGAATATTGCGCTTTGGTGTTTGAACTCTTTATTGATTTTCTTTACTGCGGCCGTGGCTATCTTCTTGTGGCAAGAAGGTGATGTAACCACCGGAGCCATTGCTATTGCCATAGCACTGACATTCAGATTAAAGAGTCTGTCGCAGTTTATTTTATGGGAAGTTGCCGCTTTGTTCCGTAATTTAGGTACGGTTCAAAACGGTATGGAAACACTGGCAAAGCCCTATGATGTGACAGAACAAAGTGAGTCTAAACACTTGGTTGTTAGCAAGGGCGAGATTCACTTTGAAAAGCTTAACTTTAGCTATGAGTCGGACCTGAGTGTTTTAAAAGATCTCGAACTGTCTGTTAATGCCGGCGAAAAAATCGGTATTGTTGGTAGTTCCGGTGCGGGTAAGTCAACCTTGATTGGCTTGCTCTTACGTTTTCATAATTTGAAAGAAGGCCGAATTCTCATTGATGGAGAAGATATTTCTCAGGTGTCTTTACAAAGCTTAAGGGCATCAATTGGTGTGGTTAGTCAGGATTCATCATTGCTGCACCGATCTATTCGAGAAAACCTGTTGTACGGTAGCCCTGATGCGACAGAAGCGATGATGCTTGAAGCGGCGCGGCATGCGCATGTTGATGGTTTTATCGAACAAATGATCGATGGTGAAGGGCGAAGAGGCTATGACGCCCTTGTGGGTGAGCGCGGCGTTAAACTGTCTGGTGGTCAACGGCAGCGAATTGCTATCGCGCGAGTATTGTTGAAAAACGCGCCAATTCTCGTATTGGATGAAGCTACCTCAGCACTAGATTCAGAAGTTGAAGCTGCCATACAGGAGAACTTGCGGTTGTTGATGCAGGGTAAAACTGTACTGGCAATTGCGCACAGGCTTTCAACAATCGCGGCGATGGATCGTCTAGTGGTTATCGATAAAGGTCGTATTGTTGAGCAAGGTACTCATAAAGAATTACTGGCACAACACGGTCACTATGCGACTCTGTGGGCGCACCAAAGTGGTGGTTTCTTAGGAGAGGTGTGATGTTGTTTGTGACTAACTCTGTGCGAGATGCGTATTACTTTTCTTAAATCAGTAAATCAGAAAATCAGTAAATCAGTAAATCAGCAAAGCCAAGGTGCATTCGTGCGCGTTGGTTGTCGAGATACGGAGGTCACCATGACGAACCTTAAGACGGTAGAGCTGAAAGTCTTTATTCCTGCTCAAAACTTTGAACGTTCAAAACAATTCTATGCTGAATTGGGTTTTACTCAGGCATCGGATGATGGGGAAGTGGCGTATTTCCATTACGGCAATTGCAGTTTTTTGCTGCAGAATTTTTATGATGCGGACTTGGCGAAAAATTTGATGATGCACCTTCTCGTAGAAGACGTAAGCGCATGGCATCAGCATGTTATTAAATTGTGTCTGGCGGATAAGTACGCCACTTCAGTATCTGAGATTATGCAGCGGCCATGGGGAATGAGTGAGTTTATTATCAGTGATCCTAGTGGCGTGATGTGGCGGTTGGCTCAAAATAATTAACACCAGCTAACTTTTTACCACGTGTTTATTTTCGACAAAAAAAAGAGCCGGCGTAAGCCAGCTCGGGAAGGGGTATTACCTGCGTTTAATGTTTCTCTTATTGTGTTGTTTCTAGCATGTCTATCGTATGTTTGCGTTTTAGACGCTATAACTGATGTTAGGGTTTAGATCGCGGGTTAGAACGCGGTCTAGAACGCGGGTTAGAAGGCATAGTTTGCATTGAAGACAATCGAACGGCGCTCACCATAGCCGCAGTCCGCACCCGCATAACGGCACCATGAAACGTATTCTTCATCAGTCAGGTTTTGCGCATTGAGTGCGAAGTCCCAATTTCCGTAGGCATAGCCAACCATCGCATCATA
>JBLXCH010000006.1:0-25881 GCA_048265065.1 Motiliproteus sp. | reverse complement strand
TATTCTTCATCAGTCAGGTTTTGCGCATTGAGTGCGAAGTCCCAATTTCCGTAGGCATAGCCAACCATCGCATCATAGAGTGTCACGCCAGGTACTTCAGGAGATCCACCCCAGCCGTAATTTTCGCTCTGGTAGCGTACACCTAAGCCTGAGCGCCAGCCGTTAGTAAACTCATAGTTACCCCAAATGGAGGCCGTTTTTTCAGCAAGGTAAGGTACAGGCATTGGGCTACCGTTGTTTGGGTTGACTGCATCTAAGCTGGTTAGGTTAACTAATAGATTGAACTGATCCCAGTCCTGTTGAACTTGTAGTTCCCAGCCTTCTATTTCGGCTCCAACTTGTTGAACACCGCCGGGCGTTGTGCCATTGGTTACTCGGTTTTTCTGGGTAATATCGAAAATCGCGAAGGTCACGGCAGTGTTTTTGTCTGCAGAAAGGTATTTCAAACCTAATTCGACTTGCTCGCCTTCAGTGGGTGCTAGTATGCCGCCTGCGCCATCACTTCCAGTGTTAGGATCGAAGGACTCTGAGTAGCTAATGTAGGGAGAGATACCTGAGTCGAACTGGTACATCAATCCTAAGTGACCAGTGGTTGCGTAAGTCGAAGCGTAAGCACCTTGCTCGCTGGTCGTTTGGGCTTTATCACGGCGTAAGGCGGTAGTGACGATCCAGTCATCAATGCTGATGTGGTCACCAATATAGATACCAACTTGCTTTGTTTTCGTTCCAGCTAGAGGATCAGTGCCTGTGATGCTTGGAATATTTCCATAAACTGGATTGAAGACATTAATGGTAGAGGCGCCTACCGCTTGATAATAGTTGTCTTCGTCGGTTTTAGTGTTTTGGTGGTCAACACCGACTGTCAGCTTATGCTGTGTACTTCCAATATCTAAATCACCATTGATACGTGCATCAAAAGTAAAAGCATTCGTTGTTTTGTCAACTTGATAAACAGTGCGGTTGGCGTTACCTGATGCGTCTGGGACGCCAGTAACAGAAGTCCAATGTTCACGAATTTCAGAGCTGGAGTCTAGGTAGCGAGTTCTGGCATTGATGCTCCACTGTTCATTAAGTTGATGCTCAAGAATGGCTGTGATCGCTGTTTGTTCGCGATCGTAACGGTCCCAGCCGGGCTCGCCAACAAAGCGATTGCTAGGTATGTAGCCGAGCGAATGAGCGTCGAGGGTTCCGACAGACGGTAAAAATTGCGCAGAAACTTGGCCTTCTTGAATTTGGCGATTAAGAATCATAGTCAGCGTGGTATCGTCGTTAGGGCGCCATGCTAGTGATCCGTTAAATAATTGCTCGTTGTCTTCGACGTGATCAACCTGTGTGTCTGAATCGCGTAGTAGGCCGATAGCACGAAACAAGAATTTCCCTTCATCATCCATCTTGCCAGTGAAATCTGCGGCTACCTGCTTGCGATTATTGTTGCCCGCTTGAAGGGAAAGTTCACCGGCTGTTTCTTCTTGAGGTTGTTTGGAGACAGAGTTTCGTATGCCGCCAACAGAACTCTGTCCGTAGAGCATTGATGCAGGGCCTTTTAATACTTCGATTCGTTCCAGCGTGTAGATGTTTGGCCGAGTGTTGTTGTAGTTGCCATAGAGAGACTTCATACCGTCGACGTAGTCGATAGGGCTTACGCCACGCACTTGAGCCGAATCACCACGTGTATCAAAGCCAAAAGAACCTGAATAAACCCCAGCGCTGTACAGCAGAGCGTCTTGAATATTTTTTGCGCCAATTTCACGAGCAAACTCTTTGTTAACCACAGCAACCGATAGCGGTAAGTCTTCAACAGGGACGCCCATTTTAGAGACATCTGCCTCGACTTCTAGGGCTTTGGTGTTGGCCTGGTTTACTTCACTACCGACGATGACCATGGTGTTTGTTTCGACGCTGGCTTCAGTGGTTGCAGCGACCGTGGCAACAGGCATTCCTAAAATTGCAGCGGATATAACCAGGGATATTCTATTTTTTTTGAACTTCATGTGGCTTCAAACCTCTTAATAAAACGAAAACGTATTGTTAATGCGTATCGTTTCTAAATTTCTCGATAGAAACCCTATCGATAGCGGATGATTGACTCATTCAGGGTTAAGTCAGTGGGTTGGCTTGTTCCTATGCGTGACGAGTCTGAAGTGCATCAGTGAGGTTGATGTAATTCGAGTAAACGACGTAAGGGAATCCCACAGGGTACAACTGAGTTTTCACTTAACTGATAATGAAAACAATTCTCAATTGTCGTTTATTAACATCTCTAAAACTTAACCATTTGGTGCAAAATTGCGGTTTATGATCAGCTGGCTGCTGAGATGGCGTTTTTTGAGATAGGGTTATAGCGTTGAATAGACAACCAGTATTCCATATAGGCTTCTTCACTGGTAGGGTCATACCCTAGTTCATAAACCTCTAACTCAAAACCATTAGCGCCCTGATACCCAGAGTCGGGTAACCAGCAGTGGACTACCCACTCAAGGGTTTTATGAAGGTTAACGATGGGACCACGATGTGGAATGACAGCATACTCTTGAGTGGGGATGCATAACTGTTGCAGTGTGCTTGTTGGCGCAGAGGTTGAGATAACCGTGCTTGCCCAATAAGGCAGCCCCTGTTCTTTGGTACCGGCTTTGCGAGTATCAATGACACCAACGGGTGAAATTTCGCTCATCGAATTATTCTTGAGTTTTTCTCCAAATTGATCCCAAAGTTCCGGGACTTTTTGAGCAAAGTTTGGCTTATCTGAGAGTATCCCGTTTATTTCTCCACAAACCCCCGCAATACTAAAACTTGGGCGATTTTCTAATCGAATGTTCATCAATCGAGGATCCAGCACACCGCTATATTTTTTATAGTCAGTGACCTTAAGCGGTGTGCGTACGCCGACATAGAGATTACGTCGCCGGTACTCGCCAGGAGTGCATTCGAACATTTGCTTAAAGGCTCGACTAAAGCTGATTTCAGATTCAAAACCGCAACACAGCGCGATGTCTAGGTGGCGCTTTGTGGATGTTATCAACATTTCTGCGGCACGGCTTAATCGTAGCTCGCGAACATATTGTGCCACTGATAAGCCGGTTGCATGGCTGAATACACGTTGAAACTGCCAGCGCGACCAGCTGCTTTCGTCAGCTAATGCTTCAACAGTTAGCGGTTGGTCTAGATTGGCGTCGATATACTTTAGGACTTTTTCGATCCGATCAAGCGGGATTTGATGCTTTTTATTGGCCATAGGAATCCGTGAATATCTTGCCGCGAACCCCTTGTCGGCGGTGATCTTTGTGAAATTGTATACGCAGTGAATATTTCAGCATAATAATCTAAGTGATAATCGTTATCAATAATGTTATTGATAATTGCCTTTGAAGCCAATATCATGTGCGGCCTATCACATAATAATACTTTTCATTTTGATCATTAGTTAACTATCGGAGGTGCAGTTTGCTGTGGCCTAGTTTTTGTCGTGCTGTTTTATTGCTCAGCTTGTTGTTTACGGGAAGCATCGCTAGTGCAGATGTGATTACTGAGGCGACCAAAAAAGTTGAGGCTAGCCATAGAGGCTCTGAAAAATCCCAGCAACGGATTGATGGTATTGATGAGCAGCAGCGGGTTGCGGCAGGGGAATATTCAGCGAATGAGCGTCAATCTGATTTAACGGAAGCTTATAACCGCCAAGTGAGTAAGTTGGTGGAGTCACAGCTGCAAGAAATTGCTGATTTTCAACAACAAATTGCCTCTATTGAAGAAACTGAGCGTGCGGTTTTACCCATGCTAAACGATATGGTGACAACGTTAGATGATTTTGTTGCTAATGATGTGCCGATGCTGCAAACCGAGCGGAGAGTACGTGTCGATAAGCTCAAGCAACTCTTGAATAGAGCGGATGTAAGCGTTGCAGAAAAGTACCGCCGAATTTTAGAAGCCTACATGATCGAAGTCGATTACGGTCGCAGTTTTGAAGCTTATAGCGGATCGTTAAAAGAAGACCAGCAAACTCGCCAAGTGAATTTTTTACGGTTAGGGCGTACAGCGCTTTATTACCAAACACACAATGGTTTAGAGGCCGGTATGTGGTCACCGAAAGAACAGCGTTGGTTGGTCTTGTCGGATGACCAAAATCTAGTGATTGGGCGAGGGATTGATGTTGCGCGACAGCAGCGTGTCCCTGAGTTGTTGAACTTACCATTGCCAACGCTGGAGCCGTAATATGAACCTTAATATTAATAAAGAGAAATGGCTTTCTCGTTTTACAAATGCAGGCTTGTTAACAGCGTTTTTAGCGTTTCATATGGTGGTGTTAACACAAGATATTCATGCAGCAACGAATACAGTCAATAAAACACTGGCGAGCTTGTTGCAGGATGTAGAGCAACTAAGCCAAAAAGATCAGGCACTTAACCAAGAACGTGAGTCGAGGTTTCTTGCGAGCTTAGCTGAACAAAAGTCATTGTTGGCGAAAAGTGTTGAGCGGCTAGCTGCTGCGGACGCTGAGCAAGAACGGTTAAAGCAGGTGTTTGACAGTAATGAGGAGCAACTCGCAGAACTGGAAGCGCTACTGTCGCAACGTAGTGGGCAGCTAGGCGAAGTCTTTGGTGTGGCGAAAGAAAATGCTTCTGAATTGATTCCTGTATTGCAAGACTCGATGATCACGGCAGAACACCCGTCACGATTAGCGGCATTGCAATTTGCTGATCGCAAAGCCATTCCGACCTTGAATGAATTGCAACAGCTCTGGTACCAAATGCAACTAGAGATGACCGCGTCGGGGGAAATTAAAGTGTCACCACAAGAGGTGGTGACTGGTGATGGCGATGTAGTGAAGGAGCCGGTGCTGAGAATTGGGGTATTTACAGCGGCAACGACGGACGGACGTTATATCGATTGGAATGTCGCTCAACAACAGTGGCAGATTTTGCCTACGCAGCCGAGCGTCTCTGCCCAACAAGCGTTAGCAAGTTACAGTCAAGGCGGAACGGATGACGTTTTGCTGGATCCGAGTCGTGGGCAGTTACTGCAATTGCTGGATCGTATTCCCTCAGTTGTTGAACGCTTACATCAGGGGGGTGAGGTTGGCTATCTGATTATCGCGCTAGGTTGCTTGGGTCTAGTGATTGCCGTTTGGCGAGTTTTATATCTCTTTATGCTTGAGTTAAAAATCAATGCTCAGCTTCGTAATGAGACGCCGAAAAACAATAACCCACTGGGTCGCGTGTTGTTGGCGGCCAAAGCTTCTGGTTTAACGCTTGAGCGCTTAGAAATGAAGGTCGAGGAGGCCATTCTGCGGGAATTGCCAATTCTGGAACGCGGCCAAAGCATTATTAAACTGCTAGCTGCAGTAGCGCCATTACTTGGTTTGCTGGGGACTGTAGTGGGTATGATTGCAACCTTTCAGAGTATTACCTTATTTGGAACGGGCGATCCAAAGTTGATGGCCGGGGGGATTTCGCAAGCCTTGATGACTACCGTGCTTGGCTTAGTTGTTTCCGTCCCGCTGCTGTTTTCTCATAGCTTGTTGGCTAGCAGAGGTCGTCGATTGCAACAAATTCTGCAGGAGAAAAGTTTGGCAGTCTTAGTGACTAAAACGCCGGATCCTGCCGATGCGGCAATTACGACAGAGGGAGAAAGCCGTGCTGCCTAATCCGCAAGAAGCCATGCTGCTCCTTGGCGAGTTTTTTCAAAGTGGCGGTTGGGTGTTGTATCTCATTCTTTGGGTGAGTTTCGTGATGGCGACGTTGATTCTTGAGCGTCTGGGGTTTCGCTTGTTGAGTTACCCGCGCTTGAAACGAGAAACCATAAAGAATCTGCAAATGGTCAGTCATCCATGGCTGCAACGAGGGCTGATGTGCGATTTGGAATTGGCGCTGCAGAGTAACTTTGCATTGATCAAAAATTTGATTGCCTTATGTCCGTTGATTGGTCTATTAGGCACGGTGTGCGGAATGATTCAGGTATTCGATAGTTTATCGCTTTACGGTACAGCAAACCCTCGTCTGATGGCGTCTGGAGTGGCGAGTGCAACTTTCCCAACCATGACAGGCATGGCTGTTGCTGTTGCAGGGCTCCTTTTTTATAACCGTTTGCATCGTTGGTCGGAGCAAGAATCCAAACGATTACATGCGGTTTTTTCATCGGATGGTGAATTAAAAACGGGAGGTGCGAAATGAGACGACGCTTGTTATTAGCGGCTCCGCAAGAAGATGCTGAAATCAACATGACGCCCATGCTAGACGTGGTGTTTATCATGCTGATTTTCTTCATTGTTTCGACCTCGTTTGTGCGTGAGTCGGGGATTGATGTTAATCGGCCCAGCGCAGAAACTGGAGAGGCTCAAACGCAGGCTGCTGTTATGGTGGCGTTGTCTGCTGAGAATGAGATTTGGCTAGACCGCAAGGTGGTGGATGTACGTATGCTGCGCCCGGTTATTGAGCGTTTGCGTGCAGAACAAGCCGATATCAGTGTGGTTGTGCAGGCGGATAGCGAAGCTACAACAGGTCATCTCGTGGCGTTGTTGGATCAGCTCCGTTTGGCCAAAGTAAACTATACGGTTTCAACGGTTGAGGGTGCGCAGTAATGCTTCGCACATTGGCTGTTGCGCCATTGGCGTTGTTATTGTCCTTGCTGTTGCTCTATGGGCTGGCTTTGATGACGGCAGGTGAAGCGGTGAATCCTGAAAAAATGGACCCGGTTCCGAACTTCGATTTTCATTTAGTGAGGGATAGTTCTGATCTCAACGTGATCAAGCGCGAAAGACCGCCTATTCCTGAGCCTGTGGTAACCCAGCCGCAACAGCCCGATATGAAAATGATGCCGACACCTGAAATTGAAGTGTCAACGCCGAGTATTGAGGTGCCTAATATTGCTACGGCTTCGCCGGTAAAGCTTGCGGTTAATTTATCTAGCGTGAAACCCGTCGTGCAAATGACACCGCAAAAACCGACGCCGGTAAAAACGCAACCGGTAAAAACAGCAAAAGTGGCGATGAAACCGGTAGATATTTCGGTGCAAATAGACATGCAGCCGGTAGTAACCAAGCAGTCGCCACCACAATATCCGCTGAAGGCCAGACGTAAGCGTATTGAAGGGTTTGTTGAAGTTGAGTTTACCGTGATGCCATCGGGGCGAGTTGATGGTTCATCTATTCGAGTTGTGGACTCAAACCCCGCAGATGTTTTCGATACCGCTGTGTTGCGATCCATCAAACGCTGGCGCTTCAAAATTCGCCACAGCGGCGGTGAAGCGGTGTCTTATATCGCCCGTCAACGAATGGAGTTTAAGTTGAAATGATAAACTCATTATTGATGTTGAAGTTAGGCGCTGTAAAAAAGTGGCTTCTTCAGCTAAGTCGTCTGTCGCTATTGGTGATCACGTGTTGGGCAGGGACGACTTACGCTCAACAAGTGAGCGAAGCGGAATACAAGCAATTAATGGAAGCCCAAGCCTTGATGGAAGAGGCGCAGTGGGAGCAAGCTCAGCAGGTATTAGCCTTGCTGACACAACCCCAGCGTTCGGCGTTTGTAAAGGCGTTGGGTTTTTATAATCTCGGTAAAATTGCGATCGAACGAGATCGTTTTAGTGAAGCGATTAAACGTTTAAAACAAGCACGAGAGTTACAGGCATTGTCCGATGAGCAGCAGCTGCAGCTGCTGCATTCGATAGGGCAGCTTCATTGCCAGATCGATCAGTGGAGTGCTTGCGCGCGCGTGTTGTCGCAGTGGGTTAAGCTAGCACCATCGTTAGTGATGGCAGATGATTACATCATGATCGCCCAAGCGTATGCGCAGCAAGAGCAATGGCAGCAGTCATTGACGCCTGTTGGCTTGGCGCTGAAACATTGGAAGGCAAGGTCGAGTCAGGAGACGTCGCCTCCACAAAACTGGTATCAACTTGCCGTTGTCGCTCATGTTGAGCTCAAACAGTGGCAGCAAGCGGTTAGCCGTCAACAGCAACTGCTAAAGCATTATCCTGCAGACAGTGAAGATTGGCGCCAACTCGTTTCGTTACATTTACAGCGTGATGATTGGACTTCAGCACTTGCGGTGCAACGGATGGGTTATGAGCGTGGACTGTTAGTCGCTGAAAAGGATTATCGACTGTTAACTCAATTATTGCTTAACAAGGGAATGCCGTTGTTAGCGGGTGATGTGTTGAGTGACGGGCTAGATAAAAAACGGGTTAAAGAGAGTGAGGACTCCTTGGAATTGCTCTGCCAAAGTTGGCTGCGTGCTAAAGAATGGCAGCGTGCTGAGAATGCGATCGCTCGACTCAACAGTATCAAACCAACCGTAAAAAGAGCGCAGAATTTAGCGCAGGTGCAAATGGAGCTTGGCCATTGGCAAGCGGCGAGTAAAAGTTTGTCTCTTGCAGTACGGTTGAGTAACAAACCAAGCCCTGATCTTCAGTTGTTACTCGGTATTGTGCATATCAATTTGAAAAACTATGACACGGCGCGAGTTGCTTTAGATCGAGCGAAAGCGTCCAAAGAGCAGCGTGAAGTTAGTAGTTAGTAGCTAGTAGCTAGTCAGCGCTGGATGCAGCTTGAAGGCGGGTAACCAAACTCTCGTTGAAACGCCGTAGAAAAATTCGCAGTATTTGAATACCCAGCTTGGAAGGCTGCCTCACCGACAGAAATGCCGTTATCTAATAAAGCGAGGCGAGCAAGCTCTAACTTTCGAATACGGACAAACTCCATCACTGTGCAACCGAATGTTGCTTTAAAAATACGCTGTAAGGTACTCACGCTCATCCCGGTGTTCTTAGCGACAATGTCGATACTGAGGTTCTCATCGATATGATCGAGCACAAAAGCCCTTGCCTGCCTGGCACGTCCAGCGTCACGAGTATTAACGTGCAGTTGCGGTGTTTGGTTGCTGTTGGATGTGCAATAGCTAAAAGCTTGTTGCAGCAAAGACAGCGCAGCGATGTAGCTTTCTAAGCGTTTTAAGCCGTATTCATCTTGCTGAAGCAGAAAAATTTCTTCGGCATATCGCAGGGTTTGAGCGGTAGGCTGCCAGTTTAAAATAGCAAATTGTTTTGAGTCCTTTGATAAGCCCAGTGCTTGATAAAGCACGGCCATATCAAAGATCTTGAGGCATTTATCCAGAGGCAGGCTGAGCGTGACCTTACGAACTTTTTGGCCAGAGCGGATCATGCGGTCAAACTTTGCTTCATTTGTGTTTAACCATAAATAACCGGTCGGGCCGTTTCTTGCGCTCATCACTACCGAGTGGCCATCAATCGCAGCTTCTAAATCTCCCTCAAGAATTAAGGTGATGGTGAACTTGGGTTCTACTGTGAAGCTAGCTTGGGCAGACATTCTTTCAACGGTGTCATTCGCATGTACACGAAGTTCTAAGTCCATTTCGTTAAAGGTGCAGTGGCCCTCAATATGCTTGGTGATATCGATAACTTGATGGTTGTCTTGTGGGTTATTGGGATCAGTGGCTTTGCTTAATGCGTTCATGTTGCGCTGACTCCGACCATGACAATGGGATTTGGTTGTTTCGCAAAAGTATTCAACGTTTATTCAAAAGCAAATAATTATGAGAATCATTATCATAATGGAAATGTCATAATATTTCCAATTTGGCTTTAATGGCCACAGGTGTATTCGATGCAAAACCAACGTAAATCTTTAACACAAGGTGCTCCAGCATCACCGTGTAAACGGACGCTATTGTCACTAACGATCATTGCATTAGCTTCAGCTGGGAGCGCTGTGGCTGAAGAGGATAAGGATGTCCTCGAACTAAACACCATTCGGGTGCTCGGTGAGGGAAGCGAGGGATATAACGTCGCCCTAACGGCTGACATGATTGAGGCAAGGCAGGCATCCGACTTAGAGGATCTTTTCCGTTTTGACCCGTCGATTACTGTTGGTGGTGGCGCTCCTATAGCGCAGAAGATTTACGTTCGTGGTTTAGAAGATACGCTGTTAAATGTGACTATCGATGGGGCGACACAGGCCGGTTATCTTTATCACCATCAAGGCCGAGTCAGTATAGAGCCTGAGTTAATTAAGGATATTGTTATCAAGCCTGGTGCGGGTAATGCGGCCGATGGTGCCGGTGCGTTAGGTGGTGCTATTCACTTTAATCTAAAAGACGCAAAAGACATGTTGCGTGGTGACGAAACCGGCGGCGTTTTAGTGAAGAGCAGTGTCAATGGGAATAACCAAGGCTGGAAGAAACACATTAGCGCTTATCAATTGTTGAATGATGATGTTGGTCTACTCGCAAGTTTTACTGAAAACGAATCTCAGGAAGATTATAAAGATGGCCGCGGAGACCGAGTGGATGAGACTGAGCAGTTTCAGCAGGATATCCGGTTGAAGCTCAGTGGTGATTTTGCTGAAGATCATTATTTTTCAATGAGCTATGAAGATTATTTGGATGAAGGCGTGCGTTATTCCAGACCGAATATGGGCGCGCTTTTTCATCCTGCGTATGAAAATGCAGCGGTTGATCAGAAAACAGACCGAGAATCTTGGATCGGAAATTATAAGTACAATCCGCAGAATGATTGGATCGACCTGTCAACAACGGTTTATTACAACGATAGCTCAATAGAAAAGCGTGGCGATCGATGGGCGGACCCGTTTCCCACGTTTGTGGATGTATACAACGGAGAATGGCATGGTGGTGGTGTTGAAAGTATTGGCTTTGACCTAAGAAACACCTCTGTAGTTGATGACCATTCTTTCGAATATGGCGTTGAGTATAGAGAAGATAATGCGTATCTCATTAATCCGCTGAATCCATTTAATCATGAAGAAACCGATGTCTTCGCTCTGTTCTTGCAAGCCGATGTCGCGTTGTCTGATGCTGTGCGGTTAAGCACTGGTGCTCGGTATGACGACTACGACTACACGGACAATGGTGGAACAAACATTGCCGATAGCAAAATTAGTCCAAATGCGACCTTAAGCGTTGAAGTGACAGATGGACTTGAATTAAGTGTGGGCTATGCCAAAGCGTTTAAAGGGGTCAGTAGTCCAGAGGTGTTCTACTTAGAAGATGGTCGATCTGGCGGTAGTTTCCTTTCTAGCTATACCGGCGCTGATACCATGGTTGGTGATTTTGCGGCGGGCGAGCTTAAAGCAGAAGAGTCCGACAACCTTGAGTTGGCGTTTAAATATGACGCGGGTGATTTCGCGGCGAGTGGTGAGCTATATCGTCAAAAGATCAAAAATGCTCAAACGATTGATAGTTCATGGAACCGTTACAGCTATTTAGATGATGTCGAAGTCACCGGTTATGCACTTCGTGTTGCTTATTACTTTGACGAATTGATTGTTAACGCCGGTGTGTCTCATAGCAAACCTGAACTGAATGGTGAACCTTTGTCCAGTGGTGACATGGGGTTAGGTACGTCTTATGGACGGACGTGGGTGCTCGGTTTTGAATACGATTTCTCAGACAGCGTGATGCTTGGGTGGGATGCTCGCTTTGTTGAAAGGTTAACTGATGTACAAGACGGTCAGGGTGAAAAAGCCGGTTACGCGGTGCACGATTTCTTTGCTGAATGGAAACCGAATGACGACCTGTCTGTCGGCTTTGCTGTGAACAATGTGTTCGATAAGTTCTTTTATGATCAGGGGACTTATTTCAGTAGAGACAGCGGAACGGACCCTTATGGCTTGCCTGAACCTGGGCGCGAATTGAACCTGTATGCGAGTTATCAATTCTAGCAATACTTGTTTTACATTTCCCCTTTAGAGGCCCGTTATTGATTAGCGGGTTTCTTTTCGTTGAGGGGTAAGACATTAGGTAGCAATAAACAAAGGCAATGGAAATTAGCTATGAGAGTTAATCATCAAACGCGGGCTACATTATGACTAAGGTTTTCTTTACAGTTTTTATCTGTTTTTTTTCCTTAACAGTTCACGCGCAAGTTCGATTTGTTGATGTGGCTGGTCGAGAAGTGGTTTTACAGCAGCCGGCCGAAAAAGTGTTACTGGGTGAAGGGCGCTTTTTGGCTGTTTTGGGTGTGCTGGGGGTGGAAAAACCATTAACCCGTGTGGCGGCAATGATGGATGAGTTTCGGCGCTTTGATCCTGCGGGTTATGCACATTATCAAAGAGCTTTTCCTGAAATAGATGAGGTCACGACATTTGGCCAAACGTCCGAGCAATCGGTGAGTGTTGAACAGGCGATTATTGCTGATCCGGATGTTGCTATCTTTGGTCTACAAGGCCACGGACCGGGTGCACGTTCACGTCATATCGTCGATCGATTAGAAGAGGCAGGTATCCCTGTTGTCTTTATCGACTTTCGTCAAGATCCATTGGCTAATACGGCGAAAAGTGTCGAAATCGTTGGCAAGGTTTTAGGTTTAGATGAGCAAGCTAGAACGTTCACTGATTTTTATGAAAAAGAAGTGGCTAAGGTCACTGAGCGGCTAAAGGAAGTATCCCCTAAACACTGCCCTACCGTGTTATTAGAAGTGCGAGTAGACACCGATTCGCCCTGCTGCATCACTATTGCCAAAGGCATGTTTGCTGATTTGATTGATGCCGCCGGAGGTTGCAATGTCGCCAAAGGGTTGTTGCCAGGTTCAGTGGGTGAGCTGAGTTTAGAGCATGTGATGGCAACCGCACCGGAGGTTTATATTGGTACTGCAATAGGTGCACCTAAGCAGGATGAATCTATTGAGTTCAAACGTGTTGTTTTAGGTGCTGGTACGGATAAAGCCCAAGCGAAAGCATCGCTTAAAGCTGTGTTAAAACGCGAAGGTATAGAAGGCTTACCTGCGGTGGTCGAAGGCCGAGCCTATGGTCTGTGGCACCATTTTTATAATTCGCCATTAAATGTGTACGCCCTACAAAAGATAGCCCAATGGCTACACCCTGAAATATTCAACGATTTACAACCTGAAGAAACGTTAAACCAGCTGTTGTCTGGCTTTGGTGAGGTGGATTTGTCAGGTGAGTATGCTGTATCTGTGAGTAATTAACTATGTTGTCTGCAAAACTTCAATTGAAAGCGGTTAAGAGTCACGCTTATTTCGATTCTCTATGTAAGCATTTTGGTCGCAAAGTCGAGGTTGCTCGAGAAGAGGATGCTGCCACGGTAGCCTTTCCAATGGGTGACTGTTACATGTCTGTGGTTGGTGAAACCATGCTTTTTACTGTTAAAGCGGAAACTGAAGAGGGTCTGGAAAAAGCTAAGAATGTGATCGAAAGTCATGCTTTACGGTATGGCGAATTAAAAAATTCTGAAGCCATTTGGGAAACGGACGCGCAGTGAGTAAAGCCCCCGGCGTTATTGATAAAGTGACAGGTAATGCGATAAACAGTGTTCAAAAAACTACGAGCAGCACTATTGACGCGACTAAGTTCAAATACCGTAAACGCAGTCGTTCTCGGCTAATCGTGCTGACGCTGTTCGTCGTCGCGTTAATGGTTAGTCTAGTGTTGGATGTTGCTATCGGTCCTGGCAATTATTCGCTTGCGCAGATAGTGAATGTGTTGCTTGACCCTGAGTCAGAAGGTAAGCAGCTTTCCATCATTATTTGGGATCTACGTTTGCCTATCGCGCTCATGGCTATTGTTGTTGGCGCCATGTTGGCGGCAGCAGGCGCTGAGATGCAAACAATACTGAACAACCCACTGGCCGATCCCTTTACTCTAGGGATTTCGTCGGCGGCGGCCTTCGGTGCAGCGCTCGCGATTGTGTTAGGCGAGCAATGGTTGGTATTTGGCGGCAGCCTGTTAATTACCGCGAGTGCTTTTTTATTCTCGCTATTAACGGCTTGGTTGCTGTTTATGCTGACCCGCTTTCGAGGTGCATCAAGCGAGACAATGGTGCTGATCGGTATTGCTCTATTGTTTACCTTTAACGCGCTGCTAGGTCTCTTACAATACGCGGCTAATGATGTTCAGTTGGTGCAAATTGTATTTTGGATGATGGGCTCGTTGTCCCGATCAAACTGGGAAAAAGTTGGCATATGTTTGCTTGTGATCGCCGTTGTCATTCCTTTCTTCATGGCAAAAAGCTGGTCGCTAACGGCATTAAGACTAGGTGATGATCGAGCCATTGCATTAGGGATTAATGCACAGCGCCTTCGCATCCAAGTGCTGGTGGCGGTATCGCTACTGGCGGCCACGGCCGTGTCGTTTGTTGGTACTATCGGATTTGTTGGCTTGGTGGGTCCGCATATTGCGCGAATGCTTGTGGGTGAAGATCAGCGATTCTTTTTGCCGGTGGCGATGTTGTGTGGCGCCTTGATGATGTCATTAACCTCGCTGATTAGTAAAACCGTCACACCAGGAGTTATTTATCCGATAGGTATCATCACTTCGTTGATCGGGATTCCTTTCTTTGTCAGCTTGATTCTGTCGGTTAGGCGGAGAAATTGGTCATGAAGCTCAACGTCACAGGGTTGTCATTTTCCTACCCAAGCAAGTCGGTCCTGCGCTCGGTACACACAGGCGATATTCCCAGTGGTAAATTAACCGCATTACTTGGCCCTAATGCAGCGGGAAAATCTACCTTATTCCGCTGTATTTCTGGCTTGTTGACGCCTCAAACGGGACAGGTGTTTTTGGGCGATGAGCAGATGCAATTAATGGAACATGCCTCTCGCATTAGGCATATCTGTTACATGCCGCAAAGCTATGCGAGTCAGGCGGCTCTGACCGTTTTTGAAGTTGTCCTATTAGCTTGCAAACACTTAAATGATTGGCAAGTGACAGATCAGGATATTGATGTCGTTTCGAACCTTTTGGAGCGATTTGCTATTAGTCACTTAGCGGATTGTTACATTGGCGAGCTCTCTGGAGGGCAGCAGCAAGTGGTAGCTCTATGTCAGTCGATGGTGCGTCCAGCAAAGTTGTTTTTGTTGGATGAGCCAACCAGTGCGTTGGACTTGCGTCGTCAGCTTGAAGTAATGCATACCCTGTCTGAGATCACTGATGAACGGGATGTTACCACCGTTATTGCAATGCATGATTTAAACCTAGCAGCGCGTTTTGCTGATCATCTTGTGTTAATGAACGATGGAGAAGTGGTGGCTGCTGGCAGTACAGAAGACGTGCTGTCTTCCCAAGCGCTAGCGGCAACTTATGGCGTTAACATAGAGCTACAACGAGCCAGTGACGGAGTAATGATGGTGGGCGCAAGCCTATGTTAGTGCATGGTCCCATGTTTTATTCGGATGTTAAAAATGACCGGTGCTTTATCGCTTAGGTTTACGCACTGAGTAGAAGACCTTCCCCTTAACTGATGTTGTTGCCAACCACCCCATGCTCGCTGTGCTGACACTTGCGTTGTTCTCGCCGGTCAGTTGTAAATTATTATTTTCGATAGCAGCCACACGTTTGATGATGCGTTGATAAATGGGGTGTTCCACGACGACCAGATCGCCTACGTTAAGGGTGAAGTAAAGCTGACTGGCGATGACGAAGTCACCGTCGGTCAGCTTAGGAGCCATGCTCGACCCTTTAACTTTGATCAAGCGGAGCATTTTTTATAGCGCTTCTAGTTTCGGGTAGACAACCGGCAAAGCAGGTGGATAAGGGCTAGCTGCCTTGTAGGTTTCTACACCCTTGGTTAACCAAAATGCATCTGCAAATTGATTCACTAATTCAAGCAATGTGACCGCGTCGGTACGATCAATACCTTGCTTGGCTTTAGATGCTTGTAACATGATGCTGTGAACAAGCTCGTTTACCTGTGGAACTTGATCAAACTGTGGTTGCTTAAAATAGTCGCCCCAAATAACGCGAATGTCTTCTTTGACTCTGATGCCGTGCTCTTCTTTTTCTGCCACTAAACGGGCCAGCTGAGCATGGTCTTTAATCGATAAACTGTCTTTTTCTGCAAGCTCAGCAATAAGGTCGTTAATGCGAATCATCGTGAGAACAGCGACTTGCGCGGTAATCGGGTCATAAATTTTGCAAGGGATGTCGCAATGGGCAGAAGCAGTTGGTACACCGACAAGGTTGTCATAGGCGCTTAAAATCGAATGTAGCATAGTTATTTCTCCTTTTTCTGCTGAGCTTGTTTCTTCTTGTAAACTGTCGCGCCCGTGGTAATGACCGCGACAATGGCGAGTACAGAAAGTAAATGGATAGGGTCACTCAACCAGTGAGCATGATCATGTCCTGGATGAGCAAGGGCGAAGGTTGAAAACAACCCTGTCAAAGTTGCTAACGTTGTTCTTAGCATAATGATCCTTCCTTATTGGTTTGTGTCATTGATCAGTAATTGATCGACGAGGTGGTTGGGTTTCTGTTTTATAAAGCAATTCTGTTGCTTAGATGTTGGATGAAATTGAGCGCTTTCTATTGAGAGATAGTGGCTAATGTAAAGGCATTGGTGTTGTAAATAGGCTACCAATTCTGTCAGCAATAGAGGGTGCATGTATGAGCGGTGAACCCATGAGAGTTTGGTTGTGGTTACGATAAAAGGTTGCCCACTCGTGCTTCAGCTTTTGTGCGCCCTGTATCAATGACTGTTTTTGTGCTTCGTTAAGAGGGTAATCTGCTTTAACTGCGAGTAGGAAGTCAGCAGCTGATTCAAAGCATTGGCGTGCTGTTAAAAAATCAGCCTGCGCTTCGTAACCATCAATCAAGCTAAAGTGACTCACAAGTACCATCGCAATAGCTTTATTAGGGTCGACAATAAAAGTCTGTGCAAATGACTTTTGTGCAATGACAATAGCTTCGAGATTAAGGTCGATCGCTTGTTGGTAGTTTCTGTCTTGGTAGCGCTGCTTTGCTTTGCGCATTAGTGCCTGCCACTTATCCATACTTTCACCGAACAATTTATAAAAGATAATAGTAACAGTTATTATTTAGATTTAAAAACTAGATGAGCACGCATTAACAAAAGTATGTAGGAAAAAGAAAAAGGATAGCCAAGTAACGCTAATGGGGTTTCTTACTTAAAAGCTTTGTCTTTTAGAAAAAATATGATTTAATCCTGTTTAAATATACAGTACTTTGAGTGCTGGCAGTATTCACCAAATAAAATGGGGTCTGGCAATGGACGACAACAAAAAGAAAGCGCTTTCCGCCGCTTTAGGTCAAATCGAGCGTCAGTTTGGTAAAGGCGCGGTAATGCGAATGGGCGACCAGCCGCGGGAAGCAATCCCTGCGGTTTCTACCGGTTCGTTAGGACTTGATATTGCGTTGGGTATTGGTGGACTTCCTTTTGGTCGTATTGTTGAAATCTATGGGCCAGAATCATCGGGTAAAACAACCTTAACGTTGCAGGTTATCGCCGAAGCACAAAAGCTGGGGAAAACCTGTGCTTTTGTCGATGCAGAACATGCACTAGACCCTATTTACGCTGAAAAACTAGGTGTAAATATTGACGATATGTTGGTTTCTCAGCCAGATACCGGCGAGCAAGCGCTAGAAATTACGGACATGTTGGTACGCTCTAATGCTGTTGACGTGTTAGTTGTCGACTCCGTTGCCGCGCTAGTGCCTAAAGCTGAAATAGAAGGTGACATGGGTGATGCTCATGTTGGTTTACAAGCGCGTTTGATGTCACAAGCGTTACGTAAAATCACCGGTAATGTAAAAAATGCCAACTGCTTGGTTATCTTTATTAACCAGATACGAATGAAAATTGGGGTTATGTTTGGTAGCCCAGAAACAACCACGGGTGGTAACGCATTGAAGTTCTATGCGTCAGTTCGTTTAGATATTCGTCGTACCGGCGCGGTTAAGCAGGGCGATGAAGTTGTCGGTAACGAAACTCGGGTCAAAGTGGTTAAGAACAAAGTGTCGCCACCCTTTAAACAAGCCGAATTCCAAATTATGTACGGCAAAGGTATATATCACATGGGTGAGGTCATCGACTTAGGTGTACAGCAAAACTTGGTTGATAAAGCGGGTGCATGGTATGCCTATAAAGGCAACAAAATTGGCCAAGGTAAAGCGAACGCCTCTAAGTATTTAGAGGAAAACCCAGAAATTGCGACAGAAATCGAAACCCAGGTGCGTGAAAACCTATTAAATATCCCAAAACCTAAAAAAGAAGCAGAACAAACTGAAACTGAACTAAACTTCTAATTATGGGTTTTGCTGAATAGCGTTGATAAAGAACGCTACACAATTTACTGATTTAAAAAGGTCTCATTAGAGGCCTTTTTTTATGTCATGAAAAAAGTGCTAGCTGCTGTTTAAACTAGGGTGTATAAGCCTCCGGTAAAACTACGCGTCAAAGTCTTAGTGACGGTAGATGAGCAATTACTGCAGTGGTCTGAGTAGCGTGTTAGTGTTTCATTCGAGCCGTCTTGCAGAATTACCTAAAGATATAGGGATAAGGTATGAAATTAGCAATTTTGTCATGTGGTCCAAATGCATACAGCACCAAGCGTCTAGTCGAGGCAGCTGAGCAGCGTGGCCATGATGTGAAGATATTAGATACGCTGAAGTTTGCCATCGATTTGCAGCAAGGGGTTCCTGATCTGTACTTTCGGCAAAAACCGCTTTCAGATTATGACGCAGTTTTACCGAGAATTGGGGCTTCTATTACTTATTACGGCACTGCGGTGGTAAGACAGTTTCAAGAAATGGACGTGTTCTGTGCGAATACGGCGCACGGTATTCTTAATTCCCGTGACAAGTTGCGGAGTTTACAAATACTGAGTCGTCACCACATCGGTATTCCGAGAACGACGTTTGTTCGAGATAAAAAAGATGTTCTACCCGCTATCGAGCGAGTAGGCGGTGCGCCGGTCATTATTAAGCTGATCGAAGGTACGCAGGGTATTGGTGTGCTCTTAGCTGAATCGGTGCAAGCTGCTGCCTCAATTATCGAATTGTTACAGAGTCAAAAGCAAAACGTCTTGATTCAGAAGTTCGTTGCTGAAAGCAAGGGTAAAGACATTCGCGCTTTTGTGGTTGGTGATCGAGTGGTTGCGGCGATGAGACGCGTTGCTCAAGGACAGGAATTTCGGAGTAACGTCCACCGCGGTGGTGTTGCGGAGGCGGTCGAATTATCTGATGAATACGCAGAAACTGCTGTTCGTGCAGCGCAGATTATGGGCCTGAGGGTCGCAGGTGTTGATATTTTAGAAAGTAAAACAGGGCCGCAAATTATGGAGGTGAATTCCTCCCCAGGTCTTGAAGGGATTGAAAAATGCACAGGGTTGGATATTGCAGGTGCCGTTATTGAATATATTGCAGCACAAGTCGACTTCCCTGAAATCGATGTGCGTCAGCGCTTAACCGTAAGCAAAGGTTATGGTGTCAGTGAGATTTATGTGCCTGAAGGTTCGAAGTTTGTAGGGTTAACCATTGAAGAAACTAAATTGCGTGAGCAAGATATCAACGTGCTAACGCTATACCGCGATGCTAAATCGATTCCAAATCCGAAGTCATCACGTGTGCTAGAAGCGAACGATAAGCTGCTTTGCTTCGGTAAATTAGATTCGATGAGAGGCATGGTTCCCGCGAAAACAGTGCGACGCCGTCAGCCTGAGATTGCTGAGCTACCGGAAGATAATTCTGATTCTCAGTCATAAAAATATTTATTGAGTATTGCTGGCGTCACGCTTGAGGTATGTAAAAGAATGGCAACCGAACTTGTTATTGGTGGGCATGAAGTTCGTCCGGGGCAAACCCTACAAATAGAAATGCCGGTAGTTCGTCTCTACACGGATACGGACATCTGCATGCCTGTGCATGTTGTCCGCGGTAGAAAAGAAGGGCCGACAGTGTTTGTGTCGGCTGCTGTTCATGGTGATGAGCTTAATGGTATTGAGATTATCCGTCGTTTGATTGCGTTGAAGTCTTTAAAAGTAACGGCTGGCACATTAATTATGGTGCCGATGGTTAATGTGTATGGCGTGTTAAATCAATCACGTTATATGCCAGATCGCCGCGACTTGAACCGTTGCTTTCCGGGCTCGGCAAAAGGCTCGCTGGCTGGAATCGTGGCGCACAAGTTTCTGAATGAGATTGTCAAACACTGCGATTATGGAATTGATCTACACACAGGGGCTATTCACCGCTCTAATCTACCGCAGATTAGAGCTAACTTAAAAGATCCTGAGACTCTTGAGTTAGCTGAGGCTTTCGGCGTTCCTGTGTTGTTAAACTCAGATTTACGAGATGGCTCGTTGCGTCAAGCGGCGGTTGAATCGGGCACTAAGATCTTGCTGTATGAAGCTGGGCAAGCCTTACGCTTTGATGAACTATCAATACGAGCTGGAGTTAAAGGTATTCAAAATGTATTAACTCATTTGGGATTGGTGCATAAGAAAACCCGCACAGGTCGAAGTGAGAGTAAGAAGACGCCGCTTAAGCACTTTATAGCTAATACCAGTGCTTGGGTGAGAGCGAGCTCGAGTGGCATTGTTCATAATGTTAAGAATCTTGGTGATCAAGTTCAAAAAGGGGATGCGCTTGCGCATATTGGGAGCCCGTTTGGTGAGCATTTTGGCACCATTCATGCCGCGCGCTCTGGCATTATCATTGGTAAGCAAAATATTCCGCTAGTGCAAGAAGGTGACGCGATGTTCCATATTGCTTACTTTACGGAAGAAGATGAAGAAATCGTTGAGAATATAGAGATCATGCAAGATACATTAATGCCCGACGAAGCCGAAATGCCAAGAGGTGTTTAATGTTTATGATGGTTATAACGATCTTATATATGTAGTAAGAATGCGCTTAGGTAAAGCGATTATGTTTGTAGTCGCTTCATTTATAGATCGTTTAGAACTTAAGAATTAATATCCGCTACCTTCCGAAGAGAAGCGTTATGAATAAAAAAATGATTGTTGGCAGTCTAGAAATGTGCGACTTGCCTGATATCGGTATTAGTGATTTACAAATTCGTGTGGATACGGGAGCAAAAACCTCTTCACTGCACGTAGATAATTTAGAAAAGTTTAAAGTCAAAGGTAAGCCGTGGGTGCGCTTTGATATCCATCCTAATATCCACAATGTAGATACTATTATCCAATGTGAAGCGGCACTCTATGATGTTCGTTCAATTAAATCATCGAATGGCTCGTCAGAAGAGCGATATGTGATTCAGACAACCATTAAACTGGGTGATGAAAACTGGCCTATAGAGATTACGTTAGCTGATCGTTCAGATATGAGTAACTTGATGCTACTTGGTCGAGAAGGTATGAAAAATAGAATACTAGTGGATCCATCTAAAACTTTTTTGCTAGGTTCAGAAAGCTAAACCGCTTTGAAGAAGCTAATCATAAGTGATTAATTGGATTTTTTAAGGCACAGTCGGCCTGCTTAATTGGCGGAAGTTTTCCATTCCATTTAAGATAGCGGCAATTATGTTAACTGAGTAAGCAAGATATCATGTCTGAAAAAGAACCAACTGAGCAGGTTGACGCCTCGAGTGACGTAGAAAAAAAACGTTCTAGGGGGATTTACTTACTGCCTAACTTATTTACCTCTGCAGCGCTGTTTTCAGGCTTTTATGCCATTATTGCAGGGATGAATGGCCAGTTTGAAAACGCTGCTATAGCGATTTTTGTGTCAATGGTGCTCGATGGTCTGGATGGTCGTGTGGCTCGAATGACCAATACTCAAAGTAAGTTCGGCGCTGAATATGATAGCTTGGCTGACATGGTGTCTTTTGGTGTTGCGCCTGCACTAGTCGCGTTTTCTTGGGCACTTTCTAGTGCTGGTAAAATAGGCTGGGTCGCTGCTTTTATTTATGTTGCCGGCGCTGCATTACGGCTTGCTCGCTTTAATACGCAAATTGGCAGTGTTGATAAACGTTTCTTTGTGGGCTTGCCAAGCCCTGCTGCTGCGGCAATTATTGCGGGAATGATTTGGGTTGGTAGTCAGTTTTCATTTGATATGTCTTTGCAAGCCTATTCGTATGCTGGTGCCTTTTTGGTCACCGTTGCTGGCCTGCTGATGGTCAGTAATGTGTATTACCTCAGTTTTAAAGAAATTGACTTAAAAGGTAAGGTGCCTTTTATGTCTTTACTTGCCGTTGTATTAATCCTCGCAGTGATATCAATCGACCCTGCAACATTGTTATGGTCGATATTCCTCATTTATGGCTTTTCAGGCCCCATTCAGGCTGTTATTAGGCTGAAGCGTAAACGGACTGTGACTCACACGAAGTGAGTTTTTGAATCCACTTTGAATCTCTGTGCGTAACTTCCAATAACGCTTTGGGAAACGATTCGGAGATTCTTTATGCTTATTAAACGTCCATCAGACATACTTCCTTCAGAAATTACTCCTGAATCGGTTTATAGCGACCGTCGAAAATTTATTGGCCAATCATTAGGTGCTATGGCATTGATGCAGGCGGCGCTGATGCCTCGCTTTGCACAAGCTGCGGACTATAAGTATGAAATCAGCGATAGGTTGCCCACCTATACCGGCCCTGATTGGTTAGAAAAGAAGTTAGAAAATCTACAAACCGGTCCATTCGCGACAGATGAAAAATTAACTCCCTACCTCGATGTTGCGCGTTATAACAATTTTTATGAATTTGGAACGTCAAAATTAGATCCCGTCGATTACTCTCAGGATTTTAAAACCGACCCATGGTCAGTTGAAATTGCCGGCGAATGTGACAAGGCGGGTATTTATGCACTGGAAGACCTATTGTCTTCTGTCGATATAGAAGAAAGGATTTATCGGCTACGTTGTGTTGAAGCCTGGTCAATGGTTGTTCCTTGGGTTGGTTTTTCTCTTGCTGATCTACTGAAGCAATTTAATCCGAATTCAAAAGCTAAATATGTTGAATTCACAACGCTATATGATCCCGAGCAGATGCCGGGACAACGTTCAAAACTGGGTGTTATTCCTTGGCCTTACGTTGAAGGCCTGCGTATAGATGAAGCGATGCATCCGCTAACTATTTTGGCAGTGGGTGTTTATGGGCGGTCTATGCCGCCGCAAAATGGAGCACCGTTACGACTGGTTGTGCCTTGGAAGTACGGCTTTAAAAGTATTAAGTCTATTGTGAAAATTCGTTTCACTGAGAAAGCTCCGGTTAATAGTTGGCAAACTATCGCCCCGGATGAATATGGTTTTTACGCAAATGTGAACCCAGAAGTTGATCATCCTCGCTGGAGTCAAAAATACGAGCGCCGTCTACCTTCGAGTTTCTTAAGTCCTGGCCGTCGCCCAACAGAGCGTTTTAATGGTTACGGCGAGCAGGTAGCTAGTTTATATAGCGGGATGGATTTAACGAAGTGGTACTAATTCAACCGATATTGGCGAAGAAGCGTTGGTTGCAGTTATTGCAGTGGTGGTTTGTCTTTCTTGCCTGTTTAGTGCCTCTGTCCATTCAAGTCGTTGGCGTGATTCAAAATAGTTTGGGACCTGATCCTGTTGCAGTGGTGCTTGAGCAATTGGGTCGTTGGGCGATGTACTTTCTCTGGATCACGTTGGCAATTACGCCGATACGCAAACTGTTTAAATGGCATAAGCTGGCTAAGTATCGTCGAATGCTAGGGCTGTACTGTTTATTCTATGCTTCGCTTCACTTTCTGGTGTTTCTTGCATTAATAGTGGTATGGGACTGGAGGCTTATTATAGAAGAGCTATCAGAGCGGCCTTATATCACAGTGGGCTTTGCAGGTTTTTTGCTGCTAGTGCCGTTAGGTGTGACCTCATTTAAATTTATGATGAGAAGAATGGGCAGAAACTGGATGCGTTTGCACCGCTTGGTGTATGTCATCGCTGTGCTTGTGTTATTGCATTTTTGGTGGCAGTTGCGATCAGACCTTACAGAGGGCGTTGTTATGGCTGTTTTATTGCTGCTTTTGCTCGGTTTTCGAGGGCTTGAAACATGGAAAAAGTCTAATTGATGAAAAAAATTTTACTCAATGATGATAATTTTACATGAATCGGTGTCTAAGCCAAAAATCGACTGTTTACATTTATTTTTGTTTTTATTATCAATAAGTTAAATTATTTTTTTTGCTGTTTTTTTGTCACTTGTTAACCTTTCTTGTAGCGTTTTTACCCACTTTTTACCCGAAAATACCTCAGTTTAGTGAGAATTTTCTATTTACATTTAATAAGTCGGAGCATACCCTACTCTCGGCCTTGGGTTGGTGCAATCGGACCAGCTTTCGCTTCCAATAAGAATAAAAATAAAGCCAGAATAAAAAATTAACTAATTACAATTAGGTGGCCCTTTAAGGGTCTGCCGTGTTGCACTGTGCTGTCTGCATACTGTAGATGGTTTGATAGAGGAAATAACTAATGAAATTGACTCGCAAAATGGCAATGCTGCCAGCATTAGCTTTGTCGGCTTCTGCTGCCCTCGGTTTTTCTCAAGCTGCTTCAGCTGAATTCCAGCCTCGTAAGCCTGTTGAATTCGTAATCATGGCCGGTCCTGGCGGTGGTGCGGATAAAATGGCGCGCTTGATGCAAACTGTTATTGAAAAGCATAAGTTTTCTAATAAGCCTTTTATCCCAGTTAACAAGCCTGGTGGTTCTGGTGCTGAAGCTCTGATGCACATGAAGGGTAAGAAGAAAGATAACCATGTAGTTATGGTTACACTTAACAGCTTCTACACTACTCCTTTGCGTCAACCTGGATTGCGCGTGAATCCTTTGGATTTCGCTCCTATCGCCCGTATGGCTGAAGATACTTTCGTTCTTTGGGTTCACAAAGACAAAGGTATTAAAACTTTGGATCAGTTCGTTGAAGCAGCTAAAGAAAAAGGTGCTGACTGGATTATGGCCGGTACTGGTCGTGGCGGCGAAGACGAACTATTGACTAACACTCTGAACAATACATTTGGTCTTAAAATCAAATATATTCCGTACAAGGGTGGTGGTCGAGTAGCTAAGGAATTGGCTGGTAAGCATGCTGACTCTACTGTTAATAACCCTTCAGAAGCTATGGGCTTCTTCCTGTCTGGTGACGTGATTCCTGTTGTTACCTTCACAGGCGAGCGCCTGCCTCTGTTCAAAGAAACTCCTACTTTCAAGGAGTTGGGTCATGACATCGAGTATTACATGCAGCGTGCTGTTGTTGGTACTCCAGGCATGAGCGAAGATGCTCAGAAATTCTATGTAGATGTGTTCACTAAAGTGTACGGTAGCCCAGAATGGCAGAAGTACATGAAGGACAAGTCTCTACAGGGTGAATTCCTGACTGGTTCTAAGCTTGTGGACTACTGGAAAGTCAACAACGAAACACACAAAGTACTATTAACCAAGCTTGGCGAAATCAAGTAATCGGTTAATTAGCTGAAGATAGTTGTTAGGAGCTAAATCGTAATGCGTAAAGCTGAACTTATAATGGCCATTGTGCTAGCGGTATTTTCTGGCTATCTGATGCTGAAAAGTGCAGAACTTCCCTTCATGTGGGTCAAAGGTGTTGGCCCAGGTGCAGGGATGTTCCCATTCTGGCTTTCTTTCGGAATGTTGCTTAGCATGATCTGGATTATTATCAACTGGGTTCGTAAAGTTGGACCAGTTGCTACGTCTGAAGACCCTTACTTTATAGATCAACCAACTGCTGTGTTGCTCTACAAGGTAATGGGTTCTCTGACAATCATGATCGGCCTTATCCACTTTATTGGTGTATATGGTGCTATCCCACTTTTCTTCATCTGGTATATGCGTACTCTAGGAGAGCACAGCTGGAAAGAAACTTTATCATTGGCGCTTCTTACGCCAATCGTAACGTTCTTCTTCTTTGAGATCCTGTTGCATATTACATTGCCAAAAGGTTATTTGGATCCATTGTTCTACCCTCTATATGACATGTTCTTATAAGAGTAGTGACTAAATATTTAACCTTGTTTATTTGATATAGACTGTTTTGATGAGGAACATGTAGCATGGAAATTATCCAGCTTCTGTTAAGTGGTTTCGTTACGGCTCTTGAGCCGTTGAACCTCTTTTTGATTATTCTCGGGTGTGGTGTCGGTCTTTTGATCGGTGCAATGCCGGGTCTAGGC
>JBLXCH010000005.1:16113-77337 GCA_048265065.1 Motiliproteus sp. | reverse complement strand
GATGGTCAGACCCGTACGCTTAGTCACATCGGCCCTGACCAACTGAACAAGTAAATAGGTTTTATCCGTTAACCAAGCTGAGGAGAGCTTGCACTGGATGCGGGATTTCTACCTCATCTATGCGTTTCACCTGACTACGACAGGAGTAACCGGTCGCCACTAACTTCTTGTGGTTTGTAGGTTCTGCAACAATTTCGGCCCAGCTTAGTGCATATATTTTTTCTGAGGTCTCTTTATTTTCTTTCTCGTGCCCGTAAGTGCCTGACATGCCACAGCAGCCAGTGGCTACGATCTCTAGCTCTTGCCCGAACGCGGTGAAAATTTGCTGCCATTGTTTCAAACTCGGAGCTGCAGACGTTTTCTCTGTGCAATGCGCCATTAGCTTAAACGTTTGACCTGGGTCCACTGGCTTTTTCATTTCCAGTTTCTCCGTATTTTGTGCAAGCCATTCTTGGATGAGCTGCACCTTAGGTAAATCCTTACTAGGTATGACGGTTTCGTATTCCTGACGATAGGTCAGAGTCATTGATGGGTCTATACCTACAAGTGCCACACCTGTGTGCTCTAGCTCACGGAGTTGATCAGCATTTTTAATGGCTGCTTTGCTAAAGGCTTTCATAAAGCCGTGGACATGGAGTGGTTTTCCATTGGGGTTGTACGGTGCCAGGTAGGCTTTAATACCAATGTGCTCCAGGAATTTGATCAGATCTAACACCAATTGAGATTCGAAATAGCTGGTAAAAGCATCCTGAACGATGATCACTGTTGATGACTTTTCATCCGCTGATAACGCTTGCAGTTGTTTGGCATCCGCAAGAAAAATTGCGCCTTGCTGTGTGTGTTTTTCTAATGACTTTTCAGCGATAACCGGACTATCAACCATGCCAAGATAGTGACTGAAAGCCTGTTGAATGGGGCGGTTTTTCATGGCCCAGTTATAGGGTGACGGGCATTTAGCAAGCCAAGGGATAACAAATTCTAGACTACTAATTAAGTAGTCTTTTAGTGGACGTAAATAGCGACCATGGTAGACCTCTAAAAACCGTGAACGGAAGTCAGGGACATTAACTTTGATAGGACATTGCCCCACACAAGATTTACAAGCTAAACACCCTTGCATCGCTTCATGCACTTCGTGGGAGAAGTCATAATCGCCACGACGTTTGGCCAATGTGTTTTTGATTTTGCTTGGCAAACTTAATAAGTAACCTTGCTGCTTGACTGCATTTGCTGCGCTGACGAGATCGGTGCCTTGTGCTTCTAATAGTCGCAGCCATTCGCGAACCAATGAAGATCGGCCTTTGGGTGAATGAATCCGTTGGCGAGTCGCTTTCCAGCTTGGGCACATGGCGTCTGCTGGGTCATAGTTAAAGCAGGCGCCATTACCATTACAGTACATAGCTGAGGCGTATTCGCCACGCACATGAGGACTAATTTGGCGATCCATTTGCCCGCGGGTAGGAACTTCATCAATTTTCAACAGCTGGGCACCATTGAGCGATTCATCATCAACCAAGGGCGTCGCTATCTTGCCAGGGTTGAGTTGATTTCTGGGGTCAAACACTCCTTTGATGCGTTGTACTTGTGGGTATAGCTCACCAAAAAACTCAGGAGCATACTCACTACGAACCCCTTTACCGTGTTCGCCCCACAGTAAGCCATTGTACTTGCGTGTAAGCGCTACCAGTCTATCTGTGATGTCGCGGATTAAGTGTTCTTGCTCTGGGTCTTTCATATCGATGGCCGGGCGGACATGAAGCACGCCAGCATCAACATGGCCGAACATTCCATATTCAAGATTATGCTCATCAAGCACCTCACGAAACTCCATAATGTAGCTTGCTAGCTTTTCAGGAGGAACAGCGGTGTCTTCAACGAAAGGGATTGGGCGCTTTTCACCTTTAGCATTACCTAATAGACCGACGGCTTTTTTCCGCATGGCCCAAACCTTTTTGATCTCATCAGCACCGTACACCACCGAGTAACCAAAGCTTTTTCCGCGTTTTCCTTGGACTGTTTCAAGATGGTCACAAAGCTTTTTTATCCGGGCTTTCAGGTTCTTCAAGTTATCATCGGTGTATTCAACTAAGTTGATACCTTGAATAGTAGGCTCAGTTTCATCTGTAGGGAAAAACTCGGCAACCGTATCCCATACAATGTCCGACATTGCCAAGTTGAGCACCTTTGAATCGACTGTCTCTATCGAGGTGGGCTCCCACTTCATTAATGCTTTAGCGTCACGTAAAGAGTGTTCAAAGCTTGCGTATTTGACGTTAACCAATGCCGCATATTTTGGAATAGGTAACACGTTCAGGGTGGCTTCTGTGACAAAACCGAGAGAACCTTCAGCACCACAGAGCACCGAGTTTAAATTGAACTGGCCATCATCGTTGCGGATGTGGGCGAGGTCGTAGCCAGTGATACAACGATTTAACTTAGGGAGAGTTTTATCGATACTGACTTTGTGGTCGTTATAAACGTCATCAACTAGGCGGTGAATGGCGGCAATACGATCATCACCTAATTGAATTTGTGCCAGTTCTTTATCTGCAAGCGGAGCTGAATCCCACAGTGTCCCATCTAATAGGACGGTCTTAAGGCCAAGGACATGGTCTCGTGTTTTGCCGTAGAGCACAGAGCCTTGCCCGCTGGCATCTGTATTGATCATCCCGCCAATGGTGGCACGATTACTAGTTGAAAGTTCAGGCGCAAAAAATAAACCGTGAGGTTTTAAAGCGGCGTTGAGCTGGTCTTTGACCACACCCGCTTGTACACGAACCCAACGCTTTTTAGGATTGATTTCTACTATTTGGTTCATGTGTTTGGAGATGTCGACGATCAAACCATCAGTTAGCGATTGGCCGTTAGTGCCTGTGCCACCACCTCTTGCGCTCATGCAAATGCCATGGAACGCAACCTCATTGGATAAACGAGCAATAAGTTGAAGGTCTTCAGTGGTCTTTGGATAAATTACAGCCTGTGGCAATAGCTGATAAATACTGTTATCCGTGGCTTGGACAATGCGATTGGCATAGTCCGGATTCACATTGCCTGAGAAGCCTTGTGCTTTAAGCGTATCAAGGAAATCGAGGTACAACTGTTTCGTTGTATCAATGGCAGTAATCGCTGGAATCATAGAACAATTTCGATAATGGTTGGGGTGCATTTAACGCTGTTGCCAACGTTAAAAGTATGGAAGCAACAATACTAAAAACGAGCACAAATGTAATTAGCGTTATTTCACACAACTGTCGATATTGTTAATTATAGTAGACGCTATGTCGGTGAATCAGCAGAACTTTTCTGTGAACATGGTTCAAAAGAGGATGTAGGCAATTTGTTGTTGATAATTGTTTACACATGTAACTCTTTGTTTTAGCTTGTTGGTTTGTCTGTTAGTGGATGTAAAGTAGAGCTTGTAATCCTAGTCTTTACGTTGCAGCACGAAAAATATACACGTCACATGGAGTTTGCTCTTAATGAGTGAAGCTGACTACGATCCTCTATCGGTAGGGGCATACGCAGAGCATCTAGCCAAGGTCAATGATAGCAAGCAAGTGTTGGCAAGCAGTGATATTTACAATGCTGCCGGCGCGATTATTGCCAAATCAGGCACCCCAATTGATAAAGCCACGACACAACGCCTTGCTAAGTTCAAATTGCAAAAGCCGCTGGAGCAATCAGTAAAAATTGATGGTGGGGTGAGCGGTAGTGTTTTGTTTAGCCATATTACTAAAGTAGTTAATCAGGATGTGACGTGCAAAGACATACATGCACAGTATGAACTGGATAATGAGTTGCGGTGGTTGTGTAGTTACTATCAGACTTTTCCTCAAGTACGACAAATGATCACTGTCCTTGCTTTGCGGATGAGGCGGGTTTATCAACAGTCATTGTATAGCGCGTGGCTCGTGACGTTGATAGGCAAGAGAATGGGTTTACCGCAAAAAGATTTAGAAAGCTTGTTTCTTGCTGCGTTAGCGCATGATGTAGGGATGCTGCATATCGATGAAAAAATTCTCAATAAGAAAGAATCACTAACGCCTGAAGAGTGGCGAAGTATCTACGCACACCCAATTATCGGCGAGAAAGTCTTATCAAATGTTTCTGGAGTGTCTTCTGCTACGACTATGGCTATTCGGGAACATCATGAAAAGTGCGATGGTACTGGTTACCCTAGTGGCCGCTTCGAAAAGGAAATATCGCAGCAAGGGCATATTTTAGCGTTGGCCGATACAGTAGTCGTTGTTCTCGATAAAATGCTTGGTCAAGGGCTTAGCTTTCGCAATATTATTCCGGTCATCCAAATTAATCAGCAGTCTTATTCGGCGCCGGTGTATAGCGCTTTCATGACTGCGGTTAAAAAAGTAGAAATTGCCGATAAAACGACATTGACAGAGCTAACCATTGGCCCTTTTATTGATGGCATGTTGGCAAAAACCAAGTTGTTGAAAGCCAAACTCACCATCGTAGAAGAGACCATAGAAGACTTGGGATATACCCATGAGAACCGTAAGCTTCACTCATTACAGACGGTCTACATGCAGACCAAGCTTTCAGTACATGGGGCTGGCGTATTGGATGCTGGCTACGAAAGCGTCTTAGCAGACGTGAGACATGAAGCGGACCAATTAGCCTACCGTGAAGTTGAAGATGTAGGCATGATGGTTGATGAAATCCAATTTCAAATTAAGCGGATCAATCGAATGATTGAAGAGTTTGCAGAATTTGATCAACACTTAGATGCTGAAGCTAAGAAGCGCTTTATCCACGCGGCAAAAGCGATGTCAGAACTAGATGAGAAAATGCAGCACGTTGCATGATCTATGATTGAATAGTGTCGAGTGAATCGGGTCGAACCGGAGTGAACGAGTAGATAAAGCTGACGGCTAAGGCTGACCGGCAGCTACCGGTCAGCCTCAAGGTTAGACAGCCAGATCGATTTGCTGAACTGAACCACTTTGGCCATTTTCAGCAAGATAAACACCACTTTGTTTAACCTGTCCTCTTACTTCATTATCGTCATTATGAAGGTCGAAAGAAGTGTCGATCGCATTCAGGTAAATTGCCCCAACACCTTCATCAGATAAGCTGCTTAACTGATCTTCGCCATCGACTTTACGCCACAGCAAAAGTTCATCAAAGATGCTGTCGGCTTCGTCAATCCAGCCGTTGCCGTCCTCGTCATAGGCTGCTAGATCGGCAAAACCATCGCCGCTCAATGCGCCAAATAATTCAGTACCATCATTAATGAGTCCGTCATCGTTCTTATCTAGCGCTAATAAGCTGCTGTTCTCTGATAAGAAATTGATAACGTCTAACTCCCCATCAGCATCTATATCAAATTCATAAGTCTCTTCAGTAAGGTCAGCAGCATTACCGTTAAAGTTAATAATCAGAGGGTCTTTGAATTCGATTTCTTGAACGGTTTCTGTCGTGCGACTGTAACTGCGACTCATCTCAAGATTTAAATTAAGGTCGATGGTTTCGCCGTCAGCAGTTTGCACAGTGCCGCAAGCGCTAAACTTACTACACTCATACTCTTCGACAGTTTCCGTGGTTTTAATATTGACATTCAGACTACGTCCAGCGCCCTGAAGCTGTGAGAGGTCGATTGATTGAAATGCAAGTGCAGATGTCCCACCCGTTGAGGGTGATACCGCTCCCGCATAAACATCAGGTTCTAGATTTTCAGTGTCAATGTCGGGCGTATATTTTCCGGTCAGTGCTTCCATGAGCCGGTCAAACAGTGCCATGGTAGTTTGCGTATGCATGGCTGACGCTTCATAGGTATCAGTGGCGTTAGACGCCTCTGTCTGTGCATTTAGAAAGGTCTGTAAGCCAGCAGTGGCTTGTATTTTCGATTGCTCTTCCTCAACGGTTGAAAGACTATTGAAGATCGATAGCCAAGCATTTTGGGAAGGTGAGGCTTGCGATGATGTTGATTGTTCTCCTGCTTCAGCGAGACTAAAACTCCCAAGCTGTAGTGCAGAGGTTTCGGTGCTCGTGACGGTTCTTGATTTTTCGTGCTCCGTACTCATTTGAATGTTGCTGTTTTCAATAATCATAGATTCCTCCTATGTCATTAGAGACGAGCAAAAGCGCCAGAGGGGAACCAGGCTTAAGCTCGCTTTTATTCTTGAGGAAAAAGACTTCAGCGGAATAAAATTGCCGTTTTAGGCCTATTTCAGCAAGAAATTGAGGAACAGCAAATATCGCGCCGAAACTGAAATTTGTTTTGAGATAAAAGGGAATCTAGCCGGAAGGTCAGCAAATCGTGTTGTCTAAAAGTGCTGTCTAAAGGAATAGTTAGCTACTCGTAAACTTTGTCTTTGAATTCACAAAGGTCTTCAATCAGACAAGCGCTGCAGCGTGGCTTTCGGGCGGTACAGATATAACGACCAAGTAGAATCAGCCAATGATGCGCATCTAATAAAAACTCTTTAGGAATAAACTTAACGAGTTTTCTTTCGACCTCTAACACGTTCTTGCCTGGGGCAATCTTGGTTCGATTTGATACTCTGAAAATATGAGTATCAACAGCCATTGCAGGCTGTCGGAATGCGGTGTTAAGCACTACGTTAGCGGTTTTTCGACCAACACCGGGTAACGCTTCCAAGGCTTCGCGGTTATCAGGAACTTGCGAATTATGCTGCTCAATAAGCAGTTTGCAGGTTTTAATAACGTTCTCAGCTTTGGCATTAAATAGGCCAATGGTTTTGATGTATTGCTTTAGGCCATCAACCCCTAGCGCATAAATGGCTTCGGGGGTGTTTGCTACAGGGTAGAGTTTTGCTGTGGCTTTGTTGACACCCACATCGGTAGCTTGCGCAGACAGAACAACGGCAATCAGTAGTTCAAACTCATTCGTGTAATTTAACTCTGTTTTCGGATGTGGGTTGTCATCCCGTAAACGGGCAAATATTTGCCACCGTTTGTCTTTATTCATGGGCTTGTCATTTATTCAGTGGGCTTATCAGCTAATTATTAACTAGCCAGTTACACGAACACGCTTACTGACATTAAGCGGCTCGCCATCTTCTGCTGTTGGCTTAGGGCGGTCTTTAAGGCGTTTATCAATGATATTTTTGCCCGCAATGATTAAGCCCATGCCTACAAAAGCACCAGGTGGCAAAATAGCGAATAGAAAGCCTTGGTAATCCGCAACTAGAGTGAGTTTCCAGGCCTCGGCAGCAGGGCCAAATAATAGCTGCATATCAGCAAATAAAGTCCCTTGGCCAATGGCTTCACGCATGGCACCCAAAATGACTAACACAATAGAGAAACCAAGCCCCATCATGAAACCGTCCACCACGGAAGGAAGAATAGGGTTTTTGCTAGCAAAGGCATCGGCGCGGCCTAAAATTGCACAGTTGGTGACGATTAAAGGAATAAAAATCCCAAGCACTTGATAGAGTTCGAACGTCATCGCCTGCATAACTAACTCTACACAGGTAACTAATGAAGCGATGATCATCACAAAAGCCGGTAAGCGCACGGTCGGTGATACATAGTGACGGATCAACGATACAAAAAAGTTCGAAAATACCAACACAAGGATGGTCGCTATACTAAGACCTAGCGCGTTGACTACAGAACCCGTGACCGCAAGAAGTGGGCACAGGCCTAAAAGCTGTACTAGAGCAGGGTTGTTGGTCCATAACCCGTTTAGGGTGATTTTACCGTAAGTGGTTTCAGCCATGATCAGCGACCTCAGTTGGTTTTTGCCTCAGCATTGCGGCTCGGTGCTCTTCAAATAAAAGGACTGCACGGCGTGTTGCATTGACGATTGCGCGAGGCGTAATTGTCGCACCGGTGAATTGGTCAAATCGACCACCGTCTTTTTTTACCGCCCATGTTGGGTCGTTATGGTCAGAGAGTTTTTGTTGATTGAATGATAAGACCCAGTTGGACTTTTTCAGTTCAACTTTATCGCCAAGTCCCGGTGTTTCTTGGTGCGCTAGGACTCTTACGCCGGCAACGCTAGAGTCTGCATTGACACCAACAAGTAAGTCGATTCTGCCGGAATATCCATCAGGAGCGACTACAGGCATTAATACGGTTGTTACGTGACCGTCCTTGCGGGCAAGATAAATAGTGATAGGTGTGTCGTAACCAACAATACTGGCATTGGTTATTGTGTAAGTATCAGCCAGAAGGTCATTATCAATCTGATTCTTAGGGACTATTTCATATAAAGCCCTGGCTTGAGCCTGGGCTTTATTGAAAGCAATTTTATCTTTGGTTAATACCTGAGTCAGCGCTATAGCACCTGCGGTAATTATCGCAAAGATAGCAAGCCCGAGGCTGTTTTTACGGATCGCATCAAGAATACCCATAACTCTCTCTTCAATTACCTCTTGCTTCGGCGGTTAGGCTTTTTATGGCCGTAGGTTCTTGGTTGCGTGTAATGATCTAAAAACGGTGCACAGAGGTTCATCAACAATACCGCAAAGGCGATGGCATCGGGGTAATTGCCCCATGCGCGGATGATATAAACCATTAAGCCAATACCGGCGCCGTAGATGAGCTTGCCCTTGTTACTCGTCGATGCAGTTACTGGGTCAGTCGCGATAAAGAATGCGCCGAGCATTGTTGCACCGACTAATAAGTGGAAAGTGGGTGAGGCAAAGTTGCTGCTATCGATTCCGTAGAATAAACCAGAGATTAGGAATAATGCAGCGAGCATGGATACAGGGATATGCCACGTGAACACTCGTCGAGCAATCAAGTACAGGCCCCCTAGTAAATAGCCACCGCTGATAAAGTACCAGGCATTAAGCCCGTCGGTGATGAGTGTAGAGGTTACCCAAAATTCTTCATTGGTTAATCCACCTTTATGTTTTACGGCATCAAGGGGGGTGGCCATGGTGTAGGCATCGGGTAAGGACATTGAACCGAAAATGACGCGGATACTGTCGACGAAACTGAGGTTTCCTGCATCAACCAATAACATTGGTGCCGACCACTGAGTCATCTGTACAGGGAACGAAATTAGCAATAAAGCGTAGCCAATCATGGCAGGGTTAAATGGGTTGTTGCCTAAGCCACCATAGAGATGTTTGGCTATCACTATGGCGACAAAAATGCCGATCAATGTTACCCACCACGGCAGGAATGGCGGTAATGACAAGGCCAGCAAGAGCGCTGTGACCACAGCACTATAATCCTTTAAGTAAAAGCCAATAGGGCGTTTTCTGATCAGGAGAATTAACGCTTCGAAAGTGACGGCAAGAGTGATTGCAAAAATAACATTAATTGATGTGCCCCAGCCAAAAAAGTAGGTGAGGGCAGCCAAGCCAGGCAGGGTGGCAAGAATAACCTGCAGCATGACACCGCCGGTGCTAACCGGCTTGATGGTGTGGGGTGAGGTTATCCGAATTAATGCCATCAGTGTGGTTTATCCTGTAACAGTTACTTTTCAGCCTGTGCGAGTGCGTCTTCAGCTTCTTTGGCTTTTTGCTGAAGTTCACCCACGGCTTTTTCTAAGTTGGCTAACGCCGGAGAGTCTTTTTCTCGAGCATCAGCGAGTGCTTTTTCTGTTTTCTTAAGTTTGGTTCTTGCTACTGCTGCAGCTGTTTTCAAGGCTTTAAGGTCAACCCCTGCTGAAGTCGCGGGTGTCGTTGCGTTTTCAACTTGAGCAAAGGCCGCTTCTGCGTCTTGAACCGTTTGTTCGAGTTGAATGAGTTCTGTTTCAAGCTCAGGGATATTCTCTGCCCCTTCCTCTTTGGCCTTCTCTAGCGCTTTCTGTGCTTTTTTAAACTTTGTTCGCGCTATTGCTGCCGCTGTTTTTAATACTTTAGGGTCTACCGTTGTTGCGGTTTGGGTAGCAGGCTCAACGTTAGTGTTTGCTGCGGATGCGCCTGAAGGCTTTACGCTTTCGGCTTTTGCTAAAGCATCATCAGCCGCTTTCGCATCGGCCTTTAGTTTTTCTAATGAGGTGCGTAACTTTTCAGCCGTTGGTGCACCTTTTTCTTCTGCATCAGCAAGCACTTTCTCGGTTTTGGTAACCTTGGTACGTGCTTTTGCCGCAGCGACTTTCAGGGCGTTAATGTCGTCAACTGGCGATGCTTTGGTCGTTGGTGTTTCAGCAGTTGCTGCTTTTGCTTCTGCGTCCGCCAATTGCTGTTGCGCTAATTCTGTTTTTTCACGTGTGCTGGCAAGTTCCTGCTGAAGGGATGCTAGTTCTTCAGAGCCATTAGTTTCAGCTTCTGTAACAGCTTTTTCGAGTTTTTTCAGTTTGGTACGAGCAATGGCGGCCGCTGTTTTGAGTTGCTTGATGTCAACTTCAGCGGGTGCTGCCTTATCTGCAGATGCTTCTGGCTTTTTAAGCGCAGCGTCACGTTTCTTCGCTTGTGACTTCGCGGCAGCTTCTGCTCGGGCTTTTCTGCGAGCTTCTTTTTCCTGTTCAGCTGCTTCCATACGAGCTTTACGTGCTTCAAAGCGTTCACGAGCACGCTCTGCTTTTTGGTGTTCGTGCTGCTCTTTACGAATCTCAGCCTTAGTGTGGCGATAGTATTGTACTAGTGGAATATGGCTAGGGCAGACATAGGAGCATGCGCCACATTCAATGCAATCCATAATATTGTGGTCGATAGCTTTTTCGTTTTCTTGCCCTTTGGAGAACCAATACAACTGTTGCGGGAGTAATTCCACCGGGCATGCTTGTTCGCAGGCACCACAGCGAATGCAGGGGTTGGCAATTGGGGCGGGAGGAAATTCCTCATCAGTACCGGCAATGATGCAGTTGGTCGTTTTAATTACTGGTATAGCAGTGCTTTCTAGTGTGAAGCCCATCATTGGGCCACCCATGATCAGGCGACTCAAGGATGGTCGATTGCAGCCGCAGAAACTCAGCAAGTCTTCAATCGGAGTGCCAAGTAATACTTCAATGTTGCCAGGAGCGGTGAGTGCTTCACCGGTCATGGTTGTGATTCGAGATATCAACGGCTTGCCTTCGTGAACAGCATCATGAATGGCAACAGCGGTACCAATGTTTTGTACCACGATCCCAATATCAGCCGGTAGCTGACCGTGTGGGACTTCAACGCCGGTAAGCAATTGAATGAGTTGTCGCTCGCCGCCGGAAGGGTATTTCGTCGGTACAACAACAACTTCTATGCTTAAACGGCTCTTCTGGGCCGCTTCTGTAATAGCCACTGCCGCTTCGGGCTTGTTGTCTTCAATGCCGACCAAAATATGGGTAGGATCGATTAGCCGATTAACGATCTCGATACCAGCGATAACCTCTGCGGCATATTCACGCATTAGGGTGTCATCAGCGGTGATATAAGGTTCACACTCGACGCCATTGAGAATCAGCGTATTGATGATGTGGTCTTCACGTAAATTCAATTTAACGCTGGTAGGAAAGCCCGCGCCGCCCATACCTGAGATGCCAGCTTGTCGGATTTTTTCAACCAAGTGATCTTTGCTCAGTTTCTTGTAGTCAGCAATAGGTGTTAGCTCGCACCATTCGTCTTTACCGTCGGTTTCGATTTCGATGCATAACCCATTCATTGCTGAAGGGTGTGGCAGTGGGAAATCACCAATGGCGCTGATGGTGCCAGAGGTCGGAGCGTGCATGAATACACTAACTGCACCGTTAGGCTCTGCGATCACCTGCCCCTTTAATACATGGTCACCAACCTTAACCGTAGGTACAGCCGGTGCACCAATATGTTGTTGTACGGGTAAAATCAGTTTTTCCGGAATAGGTGCCCGACGAAGCGGTTGTTGCAGTGACTGTGCTTTGTTTTCTGGAGGATGCACGCCGCCGTGGAAATTCCAAATTCGACTCATTAGTGGCTCACCTCAGCAGCGATACCACGACCCTTGTCAGTCACAATCAGCTGTTCAGCCGCCGGTGGTTGAGGCCAGCTCCAATCACCTAGCGTTGTTTCAATTGGAATCATATCAATACAGTCAACAGGGCAAGGTTCGACACAAAGATCGCAACCTGTACATTCTGAAGTGATTACAGTGTGCATTTGTTTTGCTGCACCTAGAATGGCGTCGACAGGGCATGCCTGAATACATTTGGTACAGCCAATACATTCATCTTCACGGATGTAAGCGACAGATTTGACTTGCTCTTGACCATGTTCAGCGTCCAACGGTAATGGCTCTACATCGAGTAAGTCTGCTAATGCCTGAATGGTTGCTTCGCCACCGGGAGGGCACTTGTTGATGTCCTCGCCGTTAGCGATACCTTCGGCATAGGGTCGGCAACCTGGGTGTCCACACTGGCCACACTGAGTTTGCGGTAGCAAAGAATCAATTTGATCGACAATAGGGTTGCCTTCCACTTTGAAGCGAATCGAGGCGTACCCCAAGAGCGCACCAAAGATAAGGGCGAGAACGCATAAGACGATAATGGCGACAACAACGGTGCTCATCGGAAACCTTTAAAACTGCACTAGGCCGGTGAAGCCTAGGAAAGCCAGTGACATAAGGCCAGCGGTTATCATGCCAATTGCACTGCCTTTAAAGGGCGCAGGTACATCAGCAACAGCAATACGTTCACGCATTGCAGAAAAAAGAATAAGCGCAAGAGAAAAGCCCACCGCAGCGCCGAAGCCGTAAAATATGGACTCCATAAAGCCGTTTTGCTTTTTGATGTTAAGTAAGGCGACACCTAATACCGCGCAGTTGGTCGTGATCAATGGTAGGAAAATACCCAGCACACGGTACAGCAGCGGCGACGTCTTACGTACAACCATTTCCGTAAACTGGACGACTACAGCAATAACGAGGATAAAACTAATCGTTTGCAAATAAGCAATATCTAACGGCAATAATAGGTATTGGTAAACAAGGTAGCTACATACCGAAGACAGTGTCAGCACGAATGTGGTCGCTAATGACATGCCCATAGCAGTTTCCAGCTTGTTAGACACTCCCATGAATGGGCATAGTCCTAAAAACTGTACTAATACGAAATTATTGACCAGTACGGTGCTGACTAAAATCAGCAGATAATCAACCATTAGGCTGTTCGCTTACCTCTTGCATAATCAGTAAAACTAATCGTTTGATGACAGTAGTGTGTATTACCTCACCCTAACCCACAGTATAAAACCTTTTGACAAAGCCTTCTGCGGATTAGGGAGCCGTTCTAGGTAAAAACCTAGATAATGCCTTCGCCACGCAGTAATTTCACCGCTTGCGGCAATGTGTCAATCGGGTTCTCATTGACTGCGATAGCGAGTGTTTGGTTCCCCGCATCAGCGACAGGACAAAGCACAATAAACCCAGCATCCACCAATGCCTTAATTGCGTCGGTTTGTCCGTCGGCAACAACAGTAACAGCACGACCTTGATTGAACAGTTGCTTCTCAAGGGCATAGGCCACAGCATTACGATTCTCGGCTGAAGCATCGACGATATACAATGCAGCCGCTTTTTGACCAAGGCGTAACGCACGATCATTGGCGGATACCTGTGAGACGTCGCTTAAGGCAACTTCGTCGACTTCAAATGCTGATCCTGCGGCGATCATACCCGCAGCAACAGTTAGGTTTGTTAAGCGATCAATAACGATAAAGCTGCCGGTGCCATGGTGTGAATTGTAATCATCGGCAACAACAGGGCGGTCCAAGTTGATATCGCATAAAGCGATTTCATTTAGATTCAATGAGTTACTTGGCGTTTGCTCCATCGTGTTGACGTCAATCTTGTGACGTAATGTGGAGATACGACCACTGACCGTAGTCGTACCAATTTTAACCAGATACTCTTTGCCCGGTAACATGGTTTCTTCGTTCATCCATACTAGGTGAGCATCAAAGCGGTTGATAACTGCTGGAACCGCGCTGGAGTGAACGATCATGTCGCCGCGACTAACATCGATCTCATCTTCTAATGTTAAGGTCACTGACATCGGTGCGAAAGCGTATTCTAGGTCACCGTCAAAAGTAACGATGGACTTAACTTTGCTCTGTTTACCTGATGGCAACACCGTAATTTCGTCGCCAGGGTGCACGATACCCGAGGCTAACGTGCCGCAGTAACCACGGAAGTTGAGGTTAGGGCGGTTAACGTACTGAACAGGAAAGCGTAAGTCTTTCATGTTTTTGTCAGCAGCAATCTCAACGTGCTCAAGGATGCTCATGAGCGGCTCGCCGCTGTACCACGGCATGTTCTCGCTCTTGTTAACCACATTGTCACCGTTAAGGGCTGACAATGGCACAAAGTGCACATCATTAAGCTCAAGCTGAGTCGCAAATTCTTCGAAATCACGTTTGATTTCATTGAAGGTATCTTCGCTGAAATCCATTAAGTCCATTTTGTTGACGGCAATAATCGTGTGCTTAATACCCAATAGAGAAGTAATAAAGCTATGGCGTTTAGTTTGTTTTTGTACACCATGACGCGCGTCAATCAGGATGACAGCTAGATCACAGGTTGATGCGCCGGTTGCCATGTTACGTGTGTACTGCTCATGCCCTGGGGTGTCAGCAATAATGAACTTCCGTTTGGCGGTTGAGAAATAACGGTAAGCGACATCGATGGTGATGCCTTGCTCACGTTCTGCCTGTAAACCGTCAACTAATAAAGCAAGGTCAACTTCACCACCGGTGGTGCCGGACTTTACACTGTCTGATTTGATCGCTTCTAGTTGGTCTTCATAGATCATTTTGGAATCATGAAGTAGACGGCCAATCAGCGTGCTCTTGCCGTCGTCAACATTACCGCAGGTTAATAGACGCAGTAATTCCTTGCGTTCGTGCTGAGCAAGGTAAGCATTAATGTCTGTACTGATAAGGTCGGATTGATGACTCATAGTCGTTCAACTCGCAATTAATTCTGTTTGTTTCTAAGGCGTAGGTCGTTCTTGTCTGATAGAGCTGGGCTCTATAAATCGACCTAGAAGTAACCTTCTCTCTTTTTCTTTTCCATAGAACCCGATTGGTCTTTATCGATAGCGCGACCTTGACGTTCGGATGTTGTGGTTAAGAGCATTTCTTGGATGATTTCTGGCAACGTTTCTGCTTCAGACTCAACGGCACCTGTTAGCGGGTAACAGCCTAATGTTCTGAAACGGACATTTTTCATCATTGGCTTCTCGCCGGGTTCCATGGGCATACGATCATCATCAACCATAATTAGCATGCCATCACGTTCTACCACCGGACGCTCTTTTGCTAAGTAAAGAGGTACGATAGGAATGCTTTCTAAGTGGATGTACTGCCAGATGTCGAGCTCCGTCCAGTTAGAAAGAGGGAAGACGCGAATGCTTTCACCTTTGTCGACTTTTGCGTTGTAAAGATTCCATAGCTCAGGGCGTTGGTTCTTTGGGTCCCAGCGATGGTTTTCGTCACGGAACGAAAAAACACGTTCTTTGGCACGAGATTTTTCTTCATCACGGCGTGCACCACCAAAAGCGGCATCAAACTCATATTTATCGAGTGCCTGCTTTAAAGCGACTGTTTTCATGATGTCGGTATGCTTGGCACTACCATGGGTGAAGGGGCCTACGCCCATGGCTACACCTTCTTGGTTGGTGTGAACAATCAATTCCATCCCGATTTCGTCGGCCATCTTGTCACGAAATTCAATCATTTCGCGGAACTTCCACGTAGTGTCTACATGCATCAAAGGGAATGGCGGCTTACCAGGGTAAAACGCTTTTCGTGTGAGGTGCAGCATTACTGCTGAATCCTTACCCACGGAGTAGAGCATAACAGGGCGCTCAAATTCCGCTGCTACTTCGCGAATGATATGAATGCTTTCAGCTTCTAACTGTTTTAAGTGAGTTAGCTTTTGTTCTGAAAGTGTTAGTTCCGGTTTTTTTTGCTCGGACATGGATTGCTTACCGTGCTTGTCATTCTGGCTATTGCCAATTAAGTGAATCTCGTCAGGAGAGCGAATACTAATGGCTATCCATTAAAATAAAAAAGAATAAATTGTAATTTTTTTATTCCATTTTAGAATTTATATGAAAAACAAAAGGTTATGATCGTATATATCTAAATGTTATAAATCCATTTCTAATTATTCTTTAGGGGTATAAAGTTCGGCCTATATTATAGCGCTCTATTCTGCAGTAATCACCGAGGAATTCATGGATCTGGCCTACAGTTTCGCAGGCTTAGTGGTCGGTTTTATTGTTGGCTTAACAGGTATTGGTGGTGGGGCGCTTATGACACCGATTCTAATACTCGGCTTTGGTATTAGTCCTGTTGTTGCTGTCAGTACTGATCTTATGTACGCCGCTATTACCAAAGCGGGCGGCGTGTGGCCGTACGCGCGTAAAAAATTAGTGAACTGGCCGGTCGTAGTAGCACTTCTTTTAGGTAGTGTGCCTGGTGCATTAATGACATTATGGGTATTGAACCATATCGATGTTGTTGATCAAATTGAGTCAGTGATTAATATGACATTAGGCATTAGTCTAGTGCTCACCTCCATTGCGGTATTCTTTCGTTCTCGAATCAGAGAAGCCGTTCTTGATGCGCCAGATCGAGGCATTAAAACTGCCGTGCGAAAGCATCGTATGCTAATTACTTCGATAGCCGGTGTGGTTCTTGGTGGATTAGTGACGCTTTCATCGGTTGGGGCTGGAGCCTTGGGCACTGCAATGCTTATAATACTCTTTCCCCACATGACGATGCCTATGATAGTGGCAACGGATCTTGTCCATGCGGTGGTATTAACCAGCGTGGCCGGTATCGGTCACTGGCAGTTGGGTAATTTGGATACCACTCTGCTGTTGTATTTGTTAGTAGGATCTTTACCCGGTGTTTATTTCGGTAGCCATTTAGGTACTCGTATATCTCCTCGTATCGTACAGCCAATTATTGGTGTATTACTTTTCGGTATTGGCGTTAAGTTTGTGATCACCGGTTAACAATTTTCGTAGTGAGCTATAAATAAGGGCTTACTGCTCATCTGATCAAGCAAAGACTTGGCGGAAGTATTAAATAGAAGGTAGGAAACATGTATCAGTTTAGCGACCAAGAGCAACAGCTGATTGAGCAACGGGCTGAACAGTACCGTGATCAAACGCGTCGTTATCTTGCTGGGGAAATCCCAGAAGATGAATTCCGTATTTTGCGTCTGCAAAACGGTCTTTATATCCAGCGCCATGCGCCGATGTTGCGTGTGGCGATTCACTATGGGCAGTTATCATCGACCCAGCTTCGTAAGTTAGCGGATATCTCGCGCAAATACGATAAGAACTACGCGCATTTCACAACGCGCCAGAATATCCAATTTAATTGGCCTCCGCTTGAGCAAGTGCCTGATATTCTCGCTGAGTTAGCGACTGTGCAGATGAGTGCTATCCAAACCAGTGGTAGTTGTATCCGTAGTGTTTCTTCGGATCACTTTGCGGGTGTGGCAGCTAGTGAAGTTGAAGATCCTCGTCCCTGGAGTGAAATTATCCGCCAGTGGGCGTCACTGCATCCTGAATTTGCTTACTTACCCCGCAAATTTAAAATTGCTGTGAGCGCTTGCGAGCAAGATCGGGCGGCAACACAGGTGCATGATATCGGTGTACATGTGATTAAAAACGAGCAAAGTGAAACAGGCTTTGAAGTGCTTGTCGGCGGGGGCTTAGGTCGTACACCGTTTATTGGTAAACAGATTCGTGAATGGGTTAATAAAGAAGACTTGTTGGCTTATCTTGAAGCGATCTTACGTGTTTACAACTTATACGGTCGTCGCGACAACAAGTATAAGGCACGGATTAAAATTCTCGTTGATGCGATGGGTATCGAGAAGTTTAAAGAGAAAGTTGAAGCCGAGTTTGCTGAGCTTCAAGGCTCTGAACTGACCTTGACTGAAGAAGAAATCAATCGAGTGAAAGGTTATTTCTTGCCACCAGACTATGAAACGTTTGAGGGTGACCATCCCGATTTCTTAGCCAAGCTGGCTGAAAATGCTGAGTTTGCGACCTGGGTTAAGCGCAACACTTTTGAACACAAAGTTGCTGGTTACCAAGCCGTAACCGTTGCCCTTAAAGCGTACTTGATTGCTCCGGGGGATGTCTCTGATGTGCAGATGGATAACATTGCGGATTTGGCGGATCAATACAGTTTCTCTGAGTTACGCAGCACACATGAACAAAACTTAGTACTACCGTATGTGCGTCAAATGGATCTATTTGAACTTTGGCAAAAGCTTGATGATATGGGCTTAGCGCGACCTGTAGTCGGTACCATCAATGATATGATTTGCTGCCCAGGGTTAGATTTTTGCTCACTGGCGAATGCCGAAACCATTGGTTTAGCAGGACAGGTACAAGAGAAGTTTACCGATCTTGATTATCTGTATGACTTGGGTGAAATGAAGCTAAAAATGTCCGGCTGCATTAATGCCTGTGCTCACCACCATGTCGGTAATATTGGTATCTTGGGTGTAGACCGCAAAGGCGAGTCTTACTATCAGATCATGCTAGGTGGATCTGCGGCAGAAGATGCGTCCTTAGGTAAAATTATTGGTAAAGCCTTACCTAAAGAGCAGGTCACCACTGCCTTGGAAACAATTATTAATGTTTACGTAGAAAACCGTACGGCGGAAGAATCATTTATTGATACGGTGCGTCGTATTGGTAACCAACCTTTTAAGGAGCGTGTTTATGCCGCTAATTAATGCGAATCAAGTTGTCAGCAATGACCCTTGGTTGCTGATCCGTGGTGAAAACGCTGTAGAGCAATTAGAAACCGCAATCGCGTCCGAGCAGCCTCTTCTTGTTGAATGGGCTTTGTGGCTTGATAATAAATCTGAATTGATCACCCGTGCGGCGGATGTTGCCGTGGTGATTGATGGAGCTACTGACTGGGATGTGTTTAGCGAAGAGCTTTCTCACTTTAAACTAGTTGCCATCGACTTTCCTAGCTTTGCCGATGGCCGTGGTTTCAGTCAGGCAAGAATGCTACGTCGTGATGGGTTTAAAGGCGAGATCCGTGCTGTGGGTGACGTGACCTGGGACCGGTTGCGTTACATGAAGCGTTGTGGATTTGATACGTACGCCATCGCAGATGACCGTTTTGATGATGCTATCTTTAGCGCATTTACTGAAATTAATGTCTGCTTGCAGGGTTCGGCAGATGACCCTCGACCGATTTATCGTCAGTAAGCTTTACCATTGATATTATCTAGTCATTAAGCACTGCTATTCCTAAGGCTGAATCATGTAATATGTTTCGGCCTTTGTTTTTTATAGAGAAACGCCTGTGGATTATTTACCGCTTTTTTTTGACCTTAAAAACCAACCCTGTCTGCTGGTCGGAGGTGATGAAATTGCACTTCGTAAAGCACTGCTATTGGATCGTGCAGGGGCCATCATTACAGTGGTAGCGACGGAGGTTGATAGTGACTTGCAAGTCTTAATCAACAACCAGCAGGGGCAAATAATCAATGGCAGTTATGAAGAAGCGCTACTTGAGGATAAAACGCTCGTTATCGCAGCAACAGAAAATGATGCGTTAAATCGTCAGGTGCATGCTGATGCAATAGCCAGAAAATTACCAATTAATGTGGTTGATAGCCCGAGTCTTTGTTCTTTTGTGTTCCCGGCGATTGTTGATCGCTCACCTATTATGATTGCCGTGTCCAGCGGGGGTAACGCTCCTGTACTGACTCGTTTACTCCGCGCAAAGCTAGAGACTATGATTCCTTCGTATTACGGTGCTTTGGGCGATCTAGCTGCACGCTTTCGTCAACAGGTTCGAGAGCGTTTCGACAATATTCGAGATCGCCGTATTTTCTGGGAACGTTTATTCCAAGGCCCTGTGGCGGATAAAGTGATTGCGGGGCAGACCCAACAAGCTGAGCAATTAATGGAACAGCTTCTCGGTACTGATGAAGGGGCTTACGACAGTGCTACAGCAGGTGGTGAAGTGTACTTGGTGGGGGCTGGTCCTGGCGATCCAGAATTGCTCACTTTTAAGGCGTTACGTTTAATGCAGCAGGCTGATGTGGTCCTGTATGACCGATTAGTGTCACCTAAAATTGTCGACTTGTGCCGCCGCGATGCTGATCGAATGTATGTTGGTAAAGAGCGCTCGAACCACGCTGTACCGCAAGAAGATTTGAACCTGTTGCTGGCCAAACTAGCAAAAGAAGGTAAACGAGTGCTGCGTCTGAAGGGCGGTGATCCGTTTATCTTTGGTCGTGGCGGGGAAGAGCTGGAGACGTTAGTCGAGCAAAATGTGCCTTTCCAGGTCGTTCCTGGCATCACTGCGGCAGCAGCCTGTGCAAGTTATGCGGGTATTCCATTAACTCATCGTGACTATGCGCAATCGGTTAAATTCGTTACCGGACAACTCAAAAATCGTACATCGGATTTGAAGTGGGACGAGCTTGTCCATCCCAATCAAACGATTGTTTTTTATATGGGTTTGCACCGCTTAGCGCATATTTGTAAAAACCTTGTTGCTCACGGTAAGCCTGCTTCTACGCCCGTTGCACTAGTGCAAAAGGGCTCTACCCCTGAGCAAAAAGTGCTGGTCGGTACATTAGCTACTATTGCGGAGTTGCAAGAAAAAGCACAACTTCAACCGCCGACATTAACGATTGTGGGTGAGGTTGTTGAACTGCATAAGAAACTGGCTTGGTTTAATGAAAAAATTATCGAAGACAACCACGTATTGATGACCGCGCAGCCTTTAGAAGGGGAGGTGTAGGTTCAGACCTACATTTATGTAGGTCTGTTACAGCGTGTGCTTAGTCGTTATCTCGAGAGATAAACTTACTGGTGGCGGTATTTACTTTCACTTTCTCGCCGCTGGCTAAATACTCAGGTATTTGAATTTCTAATCCAGTTGAAAACCGTGCAGGCTTAGTTCTTGCGCTGGCAGATGCGCCTTTGATAGCGGGGTCTGTTTCGATAATAGTGAGCGATACAGTGGAAGGGATATCAATTGCAATTAATTGGCCTTCTACAATCAGGCCGGTGAGTTCTTCTTGTACTTCGCCATCCAGTTCGATGAACAGCAGGGCTTCTTCAATGACTTCTTTGTTGACCGCGTGTTGTGTGTAATCTTCAACTTCCATAAAAGTATAGAGATCACCCTCTTGGTAGAGAAACTGAACCTTGGTTCGACGTAGGTCAGCTTGTTGAAGCATGTCGTCACCAATCAAGGTTTGCTCCATTTTTTGGCCATCGGGAACGCGGTTAAAGCGTGTTTTGTAGAGCGTTTGTGCTCCGCGAGATGACGGGGACTTAACATCAATGTTCTTAACGATATAAAGATGGTTATCGATGTTTACCACATCACCTTTTTTTAAATCACTGGCTTTAGGCATGAGAATTCCTGTTAAGCATTGGGCTTTTTGCGCGGTATTGTAGCTAGCTAACCCTTTTGAGGCTAGCTAGTCGTGTGGGATGAGCATGATGAATGTGGGATGAGCATGATGAATAAAAAGGCGGCTCGCTACTACCAAGCCAGTAAAACATCATCTTGTTGTATGTTTTGTTGCTCGGCATCCGCGTCAATTCGGCCAATCCCAAATTGAGGATGAACTTCATTGACAACGAGTGTGCGTCGAGTGTTTTCGAGGCGAGTATGTGGTTGTTGCATTTGATCGTAAAATGTTGATTTTCGATAAACAGTCAGCTTATCGCCAGGGCGAAGGCCAGCGAGTGTGCCTGCATTAAATGTCACTAAATTGCCTTGTGCCTGTAAAATTCGAGCTCGAAAAGGCTCGCAGCGGATGTCTTTATTAATGTCTTTACTGATCTCGCCAAGTAGTTTGTTGACTTGTTGGCCGTAGTCCGTTTGTAGAAAAGCTGCGCTGGCAAACCCGGTTTTTACATGATCATCTAATCGCCATAAGCCGGCAGTACGGTATTGCTTGTTAAATAGCTGAGCGCCAGTAAAACCATCATGAACGTAAACTTCTACAGCAAAATTACGCATGTGCTGTTGGCCGCGGTAATCTGCTTTATCGTATAGCCCGGTAAAATAGTTACCTTCGCTGCTGCGGCTAGGGTCATACTTACGGAGGTCGCGAATGATGCCTGATACAACAAATTGTACATCGAGTTCTGCAAAGGATGCTAAATTTTGGCTCATGTTACCTTGAGGCTGTTGGTAGCTAGCTGCGGTGCTTAGGTTTTTGAAGGATCGAAGGTGGCTAGCGTTCATGGCCTGTAGATTGCCGATCGCCGTTAAATCTTGGCTAAGGCGTTTGCTAATCAAGGATTGCGCGTTATGTAAGTCGCCAAGATTTGCTTGTAATGGATGCTCGAGAACAAAGCCAGTGACTGCCGCTGTCTTGATGTAATTGGCGTTGCCGGCATCGCAGCTATCTTCAGTTTCTACCTCGGCGCGAATTTTAACGATAAACAGGTTGCCCGAGACTCGCTCGTCAATGACTTCAACGTTGGTAATGGAACCATTTGAGCGGATTCGAACATTATCTATATTGAGCACGCCCTGGCTCATGCTTTGGGTGGCACTGATATAGGCACCAGCCTGCAACAAGGCTTGTTGAGAAGCGTTGCTGATGGCTTCTGCACGAGCCGCTTCAATAGATTGTGTTCCAATCATCGCGCTGCCTTCTGCTTCAACTGGAATAGCAGCAAGCTGTGTGCTGGTTAATAGTGTGATCAGCAGTAGCGGAATAATAGAAAAGCTAGCGGCAAGCTTGCCGATAACATGTTTGTCGATATTATTCTTACCGATAAAATTGAGTGCGGGCATAATAGTTGTGGCTCTTATAATCCTTAAAAAAGGAAAGCAGTGTCTACGGTAAGTAATTTACTCAGTGGTTTCAATCAGCAACCATTAAATGCTAGCACGATTTATCATTTGTATTGTGATCATTCTGATGATCATCAAGGCGTTAAGCTTCAGTTCCGGGCCGCACAGTGGTAACGTAGCATCCAGTTTCCCGTCGGTAAGATTACCGTAATTTGACGGTAAATATGCCTCGGTTAAAAGAGAAAAAATAATGAAACACAGTCTTCTCGCCATTTTTATTGTTGTTTTTATCTCAGGTTGTGCGTTAACCGCACAAAAAGAGCCCGTTCGTGTTGTCGTGGAAAATCAAGTGCGGACGACAGTCGTGGATGACCAACGTTTTAGTAATGGTTCCACCCCTTTGCAGTCAGCTATCGGCAATGCGCAACCCGTATTTGGCCAGCCTGTGCGTGAGATGGCGCGTCAGCTTGAAATCGGCTTAAAAGATAAAGGCATTAAAACACTCCCTATCGCGATAACGCCTTTTGTAGATTTAAATAAACCAAAGGAAGATCACCCGATGGGTGTTGAACTCGCTGAAGGCTTTTTCCATGAGCTACAGGTAAGGGGGTTTAATGTAGTGGATTATCAAGCGCTGCCATTTAAAAAGGGTCAACAAAAAACTATTGAGTTTTTGCCTGACTTTTATCGTCAGTATCGAATCAGTTATGTGGTGACGGGAACCTATATCATCACACCTGATGGTGCGTTACTGAATGCCAGAGTGTTAGATACCGTTAGCCAGCAGGTGGTGGCGACAGGGCAATCAAAACTATCAACGGCTGACTTGGAAGGTGGGCTACCGGGCTATAATCCGATGAGTGGCCGTGACGGTATGATCATCGAAAATGGCGGTGTCCCCGTTAATTAATGACTGGCTATAAGAGGAAAGCTGAATGTTGAAGTGGTCTGCCTTGTGGTTGCTTGCCGTTATGTCATTAACGGGTTGCGATACGATTCATTACGAGTATGAGCGAGCTAAGTCAGGTATTCAAAGCCTGAGTCAAAGTGAACAAACAGCACTTGCTAATGCGCCAAGCCGAATGGTTCAAGCGACAGGCTATGCGCCTATTAGCCTTCAACCGGGACAAAGTCGCAGCCAGCAAATCATCAATGCGATAAAGGCGTCCAAGCTACAAGCCTATAAAGAGTTAGCAACTATCGTTCATGGTCAATATTTGTACGGTACGACGCAGGTTAGCGATATGGTTGTGGAGAATGAGCAGTTTAGCGCGGCTGTAGGTGGTGTTATTCGTGGTGCGCGAGTGGTTAAAACATACCCTATTCAAGAAGATACCTACGCAACTATCCTTGAATTAGACCTTCGGGACGTTCAGCAAGCATTAGTTTATGCTCAGTAATAAGCCCTAAATAATAATGACAGCTGCAAAAGGGGACGCTTAGTGCCTTCCGATAAAATCAAAACCGCTGTGGTTTTGGTCAACCTAGGAACTCCCGATAAGCCTACAAAAGAGTCGGTTCGACGATACCTTAAAGAGTTTCTTTCTGATCAACGAGTGATTGAAGGCCGAGGTTTACGCCGAGGGCTTTGGTTAGCTTTACTTAACTTAGTCATCCTTAACGTGCGACCACGTAAAGTGGCTAAGCTGTATGAAAGCATTTGGGATCAAGATTCGCCTATGCGTAAAATCTTGAACCAACAAGTTGCAGAATTACAATTAGCACTGCAACGTGCATACCCCGGCCGTAGTCCAGAAGTGTTCGCGGCGATGACTTATGGTTCTCCGAGTTTTGATCAGTGCCTTAAGGACCTCCATCTTAGTGGCTATCGTCGTATTCTTGTGATGCCTTTGTTCCCACAGTTTTCGGCGACTTCTACTGGACCGGTATTTGACAAAGTTGCGAATTTCCAATTAGCCAATCGTGATATTTGCGATATCCGTATTCTTCGTGACTACCATGATCATCCTTTGTATATCAGTGCATTAGCACAGTCTGTTAAGCAGCATTGGGCGTCAAATGAAAAAGGCGAAACATTGGTGATGAGTTTCCACGGGATCCCGAAAATCTATCGAGAAAAAGGCGATCCTTATGCCGATCAGTGTCTTAAAACCGCACAACTTGTAGCGGCTGAACTTGGGTTGAGGAGCAATGAGCTTAAGGCGACCTTTCAGTCACGTTTTGGCCCAGCGGAGTGGGTAAAGCCTTATACTAACGAAACACTGGAAACCTTAGGTAAGGAAGGGATCAAGTCTGTGGATATTATGAGTCCAGCTTTTTCAGCAGACTGTCTTGAGACGTTAGAAGAAATAGCCGGCGAGAACCGAGAAGTTTTCGAGGCAGCCGGTGGTGAGCGCTACCACTATATACCAGCGCTGAACGCTCAAGAGTCCCATATTGCAATGCTAGTTAAACTCGTCGAAGAGCAAGCTGGTTTTTGGTTGAAGTCACAGGAGTCCTAGCATTTGGCTAAGTCTGAAATTATTTATGGTATTCACGCTGTTGCAACGGCATTAAATAGACACCCCGAAAAAGTGCTGTCTCTACAGGTGTCACAGCAGCGTGAAGATAAGCGTATGCAAGGTGTGTTGGCCTCAGCGGCTGAGCATGGCGTTCGTATTGAACAGGCCTCTCGTCAGCAGCTTGATAAAGTTGCCGGTGAAGGTGCTCACCAAGGTGTTATCGCCCACGTAAAACCGGCAGAAGTGTATAACGAGCAATACCTCGATAAGTTGCTTGAAGGCTTGTCCGAGCCTGCGTTCTTACTGGTGCTGGACGGCGTTACCGACCCGCATAATTTAGGTGCTTGCTTGCGCACCGCAGATGCGGCTGGAGTCCATGCGGTTATTGCGCCTCGTGATAACTCAGCGCCGTTGAATGCAACTGCCTGCAAAGTGGCTTGTGGAGCGGCAGAGGCGGTTCCTTATGTTACGGTCACCAATCTCAGTCGAATGCTTAAGCAACTTCAGCAATACGGCATTTGGATTACCGGTACGGCGGGTGAAGCAAAAAAAGATATCTACGAAGCTGACCTAACAGGTCCTATGGCGTTAGTGATGGGGGCGGAAGGTAAAGGCATGCGTCGTTTAACTCGTGAGCATTGCGATCAATTAGTGAAGATACCCATGGCAGGAGAAGTGAGTAGTTTAAACGTTTCTGTCGCCACCGGGGTTTGCTTGTTTGAACGGGTGCGCCAGCAGCGATCGAAATAATGCCCTAGGTGTTGGTGTCACACAGAAATAATAAGACGCTTAGGCGTCTTTTTTGCTTCATGGTTGCTAGGTTCGTTGAAACAGCTGCTAAATTCCAATAACTGCTCGACCGATAAACTGAACGGGGCCTGTCGGTAACCCTGTGGGTGAGCCTCCAGCTTGCTCAATGGTCAACTCAAATAACTGGTTAGGCGTAATGCCCTGTAAGGCATCTAATTGCTTTTTTAAGTTTTTATTAGGATCCACCAAGCCCAAAGAAACCGGTTTATCCCAACCGTCGGCTTTGGTCCAAAACTCCAAGGTTTTGTTTTCTGGTACGGATGTGCTGACAAGAGGTTTCAATTCGATATGTTCACCGTCATAGCTGGTAATCATCCAGCCGGGTTCTGTTTGGCCGGGTGCTGTCAGTACAACAACTGAGGTTGTCGCAGGCTTTTGATGGAAAAACAGACCGATGGATAACACCAGTAAGGCTGCAGTTGCAAAGCGCCATAGGCCTGAGTGCTGTTTTGTTTCGGGAGTTTGGGCTTTGGATGCTTGTGACAGCTCAGTCAGTGCGTCAACGCTTCGGTTAATACGATGAAAAGTGAAGTCCGAAGGTTCGACAGGAGGACTAAGTTTGTTTAAAGGCTCCAGTCGTTGTTGCCAATAAATCAGAGCATTTCTTGCCGCTTCGTTGTCAGCTAGTAAAGCTTCAAAGGCTTGTCTTTGTTCGAGTGTGAGCGTGCCGATCACGTAGTTAGCAGCATGCTCGTAGATGTCTTGATATTCCTCTTCGTTATATTCGCTCATGACATGCACTCTTTGAGTTTTTGCACACTGCGTTTGATCCACGCTTTTATGGTGCCTAGAGGTGCGCTGAGTTGCTTAGTGAGTTCGGCATGGCTGAGGCCGTTCACGTAAGCATTGATAATGGCAGCACGAGGTTCTGGTTCTATTTGTTCTAAACAGTGCTGAAGTTGATGACATTCACCACTGAGGCGCTGGTCGCTATTCGTCTCAACTAGACTTTCAAGAGACTCGAATTCTATTGAGGTCGCTTCATCGGATAAGCTCGACTCACGCCATTTATATCTCACCGCGTTTAACGCAAGATTTCTTGCCATCCGGCTTAACCATGCCGAGCCGTTCCCGTCTTTGGCATCAAACTTATCTGCTTGCATCCATACTTTGACGAAGAGGTCGTGCAAAATATCTTCCGCCACCGCTTTATTTCGGACAATGGCATGAATGAGTCCAAGCAGTCGTGAGGCTTCGTCTTCGTAGATAGTGGATAGTGCAGACCGATCGCCGTTCGCGCACTGTGTGATCAATTGACTGATGTGAGTTTTGGTCACGAGAGCTCTTTCATATGTCCGGAATTGAGCGCCTAGGGTAAACCTAAGCGCCCAGAGTGGAAAGGGCAGGGTCAGAATTAACTGACGGAGTGCTTATTTTGCTTTCCAGAATACATATTCACCGGTGTAAGCAACGAGTACTTTCTCGCCAATACTGTCCATATCACAGCCAGTTTTTGGCGCTGCACCACCTTTTAGATTAAGGCGTTGAATATAGGTCGTGCCTTTTAACCAACCATCTTTCTCAGAAGCGTTTGCTTTAACGAGCTGATAAGGAATGTTGCCGTCACCTGCAGGTGCTGTGGAAATCTGCTTACCGGTAACTTTACTGCCGTCCATTGCTTCCCATGTTGCTGGAGGTCCGTAGTATGAAATCGCTGGCTTGCCGTCCTTGTCTGATAATACGGCGGCAGGTCCGGCGAACGCCCATGCCGCCCCTTTATCGCCTTTTTTACATTCCCAGGCTACTGTGCCGACCGCGGTTGTGGTTAATGCTTTTTTATTGCCATCGGGTACTGCAACAGCATCAGGTGCCATTGAGTGATGGCCTGCGATAGCGGTTGTTGCGGTCACTGAAAGAGTTAAGGCTAGTACGTTCCGTGCATTCAATAATGTAGATTTCATCATTTATCTCCTGGGTTTATAAGTACAGAGATTCCCCTCTGTGGAAGGTAAACACTTGAGACTTAGGATTGGATGCAAGAAAAGTAGAAGTTTTTTGAAAAATAATAAAAAAGGCCAACCTGTATAAAGGTTAGCCTTTGATTTTTATGGATTTTAATCTTTTAAAAAACTAAAAGATGATGCTGTTAAGCGCGCGAAGTAAACAACTTATAGGTTGTAACCCGTTTCTTCATGCTCAGTAATATCCAAACCTTGTTGTTCAGTATCTGGGTCAACGCGTAAGCCGCCCGTGAAGATGGCAACAATTTTTAAGATGATCCATGTTGCGACAACTGTATAAATTAAGGTGCTGATTACGCCGGTGAACTGAATGCTGAGTTGTCCACCCATGGTTTCAACGCCATCAGCAAAGCCAAAGCCACTGAATACACCCAGGCTGGTACTAGCAAAAACGCCCGCAAAGAGCGTACCGATGATGCCGCCGACACCGTGAGTAGGCATTACATCTAAGGAGTCATCGATTTTTAATGTGCGTTTGATGAAGTGAGTCGCGGCAAAACAAATTGCACCAGCCATAATGCCGATAAGTAGTGCGCCACCGGGGCCAACAAAACCAGAAGCAGGGGTGATTGTGCCTAAACCTGCAATCATGCCGGTCACCGCACCCAATAAACTAGGCTTGCCAAACTTCATCCACTCAATGGCAGACCAAGTTAATACACCGGCAGCGGCAGAAATGTGAGTGACTAACATGGCCATGGCTGCATCACCGTTGGCAGCCAGTGCAGAACCACCATTAAAGCCAAACCAACCCACCCAAAGCATCCCAGCACCAGTGGCAGTCATGGTGAGGTTATGCGGAGGCATTGGGGTTTCAGGAAAGCCTTTACGAGGTCCAAGGACAATGGCTGTTGTCAGTGCTGCTGCACCTGCTGTGATGTGAACAACAGTACCGCCGGCGAAGTCATATAACCCCATGCTGCCTAACCAGCCACCACCCCATACCCAATGGGTAATGGGCGCATAGACGACTAATAGCCAAATGCAGCTGAACAAAAGCATCGCGCTAAATTTCATACGCTCGGCAAAGCCACCGATCACTAGTGCTGGAGTAATAATGGCAAAAGTCATTTGGAACAGCATGAATAAGGACTCAGGAATATCTCCAGCCAGAGTGTCGCGGCCAATACCAGCCATCATGACTTTGCTGAAATCACCGATCCAGTCGTTGCCTTCACCGAAGGCGAGGCTGTAACCAACAATAAACCATAAAATAGAGGCGGCACCAGCGATGGCAAAGCATTGCATTAATACCGATAACACGTTTTTAGAGCGAACGAGCCCTGCGTAGAATAGTGCGAGGCCAGGCAGTGTCATAAAGAGCACTAGTGCTGTCGACGTTAGTATCCACGCCGTATTGGCGCCATTAAGCTCATCGCCGAAGGCTATGCCTGGCAGCATCAGCAAGGCTGATAATATGAGTTTTTTCATGGTGTTTTCCTTTGCAAAATAAACAGTATTATTATTTTTGGTTTTAAGTAGTTCGGTTATAGGGCGTCGTTTCCAGTTTCTGAGGTACGGATGCGTACAGCTTGCTCAAGGTCTACTACGAATATTTTCCCGTCGCCTATTTTTCCAGTGCAGGCGGCTTCAGTGATCGCTTCGATTGACTTGTCGAGTAAGTCATCTGGAACCCCCGCTTCAAGTTTTAGCTTGGGAAGGAAATCAACTGCATATTCAGCGCCTCGATAGAGTTCGGTGTGCCCTTTTTGGCGGCCAAATCCTTTCACCTCTGTCACGGTTAACCCGTTAACGCCGATTTCTGCTAGGGCTTCTCGTACGTCGTCTAACTTAAAAGGTTTAATAATGGCGCTTATTAATTTCACTTAACTCTCCTTAATGGTGCATAAATCAGGTATTGGTCTAGCGTATTTGCGCTATTTTCATGCACTTTTTGTTCCATCTTCGTATTCTATATAAATCAGTAGGTTAGGTGCTAACTTGGAAGTATGAACGGCAATCGCGTATTTTTATGAGGCGTTTATTGATTTTGTTGCTCAATAATGGTGCATAACTAAAATAATTTAATAGGTAGGTAAGCGAGTAGAAATTAAAAAGCCGCTGTGAAAGCGGCTTGGATCAGAGGGTGCTTCAATGTGGCATTAAGCCATCAGGTGTCAGATGTCTGTAACAGGGCTTCTGCGTTGTTGAAGTTGGTTTTCCAACTCCGCCATGCCTGCGGGTAAGTCCAATTTATGGCCCAAATCTCTGACAGTCGAACCGAGTGCGTGGAGTGTGCGGAATATGTTGTGTACGCGGCATTGCTCACCCATTTGTCCAACGCGCACAATAGGTGCGCCAAATGACCCTGAAACCTCTACGCGATAAAACTTGGATATGTGTGCGCAGACGGCTTTGGGGTCTATGTCTTCGGGGATTTTTACGCCTAATACAGAATTCAAACGACTGGCTTCTTGCACATAAAGTGATAAGCCCATAGCTTCTAGTGCACGCTGCAAAGCTGTAGAGCATAGTAAGTGTCGCTGAAAGCGGTTTTCTAATGTTTCCTCAACAACTAATCGCATAGCTTCATGTAAGGCTAGCAAGCCTGAGACTGGCGCAGTGTAGTGGTACGAGGCGCGGTGCCAAAAGTTTGTGGCTAAGGTAGCGTCTAGTGTCCAATGGCGCATAGGCTGATCACGGTTTTGGATTCGTTCCCAAGCATCATCAGAAAAAGCGACTAATGAAACCCCAGGGATGGAGCTCAAACCTTTTTGTCCGCCGGTGATAACAGCATCAATATTCCACTCATCCATTAAAAGTGGCATGGTGCTTAATGTGCACACGGCATCAACCACAACAAGACAGTCCCTATCGGAGGCGATTTTAGCTATCTGTGCCAAGGTGTAGTTATGGGCTGTATTTGAGGTTTCGCCCTGTACGATAGTGAGCACTTTGGGCTTGTGTTCATCGATGAGGCGGCGAACTTCCTCTGGGGACGCGCTTTGATTGTTTTCCACATCGTATTGAATCACTTCGCCGCCAGCACGGCGAGCCATCTCTGCTAACCGACTGGAGAAAAAACCGTTATTAATCGCGAGCACTTTAGTGCCAGGCCAAACAAGGTTGGCAACAGCCATTTCCATGGCTGCAGAGCCGGGGCCAGCTACGCCGAGAATCCATTGCGATTCTGTTTGGAAAATATAGCGCCCCATCCGTTGTACTTGGTCGATGATCTTTGCCATCGTCTCGCCGAGGTGATTGATAACAATACCGTTGGCTGCGGCAACGGCTTGTGGAATGGGTACAGGGCCTGCGCCCATCATTAATAAGGGCTCATCAGGAAGGATGCGATTCAGGTGGTCAATCTGAGGGCGTTCTATCGCCATAGGGTGTCGATGCTCAATCTAATAAAAAAAGGAAATAATTCTAACATAAATACATGTAATAAAGAGTGAATCACTAAAATCTTTAGCACTAAAATGATACACTTCGCCTTCTTTGTTGTTCGCAAAGTCATAAAGGTATGAGAGCTACCCTTTATTCGTGTTTTTGAAATAAATCATGACTAATCGGCTTGCTGTTCTTGCCATAATGGCGTGTTCCTATAGAATTGCCGCGTTTGTTATGGAGACAAAAAATGTCCACGCTGCTTCCTGCCGTCGATCCCGATGGTTTACTAGAATATTCGGTGGTTTATAACGACCGTTCACTTAACCACATGTCCCAATGCTTTCAGCAGGTGATGAGAGATATTTCATCAACGTTGAAAGGCGTTTATAACGCACACTCTGTTGTCGTTGTTCCTGGTGGTGGTACCTATGGTATGGAAGCCGTAGCGCGTCAATTTGCAACTGATAAGCCAGTGGTTGTTTTGCGTAACGGTTGGTTTAGTTTCCGTTGGACCCAAATTTTAGAAGCTGGACGAATCCCGTCGTCTACTACTGTGCTGAAGGCGCGCCCTGTGTCTGATGAATATCAGGCGCAGTATGTTCCAGCTTCAGTAGAAGAAGTCATTGCTACCATCGAGAAAGAAAAACCGAGTGTGCTATTTTTGCCGCACGTGGAAACATCTTCTGGTTTGATTCTGTCGGATGATTACCTTCGCGCGGTATCTGAAGCGATGCATAAAGTAGGCGGCTTATTAGTTGTCGACTGTATTGCCTCTGGTTGCGCTTGGGTAGACATGAAGGACTGCGGTGTGGATATCCTTATTAGCGCCCCACAGAAAGGATGGACCGGAACGCCTTGCGCTGCTTTAGTCATGATGAGTGAGCAGGCTCGTGAGCGAATTGAATCAACTGAAAGCACCAGTTTTGCTTGTGATCTTAAGAGCTGGTTGAAAATTATGGAGGCCTATGAGTCGGGTGCTCATGCCTATCATGCGACAATGCCGACCGATGGTTTGCAGCGTTTTCGTGACATTATGCTTGAGACGCAAGAATTTGGTTTTGCGAAGGCCAAAGAGAAGCAAATCGAGTTAGGGCGTCGTGTTCGCGAAATGCTTGAATCGAAAGGTATTCGCAGTGTTTCGGCGGAAGGTTACAAGGCGCCAGGCGTGATTGTTAACTTTACTGATCGTGCTGAGTTACAAAATGCGAGCTTTTTTGTTCAAGAAGGATTGCAGTTAGCTGCAGGCGTACCGTTGCAGTGTGATGAGGGCGTTGAGTTTAAGTCTTTCCGTCTTGGTTTATTTGGTTTAGATAAATTACAAAATATTGATCGTACTGTGGAAAATTTAACGAAGGTTTTTGATAAAATCAGTTAGTTTTCTAGCGTCTAGTGCCTCCATAAAAAAGCCACATTTGTGGCTTTTTTTATTTTTATTGTCTCGCCCCTGATTTTTCTTTATAACTGACAAAAAATCGTCATTTAAATCGTCTATAACGACTGTATCAGTTCTGTTTGAATGAAATTCAACCTTGTTGAATGGAGTGTGGGTGGGCTTATGGCAGAGAATCTCAGTTTTTTCAGCAATAAACGTTTTTTCGATGATCAGCACTTTCCTTATGGCTTTGACAGAAGTGGAGAATTTACCAGCCTCCAAGCGAAGCTATTGACGGATCATGGCAGAGCTTACGAAGGTCTATCGACAGGCTTTATGTTGCCGACAACAAAAGAAGAAGAGGATTTTGTGGCTTTTGTTCAAGGTCAGCGTCAGGCGGAAACAGCGCATGAAAAAACATGGAAAAAATATTTAGATAGTTGTAATCGAGCGATGGAGTACCATGCGGTTGCACTAACTCGACCAAATGACTTTAGCGAAGATGTGAGCCTTGATATGGACTAATGCCACTTAACCAAAGCGAGTAGAAAGTAAGCTTTGGTTAAGTTTATTGGTTAAGTTTATTGATTTGTTTATTTTTTACGTTCTTGGTTTTTTTCGGCTTGTTCGTCGTTTTTTACCTTGCTTTGTAAGTTAGCCACTAGGCCGATTAAGTAGCCAGCAAATGCCACGATACCCACAATACGCAGATAGTCACGATATTCTGAATCTAAAAAATACCAATCAATAATCGATGTCACAAAAGCAAAAATCAGCAGCCACCAAGATAGCTGGAATAATTGCTCAAGTGATAATGGATTCTTTCTTTTTAACATCTGTTCTTACCCAGTGTGGTGTACGCCATTAAAGGTAAGTGGCGTCACGCTTATGTCAACGAGAAGCGGCATTATCCTTTAATCAAAAAAAGAGCACAAAGGGAAATCGAGGTTTTGTTCGATAGTGCAGGTAAGTATCCACCCGTTAGTAGTCATTATTAACAGGTGAATACTGGGTTGGTTAGCAGCAGAGTATTAACGAAAGAGCGATTATTTCATTCATAAGTATCAGTTAAAGGCTACGGTGACTCTGTATGCCGGTTTTATTTGCTGACCTCAAATTGTGAAACTAATTTTTCTAATCGGTTAGCACTACTATCAACCTTGCTGGTTCCTTGGCGGACTGCGTATAGGGAGGTTTGCAGTTTGGCGGTGATGCTCGCAACGTCGCGAGCGCTTTCTACTTGTGAGGTGCCTCGGCTTGTTATTTCGTCCAGAGTGCTCAGCATGTCGGCAACCATCTCATTCAAGCCGCCGTCATCCATGGCGACTTCTTCTGCCAGCTTCAATCCGTTTTCTATCCCTTCAACACCGCCTTCCATCGTATCGACCGCCGCTTTGGCGTTAGCTTGAATATTTTCAATCATATTGCGAATTTCAGTGGTTGCTTCACCGGTACGAGCGGCGAGGTTTCTTACTTCGTCAGCAACTACAGCAAAGCCGCGACCGTGATCACCTGCGCGAGCAGCCTCAATCGCCGCGTTGAGTGCTAGCAGGTTAGTTTGATCTGCAATGCCGCTGATCATGCCTACGACTGAGCCGACTTCTTCTGCGCGATCGTTTAGCGTATTGATTGTTTCAACTGAGCTGTGGATTGAGGTTCTGATTTCTTGGGTTTGGCTTTGGACAGTCTGAAACTGCTCACGACTGCGTTCGTTGGACGTGTTTAAACCAACCTTTAAGCCTTCGACTTCTTGTGAAGCTGCTTGAATTTGTTCTAGCTGGCTTTCTAAGCGTTGAAGCAATTCGTCAACCTGTACTAGCAATGTGGCAGCGGTTTCGTTGAAGTTGGCTTGGTTGTTAATCAGTGTTGTTTTCGCATCGCCAACGTCTTCAGAAACTTCTAATACCTGACCAACGGTGCCATCTAGGTTATCGATAAAGCTATTGATCCAGCGGCCAAGATCGCCAGTTTCATCGTTTGGCAGTTTCTCAATGTCGAGTCGTTCTTGTAAGTTACCGCCACCTTCTGCGATGCCTCGAATGACGTCTGTCATTTTGGCCAGGCGCTTGCTTAGTGGTGATGTGCCAATCGATTTAAAAATGGCATTTCCCATCAGCACTGCCGCGGCGCCTGCTAACCCTGACCAAATCCAATTGAGCCCAAGCAGTTCATGAAGTAGGGGGGCCACAGGAAGAATAAGTATGCTGAGTATGAATTGAAGGTGGGATAATTTTAGTCCAATAGAGCGACCACGGTAGACTTCCTCTAAATCACCTTCACACATCATCCCCCATCGGTCTAACGAACCGGGTAGGGAAAAGGTAACGCCCACACCAATCACAGGAATATGGCGGTAGTCAGAATAAGCGGGATAAGTGACGAATAAGTTTTGACCATTGCGAATAGTTTCTCTGACACCGGGGTGAAGTTCGCCGGTAGCCGGGTCAGTGAAGCGGATTTCAAACTCGGTGTGGTTGTTGATTTTAACCACACCAAAATCTGTTCGGACACCGTCCTTTAAGTTATCACCTAATGAAAAGGTTTGGTCTTCAAATCGTGATCTTGATAGCGCTATACCTTCTTTAATGGTGCGATCGAAATTGGATTTCACCATGAAGAGGTAGTTGTCACCTGATTCTTGGTAAATATGACCAGCTTCTCGCTGAATTAAATCGCCAAGAACATCGTTGGGGACGCGAGAGCACGCACAGCCAACGGTTTCGCCATCGCGGGTAATCGGTTGATAAAACATGAGTGTTACGGCGTCATGAAACTTTGACGAACGAGGCCCAAGAGTTAGTGTTGCGTCATCAATGTAAGGGCCGTGCAAAAAAGGGCGTTTTAAGCCTTGCTCGAGTGCTTTGGAGGATAAATTTGTTTTTCCTGTGCTAGTTTGGTGCGTCGACATGACTACGCGACCATTTGGGTCAATAATGAAGACTTCAGTGCTGTCCTTTGACTGTGCTAGCGTGCGCTCAAGTAAAGTGATATCCGGTTCAGATAGCTCTGCTAACTCATCGGCTAACGTTGACAATAGGTGCCATTGTCCTTCTGTCCAGTTTTTTAGGAGGTTGACACGAGTGTTTGCAACCCCTTCAAAGGTTCTTTCTACAAACGGGTATTTTGTTCGATTTAAAAAGCAAGACCATCCTAAGCGCAACTTTCCATTTATGCCAAACCATGGCAACCAGCTTTTTTCTGCGGAACTTAATGACATCTGACTGCTTTTTAAACCCATACGGCATTTCCTTTAATATTTACTGCGTCAATGAGCACCAAATGCAGGATTCATGCCTTTAATGTTTATTTTTTTTGTCTATTTAATTATTTGATTTTTATATGAATATTTATATAAGCCTGTTTTTGGATAAAAATTACGCACCATTATTGATCGTTGTGTTTTCGGTGTTTTATTTTGGTGCGTTATTTTGTTTGATTTAGGTCGTTAAGTTGTCAGTTGCTGTTTTTGGGTTGCCTGCCTGATCTTGAATGCTCGTCTTTTAAGCTACTATTTATGCTGAGTTAGGTTTTAAACTTTGCTGGTTAAGTTTTAAAGAAAGCACGAAGAAAACAACCTTCGTGTGCAAAGGGTATGAAATGAAAAATTTATCTGGTAGAATTCGCGACCTGAATTTTCCACCGTTGATGTGGAAAAAGAATCGATTTAACTCACTATTTTTGTAGTTATCACTTTTATACTTATCACTCCCCGGAGGTACACGAGGCTCTATGGCGACTCTTACTCTAAGCCAGGTAAAAAATAAGCAAGCAATGGAAATGGCCAGGCTTAATGAAGAGATTACGGACTTAAAAACTGAGCTTGCGCAATGCAAGAGTGCGCAAGAAAGTGCGCAGAAACAGTTAGAAAAGTTGCAAGCGATGGATCCTGTAGGTACGCAAGAACAGCTAAAAGAAGCTGAAGAAGTGATCGCAGAGCTTGAGCAGCAGCAGCAAATCAGCCAGATCGAACGCATGGAAACATTCATGACGATTGAGTCTCAAGCGTCACAAAAGCAAGATGATCTCAAGCAAATGTCTGATGAGTTGCGCCAAGTGAAGAGCGAGCTAAAAGCGCTTAAAGAGCTGAACCCTGATCGCCTGAAGAAGAAGGTCGATGAGCAAAAGAAAAAGATCACTACAAAAACTTCTGAAAACAAAAAGCTAATTGCTGACAACAACAGCCTAAAAACAAAGCTGCGTGAAATGAAAAAAGAGCTAGAGGATGTTAAGGCTAAGTTGCCTGAAGAAGTTGAAGAAGAAACTGCTCTCGCTGAATAACTTTCTTAGATTTAAGATCGTGTCATTACCGCCGGTGTGTCCTACATCGGCGTCTCTTTTTAGAAACCCCTATTTTTAAAAACACCTCTTTTTAAAATCCTTATTTCTTGCTGAATGTTGTGTTTGCTGAGCATCTTAGCCGTCTTTTGTTTTTTTGCTGACAAAAGGGTTTTGAGCGGTCTGCGTCTTTCTGGAATGTTTGAGGAGTGTGTTGTTTCTAGTTTTATTTCTAACGAGTTTTCTTAAAGATGGTTTTTAAAAAGCAGCTTGTTCAGAGGCGTTGTTGGTGGGGTGTGGGTTTTGATTTAATGGTCGGGGTAGAGAGATTCGAACTCCCGACATCCTGCTCCCAAAGCAGGCGCGCTACCAGACTGCGCTATACCCCGAAACGGTCTTCTGAGTGAGTCGCTGGTGCTTTACGAGTAGAGATAAAGCGATAGACCTTTAGCAGAAATTGACGATTGGCTCCTCGAACAGGACTCGAACCTGTGACCAATAGATTAACAGTCTACTGCTCTACCAACTGAGCTATCGAGGAATCACGATCAACCGTGGGCGCGAATAATAAAGGCCTTTTCCATCATGGTCAAGCCTGATTGCCTATGACTAGCAAAGAACAGCAAATTAAGGTTAACTCTCTGAAAAATAAACGTAAGATTATTCTCGGCGAGTAAGATTTTTTGGTGTTTTAAAACAATGAGTTCACGAGAAATTCTAAGGCAAACATGCAGTTATTAATCATTGACGGTTTGAACCTAATACGTCGTATTCATGCAACTGTCCCCGATGATGGCCAGGCCGGGATAGAGGCGAGTATCGAACGCTGCGTCGCTACTGTTTCCCGTTTATTAGAACAGTTTAAACCCTCTCATGCTGTTGTGTGTTTTGATGGTGCAGAACTGAGTTGGCGCCATCATGAGTTTGCCGGTTACAAAGAAGGACGCAAGCCTATGCCCGAAGTATTGCAGCAAGCCTTGCCTGCTTTTCGTCAAATTTTTGCTGAGGCTGGAATCGCTAGTTTAGCGATGGCGGCAGTCGAAGCCGATGATCTTGCTGCAACGCTCACCCATAAAATGTTACAGGCGGGTGGTGAAGTGGTCTTGGTTTCAACGGATAAAGGTTTTTCTCAACTGTTGGCTGATGCTTCTCCAGGACAGAAGCTAACACTATGGAACCATTTTGACCGCATAGAGGCTGATCCCAGAACGGTGTATGAAAAATTTGGAGTTTGGCCTTGGCAACTGACCGATTATTGGGGGTTGGCTGGCGATAGCACTAATCAAATCCCTGGTGTGAAAGGAGTAGGCGCAAAAACAGCGGCATTGCTCATTGGCCAGTTTGAAACAATAGAGCAGCTTTATCAGCGACTTGAAGAGGTAGAATCTTCACGCCATCGGCACTTATTAAAAGTGGCACAGGATATGGCCTTATTAAGTCGACGACTTGTAACATTGAATCAAAATTTGACGTTAGGATGTTCGCTCAAAGATTTCAGATGTAAAACAGGAAGTTATCAGAATAATTAAGTGTTAATAATCGTTCATTCTCATGCTTCTGTTACCACTGAGGCTTAGCACTGGTTTTTCGTTTGCCGTTTAGAGTAGAATCGGTTTTCAATGATAAGAAACCAGCGCGACGTTGCGTCAGGTTGTACCCACAGTCCAGTAGGAACTCACCATATAAATGCTTTTTAATAAGCTACCCGACGACCTCTTTTTACCGCTTTCTGGCCAGAACCGTCATATCTATCAGGCGGTACTTGTTGAGTTGGCCGACCTTTTCTTTGATGAAGACTTAATCGATCCTTTTATTCCCCGCGATCTTGTCCGCTCGACTATCGAAGAAGCAGTCATTAAATACGGTTTTAGAAGCTGGTCACCAGAAAGTGACGATGCAGAAGAAAGCGAACTACCTAAGTCTTCAGCCGAATATGCGAATCGAATTTACCGTCGATTGGTAAAAACAGGTTGGCTGGATGAAGATCAGCAGCTTTACCGTACCTTTGTGCTGATGTCGCCCTCTATTAGTTATATCTTGCGGACATTGATTGATGTCGCCACGTTCCAAAAGAAAAGCTACGGCGGGGTGGTTTTAAACGTATTAAGTTCTGTCGAAGCGGCGATTAAAGACCCAAGTGGTCGTGGGCTTACGCTACAGGAAGCCGCACGAGTAGCCTCAGAGTTCAGTGCGCACCTTACCGATATGTTGTTAGGGCTGCGTGAGTTAAAACAGAGTATTTCATCAACGACTAACCCTCAAGCGATAGTTAAAGACTTTTTCGAGCATTTTGTCGGGGTGATCTTAGTTTCTGATTACAAAACCTTAAAAACGTATAACAACCCATTTCGGTTTCGTCGTCAGCTCTTAAGTATGCTCAAGGAGCTTCAATTTGACCCATCGACGCTCTCTCAGCTTGTCAGTCATTACCAAGAAGTCCTAGAGCTTAGTGAAGTCGAAGCGGAAGCAGAGCTTAACAGCCATATCACACGTATCATTCGTATTTTTGAATCCGTGGATGAGCGTTTGGCCGCCATTGATGATTTCCGCTTTAGGTTAGAAAAGCGTGTGGCCGACACTGTCCGCTACATGGATAAAACCACGCCAGGGATGAGCTCACGAATTTCTCGCTTGATTACCAAACTCGCGGAAACGGATGATGAAAACATTCCTATAGCGTCAACGTTGGATAGTTATGCGTATCTTTCTGCTAAGAGTGTACGCTCAGCACCACGTAAACGAACGGCACCTGAACTTCGTGTTATTCAACAGAAAACAATCGACCCTCATGTATTACAAATGCGTCAATTGTTTAAAGAGTACAAAGAGCGTCGACAAGTTAACGGGGCGAAAGTAGAAGCGTATATCGAGCTACAACTTGCTAACCGAGCCAGTATTCAAGCCAGAGACTTTCAAATAGAAACCATCGAAGACTACATCTGTTTTAGTTATGTTCGCCATTTACCGTCATTGGGAAAACGCGGACAGTCGGTTAATGGTAAATACCAACTCGTGTTTGGCGAAGATTATGTAAACATTGCCGACATGGTTGAGTGTCGAGATTTCACCTTGACGCGCCTGTCACCTGAGGCGGTCAAGCAAGCAACAGCCGGTGGGGCTTAATAAGGACAGAATATGTTAGCCGATCTTAAGAAAGCCCTTTCACGCGCAGAAGGCCATAACGAAGAAGATTTTATTTCAGCAACTAATCGACTATTGGTGTCGCAATTTATTTATGCGGATAAACCAACTCAGCGCTCAGACTATTTTTTAGTTGCACAGCATATTGATTACTTTACCGACTTGTTTGAAGCCATTGGTTGGTCATTGACCTATCAGCCCGATGAGTCTTTTATCGGTATCATTCCTAAAGGTGAAGAGCGGTATCTACGTTTACGTCTTGATGAATCTTTGTTTCTATTGTGCCTTCGCCAGCAATATGAGGAACGCCTTGAAAACTTCGATGTTGAAGGTGGTAAGGCCTACCTGCAGTCTGATGAGCTTTTACACATTTATGAGAACTTAACAGGCAAAGAAATTCCTAATGAAACTCGCTTCCGTGAGATTCTTTCTTTGTTTAGTCGGCATGGCATCGTCGAGCGTGGTAAGCCGAATGAGACGGACCCTAAAAACATCCCATTGATGATCAATCCATCGGTGCGTCACGTGGTTGTTGAAGATTGGTTAAGGCAGCTTGAAGAGCTAGGTGAAAGCCAAGAAGAACTCGAAAACGATGCGCTCGAAGAAGAGAACCTTCAAGCTCAGGACGATGAGCAACCTAATGGTGCGAGCGAGACTACTCCAGCTCAGGCTGTAGAGGGAGAGTCGACAGAAGCTTCGTCTAGCGCAACATCTGAAACGACATCGACGACATCAGCACCAACACCAGAAGAATCAGCAAAGGCGGAGAACAATAATGAAACTGCTTAACAAAATTCTGCTGGTTAACTGGTATGTACTAGGTGCTGTGGAAATTCCAATTCGTGGAAACGTGGCTATTGTCGGCCCGAACGGGTCGGGTAAGTCGTCATTGCTCGATGCAATTCAAACGATCATGGTTGGCGGTAATAAACGCTACTTAAGTTTTAATGCGAGCGCGGGGCAAAAAAGTGAGCGTAGCTTGCGCACTTATTGTCTTGGTTTTTTGGACGATCATAGTGGTGGTCGAGCGCAATCTAGAGAAGATTCGTTGACCTATATGGCGCTGGAATTCAAGGATGAAGGCACCGGCGTTTGTGACACCATAGGTCTAGCAATCAGCGCCTCCTTATCTTCGCCGGAAGAAGAAATCGAAGGTCGTTTTATCCTCCCTGATACTCAAGTCACGTTAAGTGATTTTACCGAAGTGAAAGAAGGTGGACGCATACCGCGGGCATGGCCAGAAGTACGGGAAGCCCTGCGTCGTGAGTGTCCAGAGATGAAGTTGGAAAAGCGGGCGAGTCGTTTTATTCGCGAAGTCATGTCGTTACTGAGCGCTGATACCAATATTCCCATTGATGATGAGAAATTCCTAAAAAGCTTTAGAAACGCAATCAAATTCACCCCCATTGATAGCCCTACGCGCTTTGTTCGTGAATACGTGCTGGATGCCAAACAGGTACAAGTCGGGGACTTTAGAAAGTCCCTTGATGAATACCGTGCGATGGAACAAAAAACGCAAGAAGTCGCAACACGTATCGACGAGCTTGGCAAAGTACAAGAGCTCTGCACTGGCATTCGCCGTAATGCCAAGAATGCTGAAGAGTATGAATGGGTCGTTTATGAAACACGTTTTGAACAAGCAGACTTAAAGAAAGAAAGTGTTGAGGAAAAGCTCGAATTAGAGCGTGAAAAAGAGCAGGAATTGCAACTCAAGTCTGACGAAATAGACCAGCACATTCAGCGGGTCATGCAACAATTGGCCGACGCTCGTGCAGAACTAAATAACTCTGATCACGCATCTAGAATCAAAGAGTTAGATCTTAAAGTTGAATCAAAACAGCATGAAGTTTCTGTTGTACAAGATAAGATTACTAACATCTATAACTTACTCAGAACGACGGTTGCATTCTCTCAACACGAAAAACATCTGCCGACCTCATTTACGGATGTGGTCAAAGAAGCTGTGACGCTTTGGCGCGACGGTGAAAACCTACTCGGTTCAGTGTGGCCGAGTCACCCTGCGGCCGTGGATCAAAATCTTGAGCGCTTGAAAAAAGAGATTGATAAAGTTCGCTTAGAAATTAATAAAGGGTTTGAGTCTTCGGTGATTGAACTCAATCATTGCCGTCAGCAGCTTGAGGGCCATCAAGGCACTATAGAACAGCTGAAATTAGGGCGTGCGCCATTGCGAAAAAATACGCGTGAGCTCATGGCCATGCTGCAAGAGTACGGTATTGAATCTACGCCATTATGTGAGCTCACAGACGTCAATGATGATAACTGGCGCACAGCGATCGAGAGCTTTTTAGGAGCGCGTCGAGAGGCCTTGGTTGTTGACCCTGATAAAGTGAAAGATGCCATCTCGCTATATCGTCGTCGAGGTCGTCACTTGAAAGGGTGCCGGATTATCAATACAACGAAGAGTGAACACTGGCTCAATCGTGATAAGCCTGGCTCGTTAGCGCAATACGTTACCTGCGAAAACTCCCATGCATTAGCTTATATCAATCGCACTTTAGGGGGCGTGATGGCGGTTGAAACAGAGCAAGAGTTATTACGCCATGAGCGTGCATTAACACCAGATTGTATGTTGCAAACCGAAGGTGCTACCACGGCAATTCATGAGCAGCCCGCGATGATGGGTGTGCAATTCCGTGAGCAGCAGCTGCAGCGAGAAGATAGAGATTTCGGCCAGCTGCAAAGCAAGTTTGCGGATTTGCAAAAAGACCATAAAGAGTTGGATAGCTTGAAAGACAACTTGATCAAGTTAACCACCTCATTAACCAGCGTCACCGAGAGCGCTCAATCCTTATGTAATGACCGTCAAATGCTTAATGCTGAACTCGATGGTTATCGCCAAGCAATCCAAGACCTTCGTAATATGGATGATACGGGTACTCAGCAACGCTTAAGTGAATTGGTTGAGCAACAAAGCGCCCTGCAAAGTGAACAGCACAGCTTGACCGAACAGTTGCGTTCATTACGCACCTCTGTGATTAAAGCGGAGGCAAATCTTGAAATTCTCGAACAAGATCTTGAAGAGCATGCGGCCGCCCGAGCTAAGTGTGAAGAAAAGTCTGGATTTGATGCGCAGTCTGCACAAGAGAAACGAGACTACCTTGAAGAGTCTTGTGGTTCAGAGCTAGATCGCGTGATATTTGATGCCGCCCGTCGTGCTCAGAATGAACTTACATTAGTCGGTAAGAAGAAAAACTCTGTCCGTGACGCGGTTGCAGAATACAAGGCGCACTATCATGGTAGTGGCTTTAGTCATCAAGACATTGACCAGATAACGACTGACTCTACTCACGAAGAGTTAGAGCAGTTTGTTAACTCGACAGTGGATGCGCTTAAAGAAACAGAACTGGCACACTACACAAAGCAAGCAGAGCGAGCGCGTATTGAGGCGGAAACGGCATTCCGCTCGGATTTTGTTGCTCACCTTAATGACCAGATTGATAAGATCAAAGAGCTCATCAAAGAGCTAAATAATCACCTGAAGCACCGACCTTTTCATAAAGAAATGTACAGTTTCACAATGACCCCAAATCCAGAGCTGAAAGATGTGCTCGACTTGGTTGAAACATACTCACGTGTTGATCAGGCAAATGTCGGTGGTTTGTTCGATCAGTCTTTTGATGAAGAGTCACCCCATCGTGCTGCTTTAGAGCGTATTCATGAAGTTCTAAAGGACGAAGGGGAAGCCAGTTTGCTGCAAGACTACCGTAACTTCTACAACTTCGAGCTACTGATAAAAGATACTGATGGCAACATCAAAACCAACTTAACGCAACGGATCAAAACAGGCTCAGGTGGTGAGCACCAAGTACCGTTTTATGTGGCTATTGCTGCGGGCTTAGGTGCAACATACCGGATTAAACAATCGCCGCAGGGGCCTGTTGGCGGCATGAGTTTAAGTATGTTCGATGAGGCTTTTAATAAATTGGATGCGGAGAATACGCAAACCTCTCTTGGCTTCATGGGTGACTTAGGCTTACAAACATTAATCGCGGCTCCAGACGATAAGTATTCACTGATGGCCTCAGTGATGGATACCGTCATCAATGTTTGCCGAGACGGCTCTGTGGTTGATCTTGATGTAGAGTTCCCCACGCCTAAGGCTAAGGCATTGCTCGACTCAGATAATCCCTATCGTTTGGCCGATCAGCGTGAGACAGTAGAAGAAGCGTAAAACCGCCGCATTTCTGTGCATCTTTTCACTTTAGAGCTACCCTTAAAAGACTAAAATAAGGATGGTTTTAAAGTGAAAGACGTTTCTTTGCTTCGTCTATTCTGTGTCTTATCGGCACTGCTCAGTGTTCCTCTTAGTGTGGCCGCATATTTTTATTTTGCGGGTGCCTTACAGCCAATTCATAAGCAATTAACCGACATTGCTTGGTCTGATGACCAAGGTGCCCTGCAGACATTACATGACGACCGTTACTCGCATACGTTTTTGATAACCGGCTTTGTTCACTGTGTTGATTTCTGCTCTCAACGAGTCAGAGAGTTGAGAGGTATTGATGATAAAATTCCAGAGGGTTTTGCCGGTGTTCGTTTTCTATGGCTTAACCTTCAAACGGATGCGTCAACAAGACAGCAACGCTATCAGTATTTTGATCAACACTCCTCTCGGTTTTATTCCTTAGAAGCAGACGAACTCAGTAAAACGAAACTGCTGCGTGAGCTGGGCCAAAGTTCTGCAAGTAAGGACCCTAGAACGCATTTGGCGCGTTTATATCATTTAGACCATCATGGGAATGTCGTTCGAGCGTACACACAGAGACGATTACCGATAAACACTATCGTAGAGAGTTTGTTGTGAGTGAGCGACAAGCCTTAAACAATCGATTCTTGAGCTATAGTTATTAAAAACTCATGAATAACCAGACTTAACAGTCAGGTTTATTATTGCGGTAGCAAGGAGAGGTCAATGCAGCCAAAAGTGACCAATTATCATCTAATGTTAGCGATTCTTCTTGCCCAATTCCCTCTGCTTATCATCAGCGGGCTGGTTGGCGAATCATTACTCGGTTTGTCCTTGACCATGGGTGTGCCTCTTTTTGTTCTTACTCTTTTGAATCATGTGATTTTTCAAGGTACACGTTTTAATGGGGTGTTCTCTGCTGTGATATTGATGGCGTATTCAGCCGCTTTTATTCAAAGCCAATTAGGTATGACTGAAATGCATTTTCATATTTTTGCAGGTTTAGCGGTACTGATTCTTTTTCGAGATTGGTTACCGATTATTGCAGGCTTGCTATTTATCGCAGTGCACCATGTAGGCATGACTGTATTACAACTAAATAGCGTAATGATTAATGATATTCCAGTGAGTGCATTTGGCGATAACTGCTCTTGGACGATTACTTTTGTACATGCAATGTTTGCAGGTATCGAAGCGTTAATTCTTGCTTATTGCAGCTTAGGCCTAGCAAAGGCTAGCGCGCTGGAAGCGAATGTCACCCAAGCACTAAACGTTATTGCCAAAGGAAAGGATTTAAGTGTGCGTATTAAGCAACCAGTCACTGATGTGGAGGTTTACTTTAATACCTTGTTGGATAGCCTCGGTAGCTCGTTTCAACAAGGTGTAGCTATCAGTAAAGACTTGGAACATTCAGCTAGTAATCTCACTGGCGTTAGCCAAGCCATGACTAAGGCGACGTCAACGCAGCGACAGCAATCTGAGCAGATGGCAAATGATTTACAAAAACTGAGTATGAGTAGCAGTAGCGTTGCTGAAATGAGTGAAAGAAGCAGCGATAACTCCCAAGATGCGGCTGCGAATACGAAAGATATTAACAGCCAAAGCCAGCACTTAAGTGAAAATATGTTGAAGCTCGTAGAAACCATGAGCGCGATTGCCGAAGCGATGGAGCAGTTGCAAAAAGATAGTGATGATGTCGGCCTAATACTGAAGACCATTCGTAGTATTTCTGAGCAAACCAATCTCTTAGCGCTGAATGCAGCTATTGAAGCGGCTAGAGCCGGGGAAAGTGGACGAGGTTTTGCTGTTGTAGCCGATGAAGTCAGGCAATTGGCTTTCCGCACTAATCAATCAACGGACGAAGTACAAACAGTGTTAGATCGATTGAAAGCCAGCGTAGACAACATATCGAGCCATTCTGATGAAGGAAAAAAGCATGCGCTTAGCAGCAATGAATCCACATCGGGAATTGTTAATCACCTGTCGGAGTTGCTGGAAAAACTTAATCAATTGCAAAGTGACACCGCCAGGATTACATCAAGTAACAATGAACAATCAGCCGTTGTGCAAGATGTTGTGGAGAGAGTAGAGCTGTTTCTATCGAATATGGGGGCTATTGAAACCGGCGCCAATGATCTATTGGAAGAAGCGCTACTGCTTAGAAAGCATGCACAAAAAAATCAGGCAATTGCGACGGTCTATCGTACTTAAAACTGTCTATCGTAATTAAAACTGGCTATCCAACTAAGACTGCCCGTCGTACTTAAATCAGCATCATGACATGCCGCTTTTTGTTCACTGTTAGGGCTTGCTTTTTCTATAGCCGTAAATGACAAAACAGAGTGATGCCAATTGTTGAGCCATCAGGATGGGTTTATCTTGGATAAACATCAGTAGTGCCATGCTGAGGTTCATTAGCATAAAGAATAACCAGCCTTTAGCGTCTCGTTTAGCCATTAAGTAGCTACCCAATAAGAAACCAAGCATGACACCCATTTCGAGGAGCTGTGATACTGAGCTAATACCTGAATGTTGATAGATGCTGTAACTGAGCCCGACAACTAAGGATGAGTAAGTGCAGATGCTTACAAGTGTGTTCACGCGACGACTGTGAGGCTTGTCCTCATGAATGGCGTAATAAAGCCCCATCAGCATCGCTGGTAAACCACCGGCTTCAATTGATGCTGCAATCCAATTGTGATGTCCTATTAAAATAGTCACCCAAGCTGGTACGCCTAAGATATAAACAACCCAGCCAATAACCTTCATTTTCTTTTTGAGCTGAGCCTGCTGCGTTTCACTAAGAGCAAAAAGTACTTTGTTGGTTAGGTAGAAAGCACCTCCCCAGATTTGTAAAAAGATATCCATGGGTATTTTGTTAGCTCTATTTGAGAAGTGAAAGTTTTAAACGACTACCTGCTGTGATGCCTAACTTGTCGGCTTGGCCTTGGTTTATTTCTAGGACATACCTTGCAGGCCGAATAGATTTAACCAAGGTAAGTGATTGTGGCCAACCTTTTTCTATATTAATAATCACACCATTTTCGTCAGCGAAAATAATGTCTAATGGTATGAAGGTGTTTTTCATCCAAAATTGTCGTGGTTGAGCCTTAGGGTAAACGAATAACATGCCTTCATCAGCACCTAGTTGAGTTCGCCACATGAGACCCTGTTGTCGCGACTCTAGCGTGTCAGCAATGGTGACACGAAAATGGTAAGTGGCTGCTGATGTGCTTATATTAAGCGTCGTGATTGCTGTTTTTTTCGTACCCGAATAGTTGTCTGCTGCGGCAGTAGCCGTAGTATTGATGAAAAAACACAGCGTCAAGACAGTGAATAGAGTGCATAAAGTGACTTTTTTGTGTGAACTTTTAACTGTCAATACTGTTTTCCTGTGTGTATTTCATTAAGCTGTTTACTTCTATTGGGGACTTATTTGAGTGCTCATTGAACCACAAGCGGGGAGTTCGCATGAAGGGTTTTATTGACGCCGTCATTGATCGCATTATGGATATCTGGGAAATCATTCCCGGTGGGCGATTAGTGCAGTTGGGTGCAGGTCTATTTGCTGCTTATCTTGTGGTGGCCGCGGGCTTTGGCATTTATTGGAGCATGCCCCCAGCAGAGTTTGATCCTGTGACTGAAGCCCGTGCGGATGCACAAAGTCGTGGTTTAGATGTGACTACGGGTTATACCACGGTTTACACCTTACACCGGGTGATGACCACATTACTTGAAAAGCCTGGTGGTTTTACTCACAACGACCTGACGCCTCCGGGATTATGGATGGACAATATGCCAAATTGGGAATTTGGTGTGTTGGTGCAAAGCCGAGATTTAAGTCGATCATTGCGTAAAGATCTGAGCCGTTCACAATCGCAGTCAGTTGAGGTTGCTGAATTAGCAGAAGCAGAGCCGCGATTTAATTTCGATGCGAATAGTTGGTGGCTCCCTTCCTCAGAGTCAGAATATAAACATGGCATTGAAGCATTGACTACGTATTGGTTAGCCATTGGTTCGGCCAATGACCAGCAAGCACAATTCTATGCACGTGCCGACAATTTGAATAATTGGTTAGGTGATATACAAACACGGCTTGGCAGTTTGTCGCAGCGTTTGAGCGCGAGCGTAGGTCAGCGTCGAGTCAATACTGATTTAGGGGGAGACCCGAGTGCTTCTCAATCGACAACGACATCGGTTGAAACAGAAGTAAAAACACCATGGTTGAAAATTGATGATGAGTTCTATGAGGCACGCGGTGCTGCGTGGGCAATATTACACTTCTTAAAAGCCGTAGAGCATGATTTTGCGGGCGTCTTAGAGAAGAAAAATGCATTGGTTAGTTTGCGTCAAATTATCCGTGAACTAGAAGCAACCCAAGCGACCGTGTGGAGCCCAACGATTCTTAATGGTAGTGGTTTTGGTTTCTTTGCAAACCACTCACTAGTAATGGCTAATTATATTTCGCGCGCTAATGCGTCAATTATCGATTTACGAGAACTGTTAGCGAATGGTTAAGGATAAAATCATAGAGCTCAAAGCGTAAGAGCTAGGTGAATATTACAAGCCAATGTGACTGATGCGGAGCCAGTTAGGTGGCGTTAATCTTGTGGGACTGATGTTTAAAGGGGATAAAACTGACGAAAATAAACGCTCAGAATAGTGAATCCTGAAGGGTGCATCCAGAAGGGTGCAATCCTCCCCATAAAAAAGCCAAATAGCGCGATCTATTTGGCTTTTTTTTGTCTGTGTGTTGCTGAAGATTTGTCTTTTGTTGGCTTATCTGTCGTTCACTTAACTGTTGTTGGCTTATCTATCGTTGAGAAGTTTGTGTACAGAGGCTTCTATTCGTTGAACGTGGTTTGGTTGCGTCCGTTCTCTTTCGATTGATACAAAGCGTCATCAGCTCGTTGAATCCAAGATTCGTGTTTCTGATCGAGTTCTTGTAATTGAGAAACACCGGCACTGATAGTGTACTTAATTGCAAAATCATCAAAAGTCACTACGGATTTCTCGACATTCTTTCGAAGCCTTTCAGCAAAATACATAGCTTGCGGTGAATCGGTGTTAACCAATAAAATGGCAAACTCTTCACCACCGTAACGGCCAATCATATCGGTTTCACGTGCTGTTTTTCGTAGGCAAACAGCTAAGTTTTTAAGTACTTCGTCGCCGGCTAAATGGCCATAGGTGTTGTTTACTTCACTAAATTTGTCGATGTCTATCATCACCAGTGCACAAGGCTGCTTCGTTCGATGATAACGAGCAAACTCGGCTCGAACCAGCTCTTCCCAATGCCCACGGTTAAACAATCCCGTCAGGCGGTCAGTTTGGCTTAAGTAGGTGAGCTCTGCGTTTACCTTTTCCATTTGTAGGCTGTTGGTTGCCATGTCAGTAACATCGTAGATGATAAGGCAAATATGATCGACTTCGGTTGTAATCGACGGCAATGGAATGATCGTCATATTTTGGTACATGTACGGTGTATTGCCAGTCAACGGTAGGAAATTATCGAACTTGAAGATGTAAGGGCGTTGTTGCCATGTGGTAAACGAGCGGTTTTTTAGGTTAAACACCATTTCTGCTTTTCGTTCTAGCCAGTCTTTTGGTAGATCAGGGAATAGCTCAAAAAGATTTTGGTCTTTAGCTTCTTGGGGGCGGATACAGCTGTGGTTTTCCATGAAACTATTCCACAATTGAATGTTGTATTTTCGGTCGAGTACGACAAGCCCTGCATCAATGCTTTGTAGCATCTCAAGTTGCCAGTGGGCCATAGAAACTTCATTCATTACGTCAGTCATTCGATGGTCCTGTATCAAGCGAGGTAAGCTGTGCGTGCATGTAGTTTGGGAATGGCTTTCTCACTGATTAACAGCATCAGCGTACATTGGATATCGTGAGCTTCAATATGGTAGTCAAACTCTAATGCTAAGGTGCGAGACCATTGCTCATTGCCACGAGTTAGCATTGATTCGATCGATTCATGTTGGCCAAGTACTTTTGGGTGACTTTGGTTAAAGTGCACATCCAACTGCTCTTCAAGTCCTTTTAAACAGGTGCTAATAAGAATGTTGCCAATATCCATCAGCACTTCAATTTCTTGCCCTTCGGCGTAGTCGCTGTAGCCAAGCATTTCTGCTAGGTGCTCAATATTAGTATCGTGAAGCATTAAGAGAGCTTCGCCGCTGATGCCGTAGCCGATAAAACCTTGGCAAACAGCCGTACTAGCGTCTTTTTTGGCAGCGGACTGTACTGCCATTATCAGTTCGCTGACTTCGACCTCATTAACTTTTGGCACCGGCAGAACGACAAAGACATCGAGTAGCTCGGCTAATAAGCTTGCCGCCTTACCCATGGCTACGTTGGAGATTTCTGTAATGCGCTCAATTTCACTAACTTCAGAAAGTTCATGGGAAAAAGAAGGGCTGCTTGGGGTCTTTGACTCTCTAAGCTCGAGACTGTCTATTAATGCGGCGAGTTGTTCAGCGGTACAGGGCTTTTTTATGAATTCTATGGCGCCAAGGGCTTTTACGCGGGCTTGAGCTGCTGCCTGGATATCTCCTGAGACAACGATCACGGGTAGCATTAACCCTTCGTCATTGAGTGCTTGAAGTACACCGTAGCCATCAAGCACAGGCATGGTAAGGTCAAGAAACATTAAGTCGTAAGAGGATTGACGAATGAGGTCCATAGCCTCTTCGCCGTGAGCGGCTAAGTCGACATCAGCGTGTAGCGTGTCGGGGAGGGAGCGAGCTAATTGTTTGCGTGCGAGACTTGAATCGTCGCAGATCAGAATTTTAGCCATATTTTATTGTTGTCTTTTTTTTAAGCTACAGGTCAATGGTTGATGGCATTTGATCAACACAGAACCATTTGAAAGCGAACGCTGCTGTGAGCGGTTATGCGATCCGGTTTCCTATCTGATTATAGTTTAACCGGATTATCAGCTTAATTATCGACTATTTTTATAAAATATGTGGTTTTTATTTTTTGTTTTTACCTTCTTCTACCTCTTTTAAATAGTCGTAGATCGCGACTTGTGAGCGTATCTTTTTCCGATTGCCTCGCTTGACGTAAGCGTTAACCTGATTCTCATCAATAATACGCGCCTTAGTCGTATCGCGGAATTGTAGCTCTAGGATATCGATAATCCGCTTTTTTAAACGTGGATCGAAAATAGGGCAGGAAACTTCAATTCGGCGATCTAAATTGCGGCGCATCCAGTCACCAGACCCGATATAAACCTGTTTGTCTCCGCCATTATGGAAAACTAATACCCGAGGGTGCTCCAAGAAACGGTCGAGAATACTAATACAGGTGATGTTGTCGCTAATACCGGGGATTCCTGGTTTGAGGCAACACATTCCACGGACAATTAGGCGGATTTTTACACCGGCTTGGCTAGCACTGTAGAGCATCTTGATCATGTCAGGGTCTTCGAGATTGTTAACCTTGATAGTGATCTCGGCTTTGCTACCTTGTTTTGCCTGTTGGATTTCATTGTTAATCAGACGGTATAGACGTCGGCGAGTATTGACCGGAGAAACCATTAGATGATTAAAGCGGAAACGTCGATAACTGTGCTCGATAAACTCGAACACGTTATCCACCTCTTGAGTGATTTCCGGGTGGCAGGTGAGCAGGCTGAAATCGGTGTAGATTCTGGCTGTGCCTTCATGGAAATTACCGGTACCTAAATGACCATAACGGACTATTTCGCCGTCTTCTCGTCGACTGATCAGGCAAAGCTTGGAGTGAATTTTTAAAGTAGGGATACCGACCACCACTTTAATTCCTGCTTCTGTCATACGGCGAGCCCAACCCATGTTGGCAGCCTCATCGAAACGTGCGCGCAATTCCACCACGACCGTTACTTTTTTTGCATTGCGAACCGCATCCATTAGGTAACCAATAATGCGTGACTTTTTAGCAACCCGATAAATGTTGATTTTAATTTCTTCTACTTGAGGATCGAAGGCGGCTTGGCGCAATAGTTCGGTGAAGTTGTTAAAGCGATGGTACGGGTAATACATCAAGATATCTTGTTCGCGAATGGCATCGAAACTATTGCGATGTTTGGCAAAGTCACTGACTAGTAATGCTGGCAGGTCGGGGTTTTCAAGGTATTCGCGACCCACATTAGGAAAACCGATAAAGTCTTTGAAGTTGCGGTAGCGGTGGCCAGGCAGCAGGCTTTCGAAGTTAGTGAGTTGAAGGTTTTCGCGTAGCATATCTTGCATGTAACTAGGCATGTCTTCGTCGAACACGATGCGCACAGGGTCGGCTTTGTCGCGCTTTTTCATAACCTCTGACATTTTGTCGATGAGACTTTGGTCAATCTCATCACTAAGATCGTACTCTGCATCACGGGTTTGCTTGATGGAGTATGCTTTAAGTTCATCAAACTCAAAGAATGTGCTGAAAAGATGCTTTAAGTTAAAGCGAATAATGTCATCCAGCAAAATGATTGTTTTGCGTTTTTTGCTTTTTTCAGGCAACTGGATAAAGCGAGGGCAGTCTTCCGTTGGAATTTCTAACAGTGCATATTGAGATTGTCCGTCTTTTTGAATATCAACGAGCAAGTAAGTGACGTACTCGCTAAGGCTGGACACCAAGTCTAGCTTTGGGGTGATCATGACCGGCGTAATGTGCTGCATTACTTTATTTTTGAAGTAGCGCTCTACCCAGTCTTCTTGATGTTCAGCGATGCCGGTTTCGTCGATTATGTGAATGTTGCGTCGACGAAGGGAAATCTTGAGGTTGTCGTAAATTTGATCAAACTTATTGTGCGACTCAATGACCCTTTTTTCGATTGCAGAAAGCAGCTTTTCTGCATGTTCGTCGTCTCCATGAGCATGATTAATTAAGACACGACGTTTCACATCGGCGACGCGAACCCGGAAAAATTCATCAAGGTTGCTTGAATAGATGCCTAAGAAACGCACTCGCTCAATGAGAGGTACTTCAGGGTCTGCAGCTTCCTGCAGGACGCGATCATTAAACGATAGCCAGCTTAATTCTTTTTCAAAAAAATGCTCAGACGTTTCTATTGTAGGGAGAGTGTTGTTATCTGTTGACGAATCCAAGAAGAGCCTCACGAAGAAAAATGACTACTAAACCGATTAAAACATGCCGAGCTTCAAAACTATCATTTTTTTATGACAACATGGTTTCTACGCTATTCAAAAACACCGCTATTCGTTTTATCGCAGTTTTCTAGGGTCCTATTGATATTATCCCGTGGCCTTCTGCTGCGACGTGGCTATTGACGTGATTATTGTTGGAATCAAACTATAGCGGATCACATTCTTACTAATAATCCATAATCGCTGATTTCGGTATCTAACCATCCAATGAGTAGGTTTTTCTATCAATGAGATAAGCAAGCTGTCGGCATTTACGGAATATGAAGGTTCAGAGCGTAAATCAGAACGCTCAGACTTTAAATCGGTGAATTGATGGTTGGCGAGGATGGCTAAAAAATCCTGTTGAGACCAATGGTCTGGAAGCGTGACTAGTGGGGATAGAGTGCCTAAAGTGTCGGGGGATATGATGGATGACTCTTTGCTATAAAATTTACGCACATTCGCTTCAGGGCAAAAGCCTAGATAATGGTTGTCTCGCGCGTTACTGGCAAAGTCGATCGTATTCAAGCCATTGACCATATAGGCTAAGTCAAATCCACAGCCTTTGATAAAGTCCCATGCGGGTTTAATTGTGTGGGGCGAGCCGATACTGTATTTCTCCGCTTGTCGACCGTCTCTGAGGTTGCTGTCCAGCAGTGTGATAATCAGGTGAGTACTTTGAAAATCAATGAGTGTTGACGGGGAATTCACATAGCAATACGACTTTTCACGGCTGCAGAAATCTATCCATTCTTGGCGATTACGTAATGTTGGGAGAATGCGAATTATCATAGTGTAAGCATACTGTTAAGTGGCTATAGGGCGCTAGTGAATAACAGGGCGAATATGCAGAGTGAGTGTTCGTTTTTTGGTACTATGCACCTAGCGTTCCATGCGGGACGGGCCGAGTTGTAAGTTCACCGGTATGACATTATCGATATGAAGTTGTTTATATGAAATTGCTTAACCGAGTCGCGATTCGAGTGACGCCATTAAAAGGCTATGCTGATTGGGTGAGTCAACTCTCTGTGTCCATTATGGAACTAGAAACTCCACCATCACTGGCGGAGCATCAGGCGGAAAGCCGGATTTATTTAGTCGCAGAATCCGATGAGTCACTTGAAACCATTTTAGCAAGCAACAATCTATGGGAAGAGATCCTGAAAAATGAGCTAGGAGCTTGGGATGAGTTTGAGGATCATTGGCCGACCGTAACGCAACAGCGTTTTAATGAATGGTTTGATGTTGCTCTGTTACCGGTGGTTTTTGATCAGGAAACAGGCCCTTTAATGAGAGCCGAGTTGAGTTAACGGTATTCTGTCTTAACAACTTGGCTTTCCAGTACAATCGACTTAGTCAAAGAGATGTTGCAACACTATGGAATCACATATGGAATCACATATTGAACAGAAGCTGCTTGCGGGTATCGATATAAATTATTTGGTTATCGAAAACGAAAGTCACATGCATTCGGGCCCTGCCACTGATAGTCATTTTAAAGTGGTTATGGTGTCTGAGGCGTTTGATGGTACTCGCCCGGTCGCGCGTCATCAGATGATTTATAAAATTCTTGCGGATGAGTTGGCCGGTCCTGTCCATGCATTAGCTTTACATTTGTATACCCCTGCAGAATGGGAGGCTAAGGGTGAAGTGATCCCTGCTTCACCAAAATGTCGTGGTGCGCATTAATCCAAGATTCAGTTTATGCCGTTACACTAGTCTGTGTGACTGGGTACCGAGCGTGCTCGCTGAGCATTGAATGAACTACTGTTACGAGTAAACGTCCAATGTGAAAGGTTTCTAGTATATTTTTAATAGTGATTTATGTTTTACGTTGCTACTCGATTGTCTAATTAGTTAAGGGTGCTTTATGAAAACGCAAATAGTGAAAATAGTCTCCATAGTTTTTTTACCGTTACTTTTTCTAGCGGGCTGTGCTTCATCGTTGGATGATAAAACCTATTCGCGTGATGAAGCGAAGCGCGTACACACAATTGAGTACGGTACACTTGAAGGTATTAATGTTGTTCAGATTGAAGGTGACCGCGGTAATTTAAGTAAGATTGCCGGTGCCATTGTTGGTGGTATTGCCGGTAGTACAGTCGGCAGCGGCACGGGTCGACAGCTAGGTACAGCGATTGGCGCCATCGGTGGTTCTGTTGCGGGTGGTGAAATAGAAGAACGATCTACGCGGGCTAAAGGTCTAGAATTAACGGTTAGAAAGGACAGCGGTGAGATTATTTCTGTCGTTCAAGAAGCGGTTGAAGAAGAGCGTTTTTCGATCGGTCAGCGTGTACGATTAATTCGTAGCCAAGGTGGTATGCGGGTTACACCGAACTAGTTGCTAATAGTAAAGATCAGTATTGCGGCAAAGCTGTCATAAAAAAGCCTTCTAATTTAGAAGGCTTTTTTGTTTGTCATCAATACCGAGCATTGCATCCCGGTGAATTAATGATGCTGCGGTTTATTTTTGCTTTTAGACTTTCCAGCGTGTGGGCCACCGCGCTTATGCGAACTTGGGCCTTTCTTTTCTTCAGCGGGAACACGGAAAAGCAAGTATAGGTCGATCAGCAGTTCAGGAATTTCTCCGCACAGCTGCTCGCATAACTCTGGATTATCACGCATTTCCTCAAATTCTGGTTCTTCGAATAAATCAGAAGCAAGCATTATCGGTAGTAGCAACTCGGCAGCTTGGTCTTCGTACTCACCAAACCATGCAGACTCTTGTAAGAACACGCCTTCCATAAAACCTTGGCACCAGACAATCAGCGTTTCTTCTCCCCAGTCCAGGTCACAAGGGAGCTCTGGGACTTCCTCGCTTTCAACTTCTTGGCAGATTGAACGGTATTCCCGTAGTAACAAACCTTCAATTTGTAATTTTTGGGTTTCATCAGAATAGTCAGGGTTACCATCAAAGATGGTTTCCATCCACTCTTGCTCGGATATCTCCATAGGGCAAATGGCAACGGCACACAGTAGTCCGTGGATCCCTAAATAATCGAGCGCATCTTCAGAGACAGCGGGGGAGAGAATAAAGCTTTCCAGTTGGTCAACTTCGGCTTCTGTAAGAGGGGCGATGGCATTAACCGTAATCATTGAGACGCTAATCCTTGTTTGCTACGTGATAGCGAGAGTTGGCATTGTATACAGCTCAACAGGTTACGTCAGTGATTTTAGTGGAATAAGGCATAATTTCTACTGTTGACTGGCCTGTGCATCGTTATAATAGCCGCCATGTTGCAACAAGCCCTCGAACAACTCAGAACCGTTTTCGGTTACGACGAATTTCGTCAACCTCAAGATCAGGTCGTTAGCTCGCTACTTGCGGGCCGAGATGCCTTGGTTTTAATGCCAACAGGCGGAGGTAAATCCCTCTGTTATCAATTGCCTGCCTTATTGCGTGATGGCGTGGGTGTTGTTGTATCTCCGTTAATTGCTTTAATGCAAGATCAGGTGCAAGCACTGCTGCAGTTAGGGATTCGTGCCGCCTATTTAAACTCCACGTTAAATTTTGAACAAATACGTGCAATTGAAGATAGGCTTTATAACGGTGAGTTAGATCTGCTCTATATCGCACCAGAGCGACTATTGCAGCCACGGACGTTGGCGATGTTTGATAGTGCAAAAATTGCGTTGATTGCTATTGATGAGGCGCACTGCGTATCTCAATGGGGGCATGATTTTCGCCCAGAGTATCTTCAGCTTTCTCAATTACATGAACGCTATCCTGATGTTCCACGTATCGCACTTACGGCGACAGCGGATGAGCGCACCCGAGATGAAATTGTGTTACGCCTCGGGCTTGAGCAAGCTGACGTTTTTGTCAGAGGTTTTGACCGTCCGAATATTCGTTACATTATTGGCCCTAAGCAGAATGCGCGAAAGCAGCTGTTAGGCTTTATTCAAAAACAACATAGCAAGAATGCCGGTATTGTTTATTGCTTATCGCGTAAAAAAGTTGAGTCCACCGCCGAGTGGCTACAGACCCAAGGGTTTAATGCGTTGCCGTATCATGCGGGTCTGCCTTCAGAACTGCGTGCGCACCACCAACACCGTTTTTTGACAGAAGAATCGGTCATTATTGTGGCGACAGTTGCTTTTGGAATGGGGATCGATAAACCCAATGTGCGCTTTGTAGCTCATCTTGATTTACCACGAAGTATTGAAGCTTATTACCAAGAAACAGGGCGGGCAGGGCGAGATGGTGAGCCTGCTGACGCGTGGATGGTGTATGGGCTGCAAGATGTTATTTCATTGAGACAGATGCTGGACAACAGTGACGCGTCTGTTCAGCAAAAGATGATTGAGCAGCAGCGCCTAGAAGCTATGTTAGGGCTTTGTGAGATAACCAGCTGTCGTCGGCAATCTTTATTAAGCTATTTTGGTGAACCAGAACATCCAGCCTGCAATAACTGTGATACTTGTTTAACGCCAGTCACCACGTGGGACGGAACTGATGCTGCGCGTAAAGCACTCTCGACAGTCTATCGTTCAGGTCAGCGCTACGGCGTTGGGCATGTGATTGAGATTCTGTTGGGTAAGCTTAATGAACGGATAAGAAGCTTACAGCATGATGAACTATCTACCTGGGGAATCGGTAAAGATTTATCGGAAAGCGAATGGCGCTCAGTATTTCGTCAGTTAATTGCCCGTGGCTTTTTGCAGGTAAGCTTTGACGGTTACGGGGTTCTACATCTGGATGAACGCTGCCGTCCTGTATTGCGTGGAGATGAACGGCTTAATTTAAGAAAAGATGTCAGTGCTGGCGTTGTCGGTAAAGCACGACCAAGCGTATCACGCCAGCAGCGCTTTAGAGGTGAAGATCTCGATTTATGGAACAACTTGAGAAGTTTGCGTAAGCGTTTGGCCGAAGCGCAAGATGTGCCTCCTTATGTGATTTTTCATGACGCCACCTTGATGCTTATGGTCGAAGAGCGGCCAGCAACAATGATGGCAATGGCCGACCTTTCTGGTGTAGGGCAACGTAAGCTAGATGCTTACGGTGAGTATTTCTTAGATGTAGTCGGCGGTGATGATCCGTCTTCCATTGCTATCTGATGTGATCGTATGGAGTGCATTAAACACGGAAACAAGCATTGGCTGTCTTTTCATGAGAATACGCTGACCATTAGTAGACTAACGTGGGTAAGAGAGTAAAATTCGCCGTTCATTTGTTCATATTGTCAGGGAAACGAAACTCGTTTCCTCAGGTTTAAGGTTTCATGAAGCAGTCTAATAAACAGGATAAAACCGAACTCAATAAACTCCAGAAGCGTTTACGACGTGATACTGGGCGTGCTATCGAAGATTTTGGCATGATTGAGGATGGCGATAAGGTCATGGTTTGCCTGTCGGGCGGCAAAGACTCCTATGCCATGTTAGATATCCTGATGAACCTGCAAAAAAGCGCGCCCATCAACTTTGAGTTGGTTGCGGTCAATATGGATCAGAAGCAACCTGGCTTTCCAGAAGAAATCCTGCCTGCGTACCTTTCATCAATTGATGTGCCTTTTCATATTGTTGAACGTGATACTTACTCGGTCGTAAAAGCGGTTGTGCCAGAAGGTAAAACCACCTGTGGGTTATGTTCGCGTATGCGCCGTGGCACGCTGTATCGTTTTGCGCAGGAAATAGGTGCGACTAAAATCGCGCTAGGGCACCATCGAGAAGATATTTTAGAAACCTTATTTTTAAACATGTTCTATGGCGGCAAACTGAAGACTATGCCACCTAAATTGAAAAGCGATGATGGTAAAAATATAGTCATTCGCCCACTCGCGTATTGCCGTGAAAAAGATATTGCGGCCTATGCTACCTTACGAGAATTCCCCATCATTCCGTGTAACCTTTGTGGTTCACAAGAAAACTTACAACGACAAGTGATTAAAGAAATGCTTGAGGATTGGGATAAGCGCTTTCCTGGTCGTATAGAAGTCATGTTTAGTAGTTTGAGAAACGTCGTCCCGTCACATTTGGTAGACACATCACTGTTTGATTTTGCGGGTTTAAAAACGTCTGAAACGGATGAAGATGAGACCGCCTTAAACGTTGCTAGTCAGTCTGCAACATCGTCATTAGTTCAGCCTTCAGAAAAATCATCGGAAGACGGCTCATCAGAAAAAAGCTTACCTCGAGATTTACAGCCCATTGATATATTAGCGTTGTAGAGAGTGGTTGTTAGCTGACTTAATACACATCACTTAGCGAGAAAAAGGAAAGTCATGCGATTAGCGGCATTAGTAGTAACTTCGATGATATTGGCAGGGTGCCAGGCACAGAGTGTCAAGCCCGCAGACGCAGCACCACCCGTGGCGCAAAACGCGCCAGAAACCGGCTCGGACTTACAGAACTATTTCATGCGAATGGTTAAGTCTAATGAACAGGTCGAGCAACGTATTACACTCATGCAAGAGCAAGTTATTAAGCTCAACCAGCAAATGCAAGTGCAGCAACAACGGAATTTAAAGGTGTTGCAGTCGTTGCAGCAGCTACAGATTATGGCTCAGCAGACCAAACAAATGCAGACCGCGCCAGCCAATGAGTTAGGTACGGATGAGCAACCGCCGCTTGAAGCTTTAATGGAACGCATTCAGCAACAATTAGAAATCGCCGCAGTGAGTAGCGGTGGTAAAGGCGTTGCGCCTGGCTTTCGTTTAGTGTCTGCGTATACGCCGAAAGGGCAGTGGGTGATTTTTAAGTATGATGAAGCGACTGGGTTAACCTGGATGGCAAAAGAGGGTGGTTGGTCTGCCATTGATGAAGTCTCTCGTTTGCCGATATCTCGTTATGAAGTAGTGCTTCGACCCGCAGCAGGTGATGTGAAAGGCTATGTTGCTGCACGGGTAGATCAACAAACCGGTGAGAGCTGGTGGCTTAAAGGCAATCAGTGGGAAGCGTTTCAATAATCTGTAGCAATTTCTTTAGCAACACTCTTTAGCAAAAGCCTATCGTTGCTCGCTTCAATAGTAGTTGTTAATGCGCTTGGAATAGCAGTGGTATAAGTGACTATAACGAATATGACATCCAGTAGCGCCAATCTTGTCTCGGGTAGTCGTCCTCACCCACCACAATGGCAAGATCTGGTCCGTATTTTTAATCAAACATTTTTAAAATCTCATAACACCCTTTTGGTCAAAGGGGACGATGAGCCTGTTTACTATCCCGCCGATGATGAAAACCCTCATCATCGAATTATCTTTGCTCATGGCTTTTTTTCGAGTGCATTGCATGAAGTTAGCCACTGGTGTATCGCCGGACCTCAACGGTTATTGCTGGAGGATTTTGGTTATTGGTATCAGCCAGATGGCCGTACCGTAGAGCAGCAAGCTGTTTTTGAATCGGTAGAAGTGAAACCTCAAGCGCTTGAGTGGATATTTTCAAAAGCTTGCGGAGTGAAGTTTCGTGTTAGTACGGATAACCTAAATGGTGAGTGGACAGATAACAGTCGTTTTAAACGAAATGTGTATGCGCAAGTGCAACAATATTTAGCAGAGGGTTGTGAAAGCTTACCAGAGCGACCGCGCTGTTTCATAAGAGAGTTGGCGGCGTTTTATCAGCAACCAATACCTAGCTGTGCTGATTTTCAGTTGGAAGAGCTTAGCTGAAGAGTCATTGCTAGCCGTCCCTTAGCGTGCGTTATTTAGCCGTTCATCAATTCATCAATTCATTATTTCACGAATGGCGTTTGCGATATCTTTGGGTGAGCTGTTGTGAAACTTGGTTTCAGCCAGCTTACCTTGCTGATCAATAAGATAAACTTTTGAACTGTGATCGACTGTGTACTCTAAGGCTGAATCCTCTAGCTCGACCATCCGATAAAAGGCCCCGTAGTTTTTCACTGCTTGATCCACTTGAGCGGTTGTTCCGGTCAGCCCAAGAATCTC
>JBLXCH010000005.1:0-16013 GCA_048265065.1 Motiliproteus sp. | reverse complement strand
ACCATCCGATAAAAGGCCCCGTAGTTTTTCACTGCTTGATCCACTTGAGCGGTTGTTCCGGTCAGCCCAAGAATCTCGGGATGAAAGTATGCGGTGTATTTTTCGAGATGCTCGACGGTGTCTCGCTGAGGGTCAACGCTGATAAAAATAGCTTGAGTCTCTGCTCGCTCTTCTTCATTCAATTGATTGAGTGTGGCAGCAAAAGTGGCCAGCCCCGTTGGGCATACATCCGGGCAATGAGTAAAACCAAACATCATCATAACCACTTTACCTTTAAAGCTTTCTAGGCGTTGTTCACCGGAAGTGCTGTTGAGTGTAAAGCCGGTTGCTTTTGCTGCTGGGGGTTGGGTTAGTAAGGTGCCAAGAATGGCGACTAAAATGACAACTGCGATGCTGATTACGCCCCAGCCAACACCGAGTACAGAGCGTTTAGGCATTGATGACTCCTTTAGCGGGCGTTAAATTCAAAAACGATAGCATCGCCATTATCTAAACGGACAGTGGCTTGCCAGGTCATTTCACCCGTTGTGCATGCGGGTAGCTGTACCTCACTGCTATAACGTTCATTGGATTGTGGGGTTAACGCAAAATGGTTCTCACCCATGTACATGTCTTTTCCTTGAAAACTGATTTGCTGCGGTGTGCTGCTAGCTGAACTCGTTTCAATAAATGCAGTCATTGTGTGGCCTGATGTGATGATAGTTTCATTATGGTCAAAGCGGAGTTTCAGGGTGTTGTTGTTGATTGTGACTGCGCAATTATTCAGATCAGGAGAGCATGAGTGGGTCGCAACAACATGGGCGACTCCTTGCTGGTTTACGAGGTATTGCTTGGCTGTGACAGCGGCGCCAACGAGAACAGCGATGAGAACAACAACGAGAACAACAACGAGGAGGAGTGACCTGATAGATTTCGTGTGCTTAAAACGGCTGGGGGTGTTAATCATCACTAGGGCCACATTAACAAATTGATTATTAATCAATTAACTCATGGTCAGTTCGAAAAGGGTGAGCTTGATAAGTTCCTAAGAGTCGTACTTCTTCTGCAAAAAAACGTAATTCTTCGATGGCTAACTGCATAGACCGCTGCTGGGGGTGAGCCATGGCGTCTAAGTGGAACTGACAATAAGACAGGTTGCCTCCTGCCATATAGCTTTCTAATTTAACAAGATTGACGTTGTTTGTAGCAAACCCACCGAGGACTTTATATAAGGCCGCAGGAATATTACGCAAGCGGAAAATAATAGAGGTGATAAAGTGGGTGCCGGGGCGGTAGTCAGGCAATACTTCATCTTTAGATAGAATCAAAAAACGAGTGGTATTGCCGTCAACGTCCTGAAAGTTTTCGCGTAGTATTTTTAGCCCGTAGAGTTCAGCCGCTAAGCTTGAGGCAATGGCAGCGCAAGAAGGATTATTTTGGTTTTTGACTTCAAGCGCTGCGCCAGCTGTGTCTAATTTTGCAACAGGCTCCAAGCCAAGATTACGAATATGTTCTTGGCATTGGGCAATAGCTTGCGGATGTGACCCAACGGTTTTGATATCTTCGAGAGTCGCATCATTAAGACCGAGTAAACAATGGTTTACTGGTTCAAAGTGTTCACCAATGATATGCAGTCGAGTTTTTGGCAGTTCACGATAAATTTCTTCAACACGACCTGCAGTAGAGTTTTCTAGAGGAATCATTGCGAGCTTGGCATTGCCGTTCTCTACGTGACGCATAGCGTCAACAAAAGAACCGCAAGCCATAGGTTTCATATCAGGAAAAACATGGCGACACGATAAGTGTGAATAAGCGCCATCGAAGCCTTGATAAGCAATAATGTCATTCATTGATTAACAGCTCGCCTTTCTACGTCTCTAGTCCTCTGCGGGTTTACGAGGCTTACGTGGTTTTTTACGTGCGCCATCAGTATTACTACTCGGGCGTTTTTTGGGTTTCCGCTTGGCAGCAGGCTTGTCAGCGTATGATGAGCCTTTTGATGGTTTGCTCTCTCCGCTGCTTTTACCCATGAGTTTCATGTCGGTAAGTTTGCCGCAGATTTCAATTTTGCGAAGGTGAGCGAGCAAATCTTCTGGCATGCCTTCAGGTAGCTCAACTGTACTGTGATCATTGTTAAGCTTTATGTGACCAATATAACGGCTGCTGATATCGGCTTCGTTAGCTATTGCGCCGACAATGTTTTTCACTTCAATGCCATCATCGCGACCAATTTCTAAACGATAGCGTTCCCATGTTTCGACATCGGTTGCTCGGCCTTTACCTTCAGATTTTTGGCGGTCTTGTTTTCTGTTGTCTGAGCGGTCACGAGGTTCACGAGACTCACGTTCACGTGGCGGTGGATCTTTTGGTAATTGTAAAGGGCGGCCTTTCTGCGCCATATATAGCAAGCCGCTGGCCAGTTGCTGATGGCTGAGGTTAAGCTCTGCAGACAGCTCGTCGGTAAGTTGTTCGAAAAACCCCAGTGATTGATCACTGAACACAGACACTAAGTCATGTTTGAATTGAGCAACTCGTTTTTGTGTTAAATCATCGTTAGTTGGCAAGCCAATTGGAGTGATGGTTTGTTTAGTGGCTTTTTCAATGGCTTTTAACAAACGGGTTTCTCTGTGTGTAACAAAGAGAATGGCTTTACCTTTTCGACCTGCACGGCCAGTTCGCCCGATACGGTGGACATAAGCCTCAGTGTCGTAGGGAATATCGAAGTTGATGACAAGGTCGATACGATCAACATCAAGACCACGAGCAGCGACATCGGTGGCGATAAGAATATCGAGTTTGTTCTTCTTCAAATTATTGATAGTGCGCTCACGTAAAACTTGAGACATGTCGCCGTTTAAGGCTGATGCACTATAACCGCGAGCTTCTAAGCGTTCGGCAAGTTCTACTGTTGCTGTTTTGGTCCGTGTGAAAATAATAACGCCGTCATAGGTTTCGCTTTCTAGAATACGCGAGAGGGCATCAATTTTATTCACACCGGCGACTTTCCAATACTGTTGTTCGATACTTTCAACAGTGGATGTTTTTGCGGCAATTTTCACTTCCTGAGGGTCGTTCATGTAACCTTTGGAAATGCGACGAATCTGCTCAGGCATCGTTGCTGAGAATAGCGCGGTTTGATAACCCTTCGGAATTTTCGACATGATGGTTTCAACATCGTCGATAAAGCCCATACGAAGCATTTCATCGGCTTCATCTAGTACTAACGCCTGAATCTTATCGAGCTTCAGTGTTTTGCGTTCAAGATGGTCAAGCATTCGCCCAGGCGTACCAACAATAACCTGTGGGCCACGTCTTAACTGCTTAAGTTGTAGACTGTAGCTCTGACCGCCATAGATTGGTAAAACATGAAAGCCTTTGATGTAGCGCGCGTAACTTTGAAAGGCTTCGGAAACCTGAATAGCCAATTCGCGAGTAGGGGCTAGCACCAGTAATTGAGGTTCATTTCTTTTCAAGTCAAGCCGGCTGATTAAAGGCAATGCAAAAGCAGCGGTTTTACCTGTCCCTGTTTGGGCCATACCCAGTAGGTCTTTTCCATCAAGTAACAGTGGAATCGAACTTGCCTGAATAGGAGATGGTTCTTCGTAACCGAGCTCCTTAAGGGCCTTGAGAATATTTTTATCGAGGTTTAACTCGTCGAAGCGTACAGGGAGATCGGACATTAAAATAACCTGGAGGGTGTAAAAGGTCGCAAAGTATACGGCTTTTGTAAAAATTAATCAGAAAAAATTGAGTAAACAAGGCCATTATAGTACCCAAAAAGCATCTTCACTTGGTTCTTTTTGCGCAATACAGTATAAACCTGAAGCATTCATCGCATTAGGCAGCGAAGATTACTGACGTTAAGGAATATTAATGAGCTCAATAGAACATCCTTTTGCACAATACGTACGCATCTTAGGAAAAGGGAAAAAAGGCTCTCGCTCACTTTCACGTGAAGAAGCCCGCGAAGCTATGTCGTTAATACTTGACGGGCAAGTGAGGCCTGAGCAGCTCGGCGCTTTTTTGATGCTGCTGCGTGTTAAAGAAGAAAGTCCTGAAGAACTTCAAGGCTTTGTTGAAGCGGTGACAGAACGCTCATCCGTTCCTGAACACTTGAAAGTTGATATCGACTGGTCAAGTTATGCCGGTAAGAAAAACAGACTTCCGTGGTATCTGCTTAGCGCATTGTGTTTGGCCGGTACGGGGTTACGTATTGTTATGCATGGTGCGCGAGGGCATACCGCTGGCCGCATCTATGTCGAAGACTTGCTACATTATTTCGGTTTAAAGTCATCGCATAATTGGCTTGATGTGGAGCTTGAGTTACAGCACTGCAATTTCTCATATGTGCCCATAGACATGATCAGTCCTGAGCTTGCTGACATTATCGAATTAAGAAACATTCTTGGACTACGATCGCCTGTGCACACATTGTGCCGATTATTGAATCCACTAAATGCACCTTATCGAATTGATGGGGTATTCCATCCCGCTTATGGTCCGATGCATCAGCAAACAGCCAAGCTACTGGGTCAAAACAACAGTGTCACCGTGAAGGGCGATGGTGGCGAAGCTGAAATCAAACCGGACAGTGATTGTGTGTTGCAGTGGGTGAAAGACGGTGAATATCTTGATCAGACGTGGCCGCGCTTGATTCCTAAACGAGTGGTTAAAGAAGATGAGCTTAACTCGCGGGATTTGCTGTCTGTATGGCGAGGGGAGCAAAGCCATGAATACGGTGAAATGGCGATAACAGAAACGATTGCCGTGTGCCTGCAGTTAATGCACAAAGCAGATTCAGTTGATGAAGCCAGAAGGCAAGCAGTAGCGCTTTGGGAGTCTCGCGATAAGTCGGCGTACTAGCCACCGCAGAATCGGAAAAGCAAACTATGTATTTAAAAAGGCCTCAATTGAGGCCTTTTTAGTATTATGGGGAAAGTACACTAAGGTTATCTTGCGCCTTTACCGTAGAAAATCACTTCACACGTTTGGATTAAAATAATGGTGTCCAAAATCAGTGAATAATTCTTGATGTAGTAAAGATCGTACTGCAGCTTTTCTAAAGCATCTTCGTCACTACTACCGTAGGAATACGAGATTTGCGCCCAGCCTGTTAGCCCTGGTTTTACTTGGTGCCTGTCACCGTAGTAAGGGATTTTGTCGTGCAGCTGGTCAACAAACTCTGGTCGCTCAGGTCGTGGTCCAATAAAGCTCATGTCGCCCCGCACAATATTGAAAAGCTGCGGCAGCTCGTCAATGCGGTATTTACGAATAAAAGCACCAACCGCTGTTATTCGATTATCATTTTTCATAGCCCAAACAGCGCCGTCTTTTTCTGCATCCAAGCGCATACTGCGGAATTTATAAATGCGGAAAGGCTCACCAGATCGACCGACACGAATCTGAGAATAAAAAGCTGGAGCCGATAAATTGCCGCTTTCAAGCTTAATGAGTAGGTAAGTGATAAACATCACTGGCCACGTAACAATAAGAAAAGAGAGGCTGACCGATACATCAAAAATTCGTTTTACGGCACGTGGAATTATCCCCGCTTTGCGGTAGCCGTCACGGTAGATCAACCAGCTTGGATACATAAGGTTGATAGGTATTTTCCCTGACTCTCGTTCCACAAAGGTGGCAATATCAACGATATTTGTACCTGCTATACGGCATCGATACAGTGAGTCGATAGGCAGCTTTCCGCGTCGCTGATCGACGGCAACAACTATTTCTTCAATCTGGTAACGCTCTACATATTCCTCCAACCGATAAACATCTACGGTTAGTAGGTCAGTATCATCAATGGTAGTGACATCGTCTTGCATGTCCACGTAACCCATGATTTTGAAACCACGTCGGTCGGAATCTCGACGCATTTTGGTGTGAATGATGCTGGCTCGTTGCCCTGCACCGAGAACCAAAACCCGTCTTTTAAGAATGTTGGTTTGGTCAATCTGCATGAAAAAGTAACGAATCAAGCATATGACTATGAATGAAATAACCAAACCAATAGCGATGGCGCGAGGGGATATTTCTAAGAACGGCAAGAAGTAGAAGAGCAATGCTAATGTCGCCGTGGCGAGCACGTAACTTATTAAAATGCGGGCTAACAATTCATTAGTGTCACCGCGCATTCTTGGATGATAAAGCCCCATTCCTGCTAGTGCTAGCAATGGTACGATAACAAAGATGATGCATTCAGGAACAATCAGGTGGTCAAACAGGTTGGTGCCAAACGTCTGGCTAGTCCATTGAAAGCCTAAGTACAGACTAATGAAAAGCGTCAGTGCTTCAATTAGACCGAGTACAAGATAAGATTTTCCTACAGAGAGCCGATTGAACCTAACTGATGACATAGAAAGCAAGTGCCTTTGCAAATAAAATTATTTGTCCAATGGTGCGCCATTATAAGCGCAGTCTGGTGATAAATAATACATTCTCAGATGTTAATGTCTTGCTTAAATAAGGGTTGTTTGTAGGAGTTGTTGCTTTAAATCATAAATTTTGTGTTAACAACCCTTACTAACTGACTTTCCAAACGTTTTTCTGTAGGTTCTATTAATTAGTTATTAGAATCAGCGCTCGTACAAAATAAGTTTGTTTTTATCGACAGAGGTTTTGAGCTGATTACAATGGCTATCTCTAGGGCTGACTCAGCATTAGTTTGGTACTGACTTGATACTTTATTGGGTACTGACTGGCTCGTAATGCTTAGTGTTGTCATTTACTAGAACCAATAAAGGTTAAGCATGTTAAAAGGATTAACTGTTGTTTTTATTGTTTTGGCACCCGTTTTATGTCGATAGAGTTTAGTGTGGCCGTTGAAAGGGATGCTTCGTTGGCAATGTCCGATACTTCAGTATCCGATACCGCAGTGCCCGATACTTCAATGTCTGAAATTTCAATGTCTGAAACTTCAGTGTCCGATACTTTAGTGTCGAATACCTTGGCGTCGGGTTTTTCAAAAGAAGGTGTTCTGCGCTTTTCTTTTAGCGATGAATGGAATCTTGGTGAAACTCGTGAATTATGGCAAGCACTTGAGAAAAAAGCTGAGCCTAATGCCTATTTATCCTGGTCCTGGATAAGCGCTTGGCTAACCACTTGTGCGAAAGCGCCTTACCTTTTACAAACTTATAACGGTAGCCGGCTTGTAGGTCTGGGTTTTTTGAGCCCAGAATACAAAAACATCGGTCTTGGGTTGAGTGTTAAAAAACTTTGGCTTCATCGTACGGGTTGTGATCGTTTGGATCAGGTCTGGATTGAGCATAATGATTTTCTGTTAGATACAGAAACAGCGGATGAAACAAGAGCAGCGATCATCGATTTTCTGCAATATCGATCTGGTTTTGATGAGCTTTATATTGGTCTTTGTTCAGACAAAGGCTTTGATCATTCGGTTTTGGCAGCATTTAAACCTCGCAATGTTTTAGCGATGCCAACCTATAGCGTAGAGCTTAGTTCTTACGATAGTAAAGATGACTATCTAAAATCCTTATCTAAAAATACACGATCACAGATTACGCGAACTCAACGGCGGGTTGTTGAAAAATATGGCGAATTGCAACTTACGCTAGCCTCTACGCCAGCAGAGAAACAGGAATATTTGCGTGAAACGGCAACGTATCACCGCCAGCGCTGGGCTGCTAGTGAATTTGGCAGTGGCTTCGATAACGACGCCTTCATCGAGTTTCATCAGCATTTATTGTTAAACGATAGCAGCAATGATGTCTCCAGATTGTATAAATTGCATTCGGCTGAGGAAACCTTCGGCTATATCTATTTGTTAACGGATGCAGATAGCTGGAAGTTTTACTTATCAGCGATCCGCTTTGATGATGACAATCGGATCAAGATCGGCCTTTTATTTCATACTTTAGTGATTGAACAAGCTATCGCTGAAGGTGTTGATCTCTACGACTTTTTGGCAGGAGAGGCGCGGTATAAAAAGTCGCTAAGTCACATAGATGAAAAACAAACCATGTATTGTTTTTATCGGCCTTCAGCACTGACTAAAATCCGTGAAATTTTGCGCACAATCAAGAGAGTACTTTTACCTTAATTTATGGCAGCAATGACTCAACATATAGAAAGCCAACAGGTGGATGACGGGGCGCTACTGATTCCTCTAGGGCGTCTTCCCGCTGGGCGATATAAAGGAGGGGTTCCTTTTCCTCGTGGCTTGCTTAAAAATCTCTTGCAGATCGAAGTTCGTGTTGATGATGAAACTATAACGAACTATTTCTTATCCGAGTTAAACCGGTGGGATGATCATAGTTACCGGTGGCTGTTATTAGGCTTGGACTTATCCGCACCTGCAAATGTTTCAGTGACGTTGCATCGTCAACCAGTGTCTGTAAATGATGTTGGTGATGTATCTCAAAAGCCAAGTGCCGAGGTTGCTCGCACACCAGAGTCGATCAACGTGCAGCGTGGCGCTGAAGAGCAGCTAACTGTTGCAGTAGACAGCCCCGCGTTCAGCATGTTTCAGCAGAACAGCAGCCTTTTTAAAGGTTCTTTTCAATTGATCTTTGACGATGGTTCGGCCTGCACAGGTGTTACCGATGTCACAGAGTTTAATCTATTAACGAATCCTAAATTGCCCCGTGCACATACCGTGGCTGTGACAGCAACAGGTAGGTTCAAACACCCAGCGCAGTCTCAAGAAGTGTTGTTTGAAGCTAAATGGACTACAGCGCTTACCGGTGCTAGACAGCTTGCTGAGCCTGTGGAGTTACAAATCACCTTGCATAACCCATTGGCAGCAAAGCACCCCAATGGGCTGTGGGACTTAGGCGATGACAACTCACTGTTATTTCGTGAGTTTTCACTACTGCTAGAAACAGCTTCTGGTAGCACTATAAGCTTTCAATTGGACGATACGTCGCCTTGGGAGCATCCCTCTAACACTGCAGTGAAAATACAACAGCATGCTAGCGGTGGACTTAATTGGCAAAGTCCAGTGCATGTTGACCGAGATAATAATGTCCCTTTCGAACGCAATGGTTTTACCCTAGAGCAAGAGGGTAAAACACTGCGCGAAGGTGATCGTGCTTCCCCTGTCATACGCATACAGAGCAAAGAACAGTCGTTCTCGTTATATGGTGCTGACTTTTGGCAAGCCTTTCCTTCAGCAGTTACATACGATCATGAGGTATTGAAATACGGCTTTTTCCCCAGTACTGGCTATTTGCATGAGCTACAGGCGGGTGAGAAGAAAACCTTTGTGTTGTTTCTTGGCGTTGATCAGTCGGTTGACCTTCGAAAGGTCGCGACTAAACCATTTGCTTTACCGGTAGAGTGGTTGATGAAAACAGGAGTCGTTCCTTTTTTCTCTGGTGCCGATCACCCTGGTGATTCATTGGTCGCGTTAGGGTTGGAAGGGAACGCTAGCTTTGCGGCTAAACGAGAATTGCTGGATGAGTATGGTTGGCGTAATTTTGGCGACCTATATGCCGATCATGAGGCCGCTGAGTATAAGGGCGACGATGTGTTTGTGTCCCACTATAACAATCAATATGATCCGCTTTACGGTTTTATTAAGCAGTACCTATCGACGAGTGATGACCGCTGGTTCGGCTTGGCTCAAGATTTAGCAACACACGTATGCGATATTGATATTTACCACACAAGCGACGATAAACATGAATATAACGGTGGTCTTTTTTGGCATACCGATCACTATGTCCAGGCTTGTACGGCGACGCACCGTTCATTTTCTAAGCGCCAAGAAAGCGGAGTCTATGAAGATCATGCCGGCGGTGGAGGGCCTGGTGGCCAACATTGCTATACCACAGGGCTGATGCTGCACTATTGCTTGACCGGTGAAGATTCATCTAAAGCCGCGGTTCTCGGGTTAACCCATTGGGTTGAAAACTATTATGACGGTCGAAACACACTGTTTGAGTGGCTGTTAGCATTAAAAAACAGACATGTTACAGGGTTGAAAAACCACTTTGATGAGCAGTATCCGCTTGATCGAGGCACAGGTCATTTGTTGATTGCTTACATCGATAGTTATGAGGTTTGCGCAGAAAAGGATTATCTAGAGAAGGCTATTCGTGTTATTCGACATACCGTCGACCCTTCTGAAGACATTAATAAGCGTGGCCTTGACGATGTAGAGCGGTGTTGGTTTTACACGGTATTTTTACAAGGGGTTTATCGCTACCTCACGCTTAAAGAACAGCTGGCTCAATTGGATGAGGATTTTTATTATGCGCGAGATTGTTTGTTGAATTTCGCGCAATGGATGGCGGATCACGAGTATCCTTATTTAGAAAAGCCAGAGTTGCTTGAATTCCCTAACGATACATGGACTGCGCAAGATTTGCGTAAAGCCTGTATTTTCGCCGCTGCTCATTACTACAGTCATCAGAAAGAGCCTGTTTTTCAGAAGAAAGCAGAATTCTTCAGAGACTACGTTGTTGAAAAACTAACAACCTCTGATGAAGTTCATTACACCAGGGTTCAAGTGTTATTGTTGCAAAATAAAGGGGTGACGGAATTCTTTTTGAATCGTCACTCAGCATGCACTTTTGAGCCTGTCGGCCGATACTCGTTTAATGCAAGTTATAAAAATAGATCGTTTATAGAAGGCGCCATACGGACTTTCTTTAAACGGTTATGTCGTTTTTCTATCACTGAAGAGTCACGCTGGCTTCGAAGCAGAATGAACTGATCAGGTAATCAGAGACAGATACGTGTTGATTTCTTTTGTAATTCCACATCATGGTCGGATGGATATGCTGCAACAGACGTTGCAGTCGATTGCGAGCCAAGACGCAGACCTCACCGAAGTTGAAGTCATCGTTGTCACGCAAAATGACCAAAACAGTCTGGACTCGTTAGTACAGGGTGAAGGTTTGCCTGTGACTGTCTATTACGAAGGCGAGGGCACCACCATTTCTCGCCTTAGAAACATCGGTGTTAATCATTCCAGTGGGCGCTATTTGGCGTTTTTAGATGCTGATATTTATTTGTCTGCCAATTGGATCAGCACGATGCTCTCATTGATCGAAGAAAAAGGCGATAGGCGAGCTATCACTAGTGCGATGCAAATACAGAGTGAAAATGCGCCACCGTTGGAAATCATTCGTACAGAGCTCAGTAACGCTCGGGTTGACTGTAATGTCGATTTTCTGCCGGGTAGAAATTTATTGATTAGACGGGCTGACTTCGACAAAGTCGGCGGCTTCCCTGAACATTTAGTCACCTGTGAAGACTATTATTTTACCGATATGGCCTCAAAGTTTGGTGTGTTGTTTTATAGCTCAAAAGCGACCTATATCCATATTGGCGAAGATAAAGATTTTAACCAAATGTTTAAAAAAGAGATGTGGCGTGGTCAGTCTAACCTACTATCCATAAAAGGTCGGAATGTCCCATTGTCCGAATACCCAAGCTTTTTATCTCCACTTTGGATCACGGGCTTTATGCTGTTAAGTCTGTTATCCATTTTCATGGGCTGTTTAAGCTACGCTTTTTGGTTTGCATTAATCGGCCTTGTGCCGCTATTTATCTACGCGCTGAGGCTCCACGCGCTAAGTAAAGGGAAAGTGAGTTTCTTTTACGTCGTTAAATTTTATGCATTCTATTTTCCTGCTCGTGCCTACGGAACTGTGGTAGGTTTGTTCAAATCCATTGAATTTAAGAATACATAATGAATAACAATAAAAAGCCACTCAATGTACTTCAATTTATTTGCCCAACAGGTTTTTATGGGGCAGAGCGGTGGATCTTGGCGTTATGTAAACACCTGGATTTATCTGATGTTAAAAGTGAGTTGGTTGTTACCTTAGAAACTAATACTCATGACTTGAAACTGGTAAAAGAGTTTTCAGCATTAGGTTTACCTACGCATCAATTACCCATGAGTGGTCGCTTTGATTTGTCGGCGGTTAAAAAACTTGCTGCATTGATTAAAGAGCGAGAAATCGATGTGATTCATACTCATGGTTATAAATCAGACATTATTGGCGTGTGGGCAGCAAAAAAAGCGGGCATACCTTGTGTGGTAACTCCTCATGGATTTGAAAACGCTGCTGATTTAAAACTGCGCACCTTCATTTGGTTGGGCTGCCAAGCGATGAAATATGCGGATGTAGTCGCTCCGTTGTCCAAGCAGTTGGTTGAAGACGTTAAAGGCTTCTCTATCCCCAATAACCGAATTCAATATATTCAAAACGGTGTCGACCTTAGTGAAGTTGAAGCCGTGGCTAAACTGCCCAAAGATAATCAAACAGACCAAAAAACCATTGGTTTTATTGGGCAAATGATCAGTCGGAAAAATATTCGCGATATATTAGATATCTTTGATCTACTTCAAAGCCGTCATAATAATCTCCGGTTAGTCTTATTGGGTGATGGGGATTCACGACCCGAATTAGAAACTTACGCGAAAACGTTAGTTAATCATCAGAATATCGAGTTTTTAGGTTTTCGGGATGACCGGCTGGAATTGTTAAAGACTTTTGATTTGTTTGTAATGACCTCAACGCTAGAAGGCATTCCTCGTTGTTTAATGGAAGCAATGGCGATGGGCACACCAGTAGCTGCTTATAACATTGCCGGTATTGATCAGCTATTGGCTCATGAAAAGACAGGGTTGTTAGCCACATTAGGCGATAAAGAAACACTGGCTGAATATTGGGAAAAGTTATTATTTGATGCTTCATTCAGTGAGGCGATTAGCGCGAATGCGAAGGCTTTCGTCTACGAGAAATATTCTGCTCAACGTATGGCGTCTGAGTATTTAGAACTGTTCCAACGACTAGTTAAACATTAATGACTAAAGCAGCTAATAAAAAAGTCTATTTCATTCTTTCTGTCGATACGGAAGAAGAGTGGGATTGGAACGATGCTTTTCCTGAAAGGGAGTATGGTCTTGATAATATCAAGACACTGCTACCGTTTCAGGCGATGTGCGAAACATTGCAAGTGAAGCCTACATATTTTGTTGATTATGCGGTGTTAAAGTCGGACCAATGTGCTGAAGTCATTCGTCAAATCAATCATACGAATTACGGTGAAATTGGGGCCCACTTACACCCGTGGAACAACCCCCCTTATTTTGGTGTTACTGGCGAGAGAGAGTCTCATGTTATCAATTTACCGATTGAAAACGTCAAGGCTAAGCTCATAGAGCTAGTTGATATTATTCAAACGAAAGTGGGTGTTAAAGCAAATAGTTTTAGAACGGGGCGGTGGGGAATTAATGCGGAAGTTTTAGGGCTACTCAGAGAGTACGGTTTTGGCGTTGACGCTAGTATCATTCCTTTTTATGAAACGGAATTTTTTAGCTGTTTTGAATCGCCGCTACAACCGTATTATCCTAGCTGGGATGATCCAGATTGTCCTTCTAGTCAACGTGAGTTATTGGAAATTCCAGTAACTTCAGGCTTCAATCAAGTCAATTTTCAACGCTCCGCTGCAATTCATAAAGTGATCTCACAGCCTTTGCTCAGACCGTTAAAACTGGTTGCCTGCGCTTGGCATACCGGTCTCTTACGAAAAATGTTTTTAAGTCCAGAATTAACCAGCTTGGAAGACATGAAGAGCCTCAGTCAATCTGCTTTAGATAACGGTCATCAGGTTTTACATATGTTCATCCATAGTTCTAGCCTCATTGACAATCCAAACAGCCAGTTAGCTAACGTGAATGCTTATCAGCAGTTGACAGCATCCATTACAGATTACATCCAGTGGTTGAGTGCTCAATGTGACTTAGAATGCTGCACCGTCAGTGAATATGCGGATAAGTTGAAATCAGGAGAAGTGCATCTATGAGTTTGCAGATCGTTACTGCTAGCGAGAAAACTCACGATGACTGGACTCGCTACGTAGAGGGTCACGCTGATGCAACGCCGTATCATTCGATTGCATGGGTCAATTCGGTTGAAAAGGGTTACGGGCATGAAAATGCCAGTTATCTAGCCTATGAGAATGGCGTGGTGGTTGGCGTTTTACCGTTAATCAATATGCCCGTTCCGTTCGGAAAGTCACGGTTTGTCAGTTTACCCTTTTGCGATATGGGCTACCCCTTAGGGGATAGCCGTGAGGTCGTGGATCAGCTTTTGTTACATGCCAGTCAATTGGCGGAGCAAAGTCACGCATCAGTCTGTGAGGTCCGTGACTACCTTCGTGCTAGTTCAGCACATAGTACGGATACCTCAAACTCAGCTGAAGCGGTAAATTCAACAATTGTTACAACCGGTACAACCGGTACAACCGATATAAGCGCAAGCGCAAGTCAAACCGCGCACCACCAAAAAGTCAGTATGCTGCTTTCATTGCCTGATGATAAAGAGACACTTTTTAGCTCGTTTAAATCGAAACTTCGTAGCCAAGTTCGTAAAGCGGAAAAGAATGGTCTAACCAGCGAACTAGGCAATACAGCTTCATTAATCGATGAGTTTTATGAGGTGTTTGCTCAAAACATGCATAAACTTGGCTCGCCAGTTCATAGCAAGGGTTGGTTTCAAGCACTAGCCGAAGAATACGGCGACAACTTAACCGTTGGTGTTGTGCGAAGTGAAGGGCAATGTATCGGTGCAGGCATTGTTCTTTCACTTGGCCATAAAATTGCCATTCCTTGGGCGTCTACACTGTCAGACTTTAACCGGCTTTCCCCTAATATGATGTTGTATTGGAATTTTCTGGCCATGGCTTGTGATACCGGGAAAACTCAGTTTGATTTTGGCCGCTCAACTTTTGGTGAAGGCACGTATAAATTTAAACAGCAGTGGGGCGCTGAACCAAGGCCTCTGGCGTGGTACGACCTACTTTCAGAGAGTGTGTCTGCTAGTCATGATAAAGAAGAAAATAGTGAGCCGTCCAAACTAAGAAGTATCGTCGAGAGCGTATGGACGCGGTTACCTTTATCACTGACTAAAACACTCGGGCCGATGGTGAGGAAGCACATTAGTTTATGAGTGATACCATCCTTCAAGTGATTCTCAATAGTAATGCCACGACTAAGGATTTTAGCCTATGTGCGGTATAGCAGGGTTTAGTCGGTTCCTACACCCGATGGGCGATGAAAATACCTTAAAAGTTATGGGTGAAGCCATCGCCCACCGTGGGCCAGATGCCAGCGGGGAATACTTGGATGAAGGTGTAGGATTATCACACCGTCGCTTGAGCATTATTGACTTGTCAAGCGCGGGTAATCAGCCCATGTTTTCTCACGATAAGCGCTTTGTCATTGCATTTAATGGCGAAATCTACAACTTTTTAGCTTTGCGAGAAGCTTTGTTAGCACAAGGGTATCCTTTCCAAACACATACCGATACCGAAGTGATTTTAGCCTTATACGCAAAGCATGGTGTTGAGATGCTCACCATGCTCAACGGTATGTTTGCGATAGCCTTGTGGGATATCGAAAAACAGGAGTTGCTGCTAGCTCGCGACAGAATGGGTAAAAAGCCCCTGTATTATTTTGAGGATAACGGCCGGTTCGCCTTCGCTTCTGAAATTAAAGCCATTCTTACGTTAGATGATATTCCGCGGGATATTCGTGACGATGCAGTTTATGACTTTTTTGCTTATCAGTATGTACCAGACCCGAAAACAATTTTTCAGCACATTCATAAAATACCGCCCGCTCATTACATGCGAGTCTCTAAGGCAGGGCGGCAGCTAGAACAGTATTGGGATGTTTCCTTCAAGGATACGGCTCACGCCAGTGAAACGGCTTTTAAAGAACAGCTTCACGATATCCTTGACCAAGCGACCAAGCGCCGAATGGTTAGTGATGTACCCTTAGGTGCATTTCTCAGTGGCGGTGTTGATTCTTCAGGCGTCGTTGCTCTCATGGCCAAAGCCAGCGAAACCCCAGTTAAAACTTGTTCGATAGGCTTTGATGAAGAGCGTTTTAACGAGACCGAATTTGCGCAAATCGTCGCCGATCAATATCACACCGAACACTACGAAATGACGGTGCATCAAAACGTCGCTGATAATTTAGAACACATTGTTAGCTACTTTGATGAACCCTTTGCAGATCCCTCATTAGTCCCAACTTATTTTGTTTCTCA
>JBLXCH010000004.1:0-78673 GCA_048265065.1 Motiliproteus sp. | reverse complement strand
CGAAGAGCTTAAAGGCCGGTTTCCAGATATCGTTAAAGTCCAAATTGGTACAGAAGTGTGGGAAGCAGAAAATCAAAGTCCGAGTCAAACAGAATCAACACAAAAAGATGACTAATTAATGATCGACTTTGGTCGTTTTCTGTTCTGCTTTCTTTGCAGCGCTTAAGTACATAAACCAGAAAGCAACAGCGACTGCACTGGTAAAAAACAATGCGAATAACATAACGCCCATCGCGTACTCTGTTTCAGCGACAACATACTGAACACGGCGGTCTAGGGATGTGATCAACGTTTTCAAACTCGCGGGGCTGTCAAGATAGGTTGAAGTTTTAACAACCTCGGTACTTTCCTCCTTCAACGTAGGAATGCCCGACTTTAGTGTGACTGAATAGATAAACGCTAAAAAAACCAACGTTAAAGGAACCCATCGAAGCGCTTTCTTAGTCATCACTGAAGTGTTTTTCATGGGATTACGATTACCACAGAATTATTTTACAAGGTTATTTGTTACTATCGACTTAAACCAACGGAACTTAACAACCATTGGTAAATCAACACTATACGTTTAATACATTAACTGTGAGTCTGACATGCTGATTAAGAGTAATGGCAAGGGTAATTCTCCCTTCACCTTAGTAAACATTGTGGCTGGAGTATTAATTCTTGCTGGCGTAATCGTTTTAATCATCCAGAGCCAAACAAAGACCGAAGCACCCTCAGAAAAAAACCCAGCAGCCTTTGAGCTTGGCGGTAAAGCGTTCACCATAGACAACCTTCCTCACCGCTACCGACAACAGTATTACGAAATCGCCAATCAAGCATACAATCGTCAACAGCAGATTATTCAAACTGCCGCGACTGAAATTTATATTGGCCAACAAATGGCTGAAACCGGCGAGAGCAAAGAAAGTGTCGTAAAACGTCTGTTCAACCCAATCACCCCATCAAATAACGATATCCAAGCGTTTTATCAGCAAAACCGCCACCGTATCAACGCACCTTTAGAACAAGCTAAAAACCAAATTGCCATGCTGCTGATGACTCAACAGCATAAGCTGAAGCAGACAGAGCTCTTAAACAACTTAGCAGAGCTTGGCGAGTATAAATCGATGCTCGCACCGCCTTCAGCCCCGATCATCACCATCGACGAGCTGGGCTACCCTAGCAAAGGGCCAGCCGATGCAAAAGTGACCCTTATTGAGTTTGGTGATTACCAATGCGGACATTGCCTTGAAAGCTTTAACGAACTCGCCCAAACGCTTCCTGACTATAAAGACACAGTGCGTTTTGTCTTTATGGACTTCCCTATCAACCAATCAGGGATTTCTCGTAAAGTTGCAGAAGGCGCTTATTGTGCCAACCAACAAGATAAGTTCTGGGAATTTCACAATATGGCGTTCGAAAACCAGAATCAACTTAATGAAAACTCGCCAGTGGCATTCGCAAAAAACCTTCAGCTAGATATGACGAAATTTGAGTCATGCATCGCTGACGAAGCAACCGCTCAAAAGATCAAAGCGTCTGCAACACAAGCGGTTCAATCTGGCGCAACAGGAACGCCCACATTCTTCCTTAATGGGATTAAATTAGGGGATCATGATCGTCAACGCAGCATCAAAGAATTACTTGATGAAGCTTTAGAAGCGAGCTAACCGCTAGCTAACGGACTTTTTATGGCGCGCCCCACTAAAGCGATTGTTGATCTTGCCGCGATACGTCAAAACTATCTGCTTGCACAATCGCTCGCGCCAAACAGTAAAACCTTAGCCGTAGTCAAAGCCAATGCTTATGGCCATGGTGCACGGCAAGTTGCTGAAAAACTAAGTAACATTGCTGACGGTTATGCCGTTGCTAGTATTGAAGAAGCCGTCGCTCTACGAGATTCGGGAATCGACAGCAAAATACTCCTATTAGAAGGTTTTTTTCACCCTAGCGAACTTGACTGCATAGACACGCTTCAATTGGATGTTTGCCTGCATAGTGACCAACAATTCAACCAGTTGCTTGCTCATTCCTTTAAGTCACCGATTACTTTTTGGATAAAAGTCGACACAGGCATGCATCGCTTAGGCTTCCAGCCTAATCAATTGCCCTCGCTGTTAAATACACTCACGTTGCACAAGCCAAACCATGCAATAGTCATCATGAGCCATTTTGCTTGTGCAGACGAGACTGAGTCAGACCACACTAAGCAACAAATCCACTGTTTCAATCAACTTTTAGCCCACCCATACCCTAAAAGCCTGTGTAACTCCCCAGGTTTACTCGCATGGCCCGAAGCACAATACGACTGGACTCGTCCTGGCATGATGCTTTATGGCGCATCACCACTTGCAGAAGAAAATGAGTACAGTCGCCAGTTAGTTCCTTCAATGACTCTACAGTCTGAAGTCATCGCTATTCGAGATGTAGCAGTCGGTGATTCCGTCGGCTACGGCGCTAGTTTTTCTTGCGACAAGCCAACACGTATTGCCACAATCCCTGTTGGCTATGGCGACGGTTATCCTAGACAAGCGCCGAGCGGCACGCCTATCTTGGTTAACGGGCAACGCTGTGCATTGGCGGGCCGAGTATCGATGGATATGATCACTGTTGATGTCACCATGCTTCCAAACTGTTCAATTGGCGACACCGTAGAGTGTTGGGGCAAAAACATTTTGCTAAAGGAAGTGGCTAACGCTTGCGGCACAATACCCTATGAGCTGGTAACTCGTATGACTAACCGCCCATCTAAGGTTTATATCGGTTAATACCTAGTCATTAAATATCTACCGCTGAATCACCGCATCACCTTCAGTCGCCCCCTACACAACTATCCCGATCCTGACCTTGATACCCAAACCTTCGAACCCTCAAATTACGGATGCTTAAATCGCTCAATACACCAAACTTCCTTGTTTTCAAAACACTAATTGCCTAATCACTATAATTATTTGAACTTTATCCCTTAAGTTCTTCTAACTTAGTAACGATAACATTAAGGAATGCAGGGTCTTTTCAAGGTGACCTGCATCAAAGAAATACTTTTGTCAATCTGTACAATAGATTTTGTTAACTTAAAAAACCGATCTAAAAGCGAGGCTATAATGATCACAATTGAACCCGAACCCGTACAAAAACACCGTCATGCCATTGAGAACAAAGGACCAAATAGTTACTGGGTACATCGTTTCAAGAACAGCAACCAGGCCATCAGCAGCCGCTTCAGTCGCGTTGTTTATTTCGCACGCAGTCAACAAGACGCTGAAGAATATGTCAAAGTGATGGAGAAATCTGTCGAGCTAACATAAGCTCCAGACCTCTCACTTAACACACAGATTTTTCCGGCAGGCGAATCTTTTCGCCTGTCGCTCTAAAGCAAGCTATATTGCTGCTTGCCTAAGATCCCCTACCCCCTATAATGTTCCAAATATTCATCATCAATTTCATTTTTACTAACTTCTTTTTCCATAACTGTTGCCTACTCAAAGAATTGCTTCCATCATCAGTAACAAGCAAAAATCAGGTATTCAGCAATGACAAAGCGCATTTATATTTTGTACACAGGCGGCACCATTGGCATGCAAGCATCCGACGATGGTTATGTGCCATCGGGGGGCTTCCAGTCGCTGATTGCCGAAAAAATTCCTTTGCACCTTTCTTCTGCGTTACCGGAATATGATTTAGAAGAGCTTGATAACCTGATCGATAGCACGAACGCGACACCTAAAGACTGGGCCGTAGTGGCTAAAAAAATTGCCCATAATTACGATAATTATGATGGCTTTATCGTTTTACACGGCACCGATACGCTGGGCTATACCGCTTCAGCCTTGTCATTTATGCTGCAAGGCCTTAATAAGCCCATTATTGTCACCGGCTCACAAATTCCTCTTAGCGAATTACGCAACGATGCGCAAGACAACTTAGTGACAGCGATTCATCTAGCTGGCTCACTACAAGTCACTGAAGTTTGTGTTTATTTCAACGGGTTGCTATTGCGTGGTAACAGAGCAATGAAAGTAAAATCCACAGGGTTTGACGCCTTTGACAGTCCTAATTACCCATGGATTGGAAAAGTCGGCATTAATGTTGAAGTGAGTCAGTTTGGCACCTTCGAACCTAGTGCTGAACCTAAATTCGAATTACCGGAATACGGTAAGCATAGCGTTGCGCCTATCAGGATATTCCCCGGTATTGATGCTGAATATTTAAAGCATCAATTAGACTATCCAGCGGATGCTTTTATATTAATCTCCTACGGCGTTGGTAATGCACCGGATCAAGATCCTGAGTTTCTCCGCCTCATTCAAGCAAAAATCCAACAAGGATGTGTCATCGTCAACTTATCTCAATGCCCTTATGGTGGCGTAGCTCCAGGTAGTTATGCCACAGGTTCAGCACTTGCAAAAACAGGGGTAATCAACGGCAGAGACATGACTTTCGAGAGCTGCTTTTGCAAATTACATCACCTCTTTAGTTTAGGTCTAGAAAACGATGCAATAACGCTGGCAATGGCTACCTCGTTGGCGGGCGAGTTAACACCTTAGCCTAAACATGCTATGTAGAGGGCGTCTTAACACCAGGAGGCCAATTGGAAAAAATATTAGTAAGCCAGTGTTTGCTCGGTGAAAAGGTTCGTTATGATGGACAACACTCACTACTTACACACCCCTTATTCCAACGTTGGAAAGCGCAAAACCGCATTGTGTCATTATGCCCAGAAGTCGCTGGCGGCTTGCCGGTCCCGCGCCCGCCTGCAGAAATACAAGGCGCTGATGGCCTAGCGGTATTGCAGCAAAGCGTGCCGGTGCTGAATAACGCTAACCACGATGTCAGCAACTTTTTTATTGCTGGCGCCGAAGCCGCTGTAGCACTTTGCAAAAAGCACAAAATTCGCCTTGCCTTACTTAAATCGAAAAGCCCTTCATGCGGTAATGAAGCAACCTATGACGGCACCTTTTCTAACACCTTAGTAGAAGGTCAAGGAGTCACCTCCGCCCATTTAAAGCAACACCATATTGACGTATTTAATGAACATCAATTAGAAGCGCTAGCACAACGACTCCAAGAACTTGAAGCACAATATAGACATAACTCGCAGTGAAGGCTTGTTGCATCCACTAACCCTTCGTACAATGTTCGCCTTATTCATTTTTACCGTTTAAATAATTTGTCTGTGTACAAATAATAAAGAGTCTATAGCCCATGCGCGCCAGCCAGTACTTGATCGCAACGTTAAAAGAAACACCTGCCGATGCTGAGGTCATCAGCCATCAGCTCATGCTTCGTGCAGGTATGATTCGTAAACTTGCTTCAGGACTATACACATGGCTCCCGATGGGTCTCCGTACACTACGTAAAGTCGAATCTATTATCCGTGAAGAAATGGATCGTGCCGGTGGCCAAGAAGTGCTGATGCCAGCCATCCAACCCGCAGAACTATGGGAAGAGTCGGGACGTTGGGAACAATATGGGCCAGAACTACTTCGTGTCAATGACCGCCATAACCGTTCGTTTTGTATCGGCCCTACCCATGAAGAAGTCATCACTGATCTAATTCGCCGTGAGCTCAGCAGCTATCGCCAACTCCCTGCTAATTTTTATCAGGTACAAACTAAGTTCCGTGATGAAATTCGTCCCCGTTTTGGTGTCATGCGCTCCCGTGAATTCATCATGAAGGATGCTTACTCTTTCCACATTAATGAAGAGTCGCTGCAGCAGACTTATGAAATAATGCACGCCACATACACTCGTATTTTTGACCGCTTAGGGTTGGACTTTAGACCTGTGCAGGCAGACTCAGGCAGCATTGGTGGTAACTCATCTCACGAGTTCCATGTATTGGCAGAATCTGGCGAAGACGACATTGCCTTCAGCGACAGCAGCGATTACGCCGCTAACATCGAAACAGCAGAAGCATTGATGCCAATAGGCGCAAGACCGGCTGCGACCCAAGAATTGACGCTCGTAGACACCCCTAACGCCAAAACGATAGCAGAGCTGGTTGAGCAGTTTGATATAGCTATCGAAAAAACAGTGAAAACCCTCATCGTTGCTGCATCCGAAGAAAGCGAAGCTGATTTCGTTGCCCTGCTTGTCCGCGGTGACCACGAGCTAAACGAGATCAAAGCCGAAAAATTAGCAGAAGTCGCTGAGCCTCTTCGCATGGCTACTGAAGAAGAAATTCGCCAACTACTGAATGCAGGCCCAGGTTCTCTTGGCCCAATCAACTTGCCTATCCCTTGTATTATTGATCGCACCGTAGCTCACTCTAGTGACTTCAGTGCGGGCGCAAATATCGATGGGAAGCATTACTTCGGTATTAACTGGGAACGCGATCTCGCTGTACCTGCCATTGCTGATCTTCGTAACGTTGTAGAAGGTGATCCAAGCCCTGACGGCACCGGCCACATTGTTATTAAGCGCGGTATAGAGGTCGGCCATATTTTCCAGCTTGGCAATAAATACAGTGCAGCCCTAAACGCAAAAGTACTTGATGAAAATGGCAAAGCAGTCGTCATGGAAATGGGTTGTTACGGCATTGGTGTGACCCGAGTCGTAGCCGCAGCAATCGAGCAAAACCATGATGAGAACGGGATAATCTGGCCTGATACCATTGCCCCTTTCCATATTGCGCTGATTCCATTGAACCCAGAAAAATTTGACGATGTACATAAAACCACAGAAGCGCTGTATGCCCAGTTAACTGAAGCTGGCTACGACGTACTTGTTGATGATCGCAAAGAGCGCCCTGGGGTGAAGTTCGCAGATATGGAGTTAATGGGCATTCCTCATCGTGTGGTCATCAGTGACCGCGGATTAAAGAACGGCACCTTAGAGTATAAAGGGCGCCGCGATGAAGACCGTCAGGACATTCCAGCAGATGGAATTTCTGAGTTTCTAAAAAACCATATCCGTCGCTAAATAAACGATAGGTTTTTATCGAAATCACTGACCTATCGCAAATGAACATAAAAACGGGGCCTTCCCCGTTTTTTTTTGCTCTAAGGGCAGTAAACTGTAGGTCTAACTTTGTCATTGGCAACAAAGAATGAGTCTACGAATATTTAGCGTCTTAACCCTCTGGATAGCTTTGTGCACTTCAACATGGGCGGCAGAACAAATTGACCCCGAATTGCTGGCTTTATTGAAAGAAGCCGCGGGTGAAGCATCCAGTTTTGAAGATCACTTTGACGCACAAGTCTGGTTAGCAGATATGTCTAACCGCACTTCTCGCTACATTGAAGATGATCAGGAGCGTATCCATATTCTGCGTGTCGCACACAGAGAAGCCAACCGGGCTAACCTACCCATAGACTTAGTTCTCGGCGTTATTCATACAGAAAGCTTATTTCAGCGTTTCGCGATTTCTGTTGTCGGTGCACAAGGGCTAATGCAAATTATGCCTTTTTGGAAAAAAGAGATAGGCCGTCCGAAAGACAACCTAATGGATATTGACACCAACCTACGCTACGGCTGTACCATTCTTAGTTATTATCTTAAAAGATCGAAGAACAATATCACCGAAGCTTTAGCTCGCTATAACGGCAGCTACGGGAAAATGAAATACCCTAACAAGGTTTACGCTGCGCAGCGTCGATATCAAGACTAAGACGCAGCAGACGCTGAGGATTCATCCTCGGCAAACACCGCCGCAAGCGGCTGCTCAAAATGCGCGGCCCGACTATCATCAAAAGCTTTAAGCTGAGCGTTCAACGGGGCTAACCACGGCCTATCAACTACCAGCGTGACTTTTTTCGGTAATGGCCAAGGGAAATAGTGGAACAACTCAATCAACGGTAAATGATTAAGATCTTTATTGAGTACAAAATCGCCCTCTTGAGTTTTCTCAATGAGTTTGGCTTCTGTCAGCAAAAGGATATATTCGTCACGATTTGCCGCTGATAACCGAGGAAAACCTTTTTTCAACACTTTGTTACTTACCGCCTGACCTTCCCGGTGACTAAGCCAAAGCGTTTCTAAAATGAGTAACAACCAGCCAGACTTTCTCGATGAGCTTTCATAAGCATCTTCTTGAAAGTAAGAAATAGCTCTCACCAGTTCGGCACCTAGCAAGACAATAATCCACGAAATATAAATCCACAGCAAAAAGAGAGGAACCGCAGCAAAAGCACCATAAATAAGTTGGTAGGAAGGAAATTGCGTAACAAATAACGTAAAGCCTTGTTTCGCACCTTCAAAAATCAAGGCAACAACAAAACCACCGACTAACGCGTGATGAAACGGCACATGGCAGTTAGGTACCGCCGCATACAACAACGTAAATGCCGCTGCGCTGGTAATAATCGGTAACAACCGTAATGCACCAAACTGCCCTGCAAATGATGTTGCATCACTAATATAAGGGAGCGAGGCGATATAAGAAGTCAGCGCAAACCCTAGACCGAGCAACAACGGACCCAAGCTAAGAACAGCCCAGTAGAGGAGAAAGCTCGCAACCCCTTTTCTGGATCGTTGGATTCGCCAAACGCGATTAAAAGCAGCCTCTATAGTTTTGATCATCAAATACGCTGTAATGATCAAAAAGCCAATACCCACTGCGGTTAAACTACGGGCTTGCGTTGCAAACTCTAATAAATGACCTCGCACTGCAGAGCCGGTTGTAGGTATGAAGTTCTCAAAAATCAGGTCTTCTATCTGCACACCAAATTCATTGAAAGAAGGTATCGAAGAGATCATTGTGTAAGTGACTGTCAGCAAAGGAACAACCGCAAATAAAGTGGTGTACGTTAATGCAGCAGCATTCAACGCTCCTTTGTTCGCTAAAAACTGACGGAATAAATACACGACAAAACGCACGCCAAGCTTCAAGTTATTCAACCCAAACTCGGCCTTATTATTGTCTTTTCTAAGTGTATTCATCTTAATCCTTGCCTCAGCGTAGTTGCAGTTTAGAATAGCGGTTCATTTGGCAACAAAATAGCGTAATTCTCTAAGAGCGTTGTTTGCCCTTAAGGTTTCCCCGAGTTAAGCGACTGATATTATGACCACAATTACTTTGTACCATAACCCTCGATGCTCTAAATCTCGCCAAGCATTAGCCTTATTACAAGAAAAAGGGATTGAGCCTGAAATTCGCCTTTATCTGGAAAATCCACCCAGCCGTGAAGAATTAGTGACGGTATTGGATAAACTTGCGATCACTCCTCGCGAGTTACTTCGCAAAGGTGAAGATGAATACAAAGCGAATAACCTGAAGGACCTTTCTTTGTCTGACGATCAACTCATCGACGCTATGATCGAGTTCCCTCGCCTAATCGAGCGCCCTATTGCAATTTCTGATACTCGCGCTGTGATCGGTCGCCCTCCAGAAAACGTGCTGGACTTCACATAATGGCAACAGTCTCCGCACCCTACATTCTGGTTTTATATTACAGCCGTACAGGTACAACCGAAGCGATGGCTCAGCAAATAGCTAGAGGCATTGAATCTGTAGGGATAGAAGCACGCTTACGTACAGTTCCTGCTGTTTCAGCGAACTGCGAAGCCACTGAGCCGGAAGTCCCCACTGCCGGCGCAGTCTACTGCAGTAATGATGATTTAGCACAATGCAGCGGTTTATTTCTTGGTTCGCCCACACGCTTTGGCAATATGGCGGCACCGCTGAAGTATTTTCTCGATCAAACATCAAACTTGTGGATGACCGGCACTTTAGTAGGTAAGCCTGCTGGTGTGTTCAGCGCTACCGCCAGTCTGCACGGCGGGCAAGAAACAACGCTACTTTCAATGATGTTGCCACTGCTCCATCACGGCATGGTGCTGGCGGGTGTGCCTTACAGTGAATCTGGTTTACTTAATACCACCGCTGGAGGAACACCTTATGGCGCAACGCGGGTTACCGGTGAAAAAAGCAATGCAAACTTTACCGAAATTGAACAACAACTGTGTTTTGCCCAAGGGAAACGAATTGCCGAACTTGCCGTAAAACTCGCAACCCATTAAATGGTGATCAGCCGGCAGACAACGTTATAATACTGCACCCTAGACGCATAAAGCATTCAGCAGATGTTTAAAAGGCGAATAGCCCGAATCAATAATTGGAATCACTTATGACCCCTTTTGCTCGTAAAGCAAAAATTGCTTTGCTGTTAACACAAATTCTATTGATCGTATTGATCGGTTTTATCAGCGCCTGGACACTAGCTATATCACCACCGCCAACAGCAAACCCCATTACCATTACGTTGATTCAGGTAATACCACTAGCGCTATTTCTCCCAGGCGTGCTCATGGGTAAGCAGCGCACCTGCGTATGGTTATGTTTTGTGATTTTGGTGTATTTCTGCAGCGGAGTTATTTGGTCAATGTCGCCGGTACAAATGATTTTTGGTGTGGGCGAGTCGGTATTAACGATTCTGCTGTTCACCACAGCCATGCTTTATGTACGTTGGTACGGTAAGGATCTGAAAGCCCAGGCTGCAACAACCACTCACTAGAGCATCTTTTGCCAGAACATGGCCTTGCCACTGGCAGGGTCAAGTTCGTAGCCTTCAAAACCAAATGACTGATACGCTTTTTGCGCAGCATGATTACCCTCTAGAACTTCCAGTGTCACCTTGCAACACCCTCTTGCTTTAGCAATTTCTTCCACTTTCGCGAGCAGTATTTTACTTAATCCTTTACCGCGGTAATCACTATGCACCATAACGTCATGGATATTGATTAGCGGCTGCGCTTTAAATGTTGAGAACCCTTCAAAACAGTTCGTCAAAGCGACCGCTTTATCCCCTTCGTACACCATTACACTAAAAGCATGGGGCAAACGTGCCAGTTCATTGACTAAGTTTTCACGCACCGTCTTTGTGATCGGTTTACCGCCACCCATCGGATCTCGCGCATAGTGATCAAGTAAGTTAATCAGATCTTTAGCCTGTTGCGGGTGGCGATAGTTAACAATTTCACAGGTAAACATTGGCGTTCTCTATTCTCATTCGGTCGAAAATCAGCAGTGGCGTAATTACAGCTCATCATCTGTCAGTTCAGTGGTTACAGGGTTACCACATTTTTTACACGTCCCTTCAATAACCAACACTCCTTCCTCTTCATACTCTTGAGGGTCGGTCATCCCTAAATCGGCGGCCATACAGTGGTCACACCATGTTTGCGTTAAAAACGCTTGCTGATCTTCATCGGTACGCTGAAAGAAATCTCGCTCAGTTCGGCTCATAACAAAAACTCTTAGTTACGTATAAATAGAATCCGTTTACCAGTTAAACACGGATTTAATGAAAGGGATGGTCAGTTTGCGCTTGGCTGTGAGCGAGGCTTCATCCAACAAATCAAGTGCATCAAACAACGCTCCGGTGTCACGCTGGTGTCGGCTGAGTACGTAATGTGCGGCCTCTTCATTAAGTTCTAAGCCGCGGAGTTTGGCTCGCTGCATTAATGCTGCACATTTACTCTCGTCAGAAAGGCTGTGTAACTGGAAGCAAAGCCCAGAGCGAAGTCGCGACAGTAAATCCGGCAACTGAATATCAAGTTCAGCAGGGCTTTGCTTAGCCGCTACAAGGAGGCGCTTACCTTGATCTCGTAGACGATTAAATAAATGGAAAAACGCCTGTTCCCAATCTTCTCGCCCGACCATTAGCTGAATATCGTCAATACAAAGCAAGTCGACAGACTCTAATGATTCTAAAACCTCAGGGCCATGATCGATCACTTCTGCCACCGACAAATAAAAGGTATGGCCATAGCTTTCTGAAGAAGCATCAGCAACACGACTGCAAACATGGTCGCTATGATTCTCGGAAAAGTGCTGGCAAGCTGCTTGTAACAAATGGCTGCAACCTGCGCCAGGAGAACCCCACAAATACATAAAGTTATCTAGGGGGATATCAGATACTAATGACCGCAACGCCATCAACACAGGCTCGTTACCATCATCAATAAAATTATCAAACCGCGCATCGTCGCGAAGACGTACACTTAGCGGTAATTGCGGTGGTAAAGAAGAGGCTATCACAATAAGTTTTTCTTTATTTAAACTGCATCATTGTTTTGAGAAGGCCCTGCTATGTCATCAGCCTTAGCTTGATGATGAGGCGCCGTGTAAATACCACTAATCAAATAGCCTTCATGTAGGTGACGTAACAACACCATAATAATCGCGGCAATGGGTAAAGCCAGTAAGACGCCGGTAAAACCGAAGAGCTGCCCGCCCGCCATCACAGCAAAGATTACAGCCACAGGGTGCAGTCCAATTTTATCACCAACCAGCAATGGGGTAAGCACCATGCCTTCAAGCATTTGACCAACACCAAATACGCCCAGCACTAATAACAGATGAAATACATCATGGAATTGCATATAAGCCGCGATGGCAGCAGCAATGATACCGACAATAAAACCCATATATGGAACAATACTGGCTAAACCGGCCAACATACCAATGAGCAAGGCGACATCAAGGCCGATAAATGTCAGACCGATAGAATAGACAACACCCAAGCACACCATCACCAGCAACTGCCCTTTGATAAAAGCACCAAGCACGTCGTCGCATTCTTTCGCCCAACGGCTAACTTTCGGCTCGATATTCAAAGGCAGTAAGCTTTTAATCTTGGCAATCATAATGTCCCAGTCACGCAAAAGATAAAAAAGAACAACAGGAATCAGCACCAGATTTGCCAACCAACCCATTAACGCAAGACCGGACGCTGATGTTTTGGTAATAATTTGAGTCGCAATATTGCCGCTTTGACGCCAATGGTCTTGCAGTACATCCCTGATTTTCTGCAGATCCAAAGAACGCGGGTCAACGCCCAGCGTAGACTCCATCCAAGGAAACACTACCGTGTCTAAGCGATCAAAAAACAAAGGAATCCGTTGCCCAAAAGCATCAAACTGACGACCAAGCATAGGAATCAATAAGAATAAAAGAAGGGCAAGCACAATCGTAAATAGCGTAAAGACAATAACCACGGCCAACGTTCGGCTACAGCCTTTGGCTTCTAGTCTATCAGCGACAGGGTCCCACAAATAAGCCAGCAGAAACCCGCATAGAAATGGAAAAAGAATAGGCTCTAATAAATAGACTAACGCGCCAAAAATGAGGAATACGCAAAGTATAAACCAGCGTTGTGAATCACTCATAGACTATCCTTGCCAGCGATAACGTAACGCAGTCGCTGAAACGCTCCCTTGTGCATCAAGTACCTGTTCCGGTAACAGCCGCTGGTTCAAGCTCAATGATCGTTTAAGTTGCTCGATGGTGCCGGCTACATTCACTCTTAATAGCAACTGATCGGCATTGACCGCTTCTATTATCACACTCTCAATCGCAGGAAGGTCTTTTAAGAAATCCGTAATCTGAAAGTAATCTCCAAGGTGCGAAACGCCCTCAACTTCAACTAAATAACCATCTTCTGACGAGCCCATTGAAGGTCGAACAAAGTCTGCAAATAGCTTATCTGCCACCGAGTTCACCGCATTAGTCATCTGATCTCTTAAACGAGTGCCTTGTCCAGAAAACTGTGTAACGTCATTTCCCCATAACAGTAACCACTGTGTTCGCCATTGTCCTGATTGAGAAAAAAGGCGTCCGACAAGAATAGAGTCTGGTTGGTAACGCTTTGACGCGCTACGAATGCTGTCTGTGAAAAAGCCCCAACTATCACTCACCGGCAAGGCGGTCGTGTCTTCAATGTCGAGTAACGGGCGAAACACTGGCAAACCGCGGCCTGCAGCAGCAGCACGTAGTGCGTTAAGCACCACTGGGTCATCTTCTAAACCGAGGTATTCGCGGTCGCCGCCTTTTTCTTCCACTAACCACACCAACACACCAGGTCGATTATTACCTAATGGGCGAACGGCTAACTCACGAAGTTTCTGGTCTAATAATCCTTGGCTAAATTCCACCACTAAACGCTGCGCTAGTAGTTCGTGTCCCTGCGCGTCAGTAATCGGCGTATTAGTAGCCACATAACTGTATTTGAGAATTAGAGGAAGCGGATCGGAAAGTAGTGGCTGTAAGCGAGGGAAGTTCAATACGTCACGACGCCCGGTGACTTTGACCAACACTTGTTCGAGGGCTTGACGTGCGACACTAGGCGCCACCGTCACCGATTGCTCCGCGACCAAAACCTCCGCTGTGTATAAATCAGCCACCTTCGACGCTTTCGCGACACTAGCAAACAGAAAAACACTCAACATTATTGTTAAGCACTTAAAACTAAGAGATTGATATCTTGCTGTTTTCAAGCAGAGTGTCTCCAAATCTATTGTCGCAAAGCTCGCGTTAATGAGCCTTACGCCGATCTATAAAGAATGGTTTGAAAGCATCATACACGGAGATCAACCGACATTCATTGCTCTGATCCCATTTCCACATTTTATTTAAATTCTGAGTATTTGCAGGTGCTCTTCTCATGGCTCTATCCTCGACAACCTGCTAGAATTCACCGCTAATTTTACGTGCTTAAGAGATACACAAAATATGACCACAGACGCCAATACCTCATCCATCAGTTATAAAGATGCTGGTGTCGACATTGACGCCGGAAACGCACTGGTAGATCGCATTAAAGGTGTCGCCAAACGCACTCGTCGCCCAGAAGTTATGGCCGGCCTTGGTGGTTTTGGCGCGCTCTGTGAGATTCCAGAAGGTTACAAAAAACCTGTATTAGTATCAGGCACTGATGGTGTAGGCACGAAGCTTCGCCTCGCAATGGATCTCAACAAGCACGATAAAATCGGTATCGATCTCGTTGCAATGTGCGTCAACGACTTGGTCGTGGCTGGTGCAGAACCGCTTTTCTTCCTCGATTACTACGCCACTGGCCAGTTGAATGTCGATATTGCAGCAGACGTTGTTAACGGCATCGGCGAAGGGTGCGAGCTATCGGGATGTGCTTTGGTCGGTGGTGAAACCGCAGAAATGCCAGGCATGTATGACGGCGAAGATTACGACCTCGCGGGTTTCTGTGTGGGCATTGTCGAAAAAGACGAGATTTTAGATGGTTCAAAAGTACAAACCGGTGATGTACTCATTGGCTTACCGTCTTCAGGCCCACACTCCAACGGCTATTCGTTAATCCGTAAAATCATTGATGTTCGTGGCGCTGATATTCACGCGCCCTTTGGCGACGGTACCTTAGCAGATGCGCTAATGCAGCCAACCCGCATTTATGTCAAACCATTGTTGAAGCTCATCAAAGAGTCAGAAGTTACTGCGCTTTCTCACATCACTGGCGGTGGTTTACTTGAGAACATCCCTCGTGTTCTCCCTGAAAACACGAAAGCTGTTATAGACGTAACCGCTTGGAGTCGCCCTGCTATTTTCAACTGGCTTCAAGAACAAGGCAATGTTGAAGAACGCGAGATGTACCGCACACTAAACTGTGGCGTTGGTATGGTGATCAGTGTGCCTCAAGAGAAAGTAGAAGAAGCCCTTTCTATTCTGCGTGCTGAAGGCGAGGAACCTTTTGTGCTTGGTCAAATCGAACCACTAGGTGATGAAGAAGAACAAGTGGAACTAGTTGGTCTAAAGTAAGCATATGGAAGGAACCCCAGAAGCTCCGAAAATTGTCGTTTTAATATCTGGCAGCGGAAGTAATCTACAAGCCATTATTGACTCGATTAGCGCTGGCGATATCGAAGCTGACATCGCCGCCGTTATCAGCAATCGTCCGAATGTAAAAGGTTTAGAGCGTGCAGAGAATCAAGGGATTCCTGCACACACGCTGGACCACAAAGACTTTGCTAGCCGTGAACTCTTTGATGCCGCATTAATTAAACAGATTGATGACTACCAACCTGATCTCGTCGTATTAGCTGGGTTTATGCGGATTTTGACCAGCGATTTTGTGCGCCGCTATCAAGGACGGATGCTCAATATTCACCCTTCTCTGCTGCCTAAATACAAAGGCTTACATACTCACCAACGTGCTATTGATGACGGCGAAAAAGCCCACGGGGTCAGCGTTCATTTTGTGACTGACGAACTTGATGGCGGCCCGTTAATTATCCAAGCGGTCATTGACGTTAAGTCAAACGATACTGCTGAGAGTCTTGCCTCTCGGGTGCAAGCTGAAGAACACCTGATATACCCGTTAGCGGTCAAGTGGTTCATCGAGGGCCGACTGCGCTACGAAGATAATACGCCGCAGCTTGATGGCACACCGTTACCTAACACAGGGCTGCAGCTAGATAGGCGGGAGTCATGATTTATGGCTCTTCGCTCATTTAAATTCGCCTCGTTATTACTGCCATTTACACTATGCGCGCTTAACGCTATCGCTGCAGACGTTGAACCTTTTAAAGCCTACTACCATGCAGACTTGGGCTCAGTATCAGCTGATGCTGTTCGCGAACTAAAACGGCTAAATGACGATCATTGGCAGCTAAGCCAAACCGCAGATAACTTTTTTGCCAGCGTTGTAGAAACCAGCGAGTTCACAAACACTAAAGATCAACTCGTCTCGGCACGTTATGAATACCAGCGCAAAGCCTTCGGCTCCAAACGGCATGCACTACTGGCGTTTGATTGGAATAACCAAAAAGTGACTAATGATGTCGAAGGTAAACCTTGGTCTTATTCAATAGAAGAAGGCACTCTTGATAAACTAAACTTTCAGCTACAGCTTCGGATCGATTTAAAAGAACAGCAAAAAAGCAGTCTGAACCCGCTAAAAAAAACTTTTGAGTATGCGGTTGCAGACGGCGGTGTTCTGAAAATATACCGTTTTCTTATTATTGGTGAAGAGCAAATTGACACCAAGCTTGGCCTTATTGATGCCATCAAAGTTAAACGACTTTACGGTAATAAGAACGATCGCGAAACTTGGCTATGGTTTTCAAAGGAACATGATTATTTGCTGGTTAAATACCTGCAGACAAAAGACAAAGGTAAGAAAAAGACAGAACTCGTGATCACCAAAATAGAGTCGTCCAGCTCCTAACTTACCCACCGACTTCATTCCATTCGTTTATTTTCCCAGTTAGGTTATTTATGGAAATCAGTAAAAATAAAGTTGTGACTTTTCACTACGTACTCAAAAACGATCAAGGGATCGAGCTAGAGCGCTCTGTACCTGAACACCCAACCGTTTACCTGCACGGACACCCTGGTTTTTTGAAAGGCCTAACAAAAGCGATGGAAGGTAAACAAGCCGGTGACAGCTACGAAGTCACCCTGACACCAGAAGAAGCCTATGGTAAGCGTTTCGATAATGCCAAAGAACGAGTCGCCCTTAAAAACGTGAAACTACCGGGCCAAGAAGCTATAAAGCGTCGGGTTGAGCCTGGCACCTTGGTTGAATTCACAAAAGACGGTGAAATCATGCCAGGCATCGTTATCAAGATGGGATTAAAAACAGTTGATATCGATACCAATCATCCACTAGCTGGCCAAGATTTAACCTTTGGCATCGAAATTGTCGATGTGCGCGACGCCTCTGATGAAGAAGTCGAGCACGGTCACGTTCATGGCCCAGGCGGACATCAACACTAAATAAGTTATTGAAGCCTACTTATCTGGGCTTCTTCGCGTGCAACCAACATGACTTTAACTCAGTGATGTTGGTTTTTTTAAATATGCTGGTTTTCTAAATAGGCAGACCATGTCGATCTTCTTGCAACTTGGTTGGTTTTTCCGCGCCAATAAAGGCACCTACCTTGTCGCTTTGTGTTTATTAGCCATTGTCGCTTTTTTAAGTTTGATCATTCCTTGGCTGGTTGGGCAAACCGTTGATCAACTGATTGCTGAAGATCGCCCTGATCACAATACCCCGCTCTACTGGAAACTGGCATTACTCATTGGCCTTGGCCTTGCCATTTATTGCTTTCGTTATGTATGGCGAATTTTACTTTTTGGTACGTCTTACAAGCTGGGTAGTTTAATTCGCTCTTCTTACTACCAACGCCTTACTCACCAAGGCCAAGCCTTTTTTAGCCAGCACAGCACCGGCGATCTAATGGCTCGCGCCACTAATGACATTGATGCCGTAGAAATAGCCGCGGGTGACGGCGTACTCACCGGTTTTGATGGTGCGTTAACACTTTGTTTGGTTTTAATCATGATGTTCGCTGTCATTGACTGGCGACTATCTGCCATTGCATTACTCCCCTTTCCGTTGATGGGGTATTGCTTCTACCGTATTTCCAAACGACTTCACTCTCACTTTCACACTTCTCTGGAACAGTTTTCCCGCTTAAATGAAAAAACTCAGGAAACCCTTTCAGGGATACGAATGGTAAAAGCGATGGGGCGTGAAAACCTAGAGTCTGCTGCCTTTGAAGACATTGCAGACCAAACCGCCAAGAGCAACTACAAAGTAGCGAAGACCGAAGCTTTATTCGAGCCAACAATCTTTTTGTGCATGTCCACCGCATTTGCCTTAGCGCTCGGGTTTGGTGGCTGGCTTATCGCTCATGACGAAATAACGGTGGGCAATCTCACCTCTTTCACTCTTTATATGGGTGAACTTATCTGGCCAATGTGGGCCTTCGGTTGGTTATTAAATATTGTCGAACGCGGTAATGCTGCGTACAAACGTGTCGAGCATATTCTGGAAATCCCTGACAGCATCAAAAACACAGGGGAACAAGACCCTGCGACTTATGCAGAAAAAAATGCTCTGAGAATTGAGATAAATAACCTGACTTACGCTTACCCTCAACAAAAAACAGACTGTCTTCACCACATTAATCTCAGTTTAGCCAAAGGCAGTGTTATTGGTATTACCGGACCTACAGGTAGCGGGAAAACCACGTTGCTGCAGCTATTAATGCGGCAGTGGGAAACAAGAAAAGAGCACATCACTCTTTCAGGCCAAGCGATCCAAGACTTCGAGCTCACAGCTTATCGGCGCCTTTTCGCTTACGTGCCTCAAGACCCATTTCTATTTAGTATCAGTATTGCAGACAACATCGCGCTTGCAGACCCAAAGGCCAGTCGCGAGGACATTCAACGAGCCGCCCGTTTAGCCTGTATTCATGACGATATCCTAACCTTCCCTCAAGGTTACGATACGCTAGTTGGTGAGCGAGGTTTAACGCTTTCTGGTGGACAACGACAGCGCCTTTGTATAGCCCGCGCCTTACTAACGAAAGCGCCCATTTTAGTGCTCGATGATGCACTTTCAGCGGTTGATGTGAACACCGAACAACACATTCTCAGCCACTTACAATCCGCACTTTCTGACCTTGAGCATACCCAAGCTTGCATCATGGTAAGCCATCGCCTTTCTGCCATTCGCCATGCCGACCACATCGCCGTGCTGCAACAGGGTGAAATCAGCGAGCAAGGAACTCACTCCGACCTCCTTGATCACAACGGTTGGTATCAACGAATGTGGCAATACCAGCAGTTAGAGGCAAAGTTAGAGCACGTTGAAGAGTTAATTGAGACACAAACTGACGCTTCAAACGCCAGCACACCGGTATCGTCTGAAAAACCGCAGGAGCAAAAGCCATGAGTGACAATGCGACTGCACCAACAAAACCGGATTCTGACACTACTAATACAGAACGTAGCAATACAGAATCTAGCAATACAGAACCTAGCAACACAGCTTCAACAAGCAGCAAAAACAAAACCTTCCGGTTGCTGTTAAACCATGTTTATCAAGATAAACCGTTACTCATTAAAGCCTTACTCCTATTGGTGTTAGCAGTTGCGGCAGATGTGACCGGCCCCATTTTGGCCAAGATATTCATTGATGATTACCTAATGCCTAAAAACTATGACGTGAGTGCATTAGTGACACTCTTAGTCATTTACATTGTGACTCAATACGTCGGGATCTGGATTCGCTATCAACAAATGCTGAGGTTTAGCACGATAGCGCTAAATGCGGTGAAAGCGATTCGACAACAAGCCTTTGAGCATGTGATCCGGCTCCCCATGCAATTTTTTGATAAGCACCTGACGGGGCAACTCGTGAGTCGTATCACCAATGATACCGAGGCAATCAAAAACCTCTATGTGCAGTTTTTATCGGTCGTATTAGCTAACAGTATTTTGCTGATCGGCATCATCATCGCCATGGCATTTCTGAATGTTCAGTTAATGCTGGTTAGCTTAATCCTCATCCCCGTAGTTGTTTGCGTGATAATGCTGTATCAACGATTAAGCGGTCCCCCTATGGCAGAAAGCCAGCAGCATCGCTCTGAAATTAATGGCAGCATTAGCGAATCGATTTCTGGAATGGCCGTTATCCAAGCGGCCGCTCAACAACAACGCTTCACTCAAGAGTTCGAACAATATAATCATGCCTATTGGGCCGCCAGAAGACGCACCATCAAGGCCAGCGCAGCGCTTCTTCGGCCGGCTATTGATCTGCTGAGCATTGTCATTTTGGTTGGGGTTATTTTGGTATTTGATATTCAACTACAGTCAGGCATTGCGGAAATCGGTGTGCTCTACGCTTTTTTAAGCTATCTCAGTCGTTTTACAGACCCTGTGGCAGAGATCACTCAGCGTTTCAATTTATATCAGCAGGCGATGGTTGCCGGTGATCGTGTCTATGAATTACTGCATGAAAACGTTGAGAAAAACAGCGTAACAGGTGCAGAAATCAGCCAAGGCACAATTACTATTGAGCAGCTCTGCTTTGCCTACCAAGCAAACAAACCAGTCCTTAAAAATCTCGATATTTCAGTCCCTGCAGGGGAGTTTCACGCCATTGTTGGGCACACGGGCAGTGGTAAAAGTACGTTATTAAGCCTGCTCTTAAATTTTTATCAGCCCAGTACAGGCTCGCTGAGCATTGATAACCATCCTTTACATCACCTTAGCCAGCAAGCACTTCACCAAGGGATTGCTATCGTTCCACAAGAACCTTTTATTCTAGCGGCGACCATTGCAGAAAACATCGACATGGGGCGCAATTTGAACCAAAGCGCGATTGCAGCTGCAGCTAAAGCAGCAGGACTAAGCGACTATATTGATGATTTGTCCGATGGTTACGCTACCTTGCTAGGTGAGCGTGGCACTCGCCTATCAACAGGCCAGCGTCAACAATTAGTTATTGCTCGCGCATTAGCCGCCAAACCGAAGATTTTGTTGCTAGATGAAGCGACAGCCAACGTCGATAGCGAAACCGAACAAGCGGTTCAACAAGCATTAAAAGCATTACAGGGTGAAGTCACCATGGTTGTGGTTGCCCATCGTCTGTCTACAATTCAGCAAGCCGACAAAATTTGGGTGTTATCCCACGGGCAACTGGCCGAATCTGGTACTCACAATGAACTAATGACGCACCATGATGGTATTTATCAAAGCATGTATCGATTGCAGCAATTAGCACAAACGCTAGAAACTTAGATAAACCAAAAAGCTAATTAACCGATTAGGAGGAGTGATCAACGCGGCCGCGTAACTGCTTCACTTGTCCACGTTTGGTTTTGCTTTCAACCCGCTTACGCTGAGCGCTGTAGCTTGGCTTTGTGGCCACTCGGGTTTTATCCACTTTGACTGCGGCCTGAATAAAAGAGACCAAACGTTTTAACGCATCTTCACGATTTTTTTCTTGAGTACGAAACTGCTGCCCTTTAATAATCATCACCCCCTCTTTACTCAAGCGAGAGTCTTTTGTCGCCAAGATACGTTCTTTATAAACACTGGGCAAAGATGATGCGCCAACATCAAACCGCAAATGTACCGCGCTAGACACCTTGTTGACATTTTGACCACCCGCACCCTGAGCGCGGATAAAGGTAATCTCAACCTCACTTTCGGGAATACTAATATGGGCGTTAATCATTAACATCATCGAGACAAAACAGCTTATTGGATGAAAAAGAATGCAGATGCAATAACAGGAGGTTATCTTAACCTAATAACAGATTTATTGGGCCACAAATGCCAAATCAATGATAAAACGAGGTTAGCCTAACCGCCTCAAACCAACGCAGGATGCTAATAAATTGATAAACATGACCTGTCTTGAAAAGAAAATTCCGCCGCCATTAGTCGCTCTACTCTTTGGTTTTTTAATGTGGTTGCTAGCACCTTTCACACCAACCCTTAACTTCGGCGACTCCAATCAATTGGTTTTGGCGTTACTCTTAACAGGCTTGGGACTCGCGCTCGACCTGATTGCCCTCATCACCTTTTTTACTGCCAAGACCACCATCAACCCTTTAGCGCCGCACAACACAACTCGTTTAGTAACTCAGGGTATTTATCGGTTTACTCGCAACCCAATGTATCTAGGGTCTTGTCTCTTTCTCGCAGCTTGGGCGTGTTTTCTATCAGCACCGCTAACAATCCTTGGAATCTGCGGTTTCGTTCTCTATATCAATCACCTACAAATAAAACCAGAGGAAGCCGCACTATCGGCTTTATTTGGTGACCAATACAGCGAATATAAAAGAAGGGTTCGACGCTGGATTTAATATGCTTGTTTCTCCAGAAATCACCCCCATTTAGATTTTAGGCCTTAGCAGCGGTATGATCTAGGGCGGTATTTTGCTTCACACTCGCTGTTCCGTATAACTGGCTATTTCGTATAATTAGGCAATAAGCCAGCATAACTCTCCAGCATAACTATAAAGGATATTGTGATGTCTCTACGTATCAATGACCAAGCGCCGAACTTTACGGCAGAAACCACGCAAGGAACGATTAACTTCCACGACTGGATCGGCGATAGCTGGGCGGTATTGTTTTCTCACCCTAAAGATTTCACCCCAGTATGTACGACCGAATTAGGCTACATGGCAGGTATCGAGTCAGAATTCGCCCAACGTAATACAAAGATCATTGCTATTAGCATCGACCCTGTAGCCGATCACCAAGAATGGTTGAAAGACGTAGAAGAAGTCGGCAACTGCTCTGTGTCTTACCCAGTTATCGCCGATACCAACTTAAACGTTGCTAAGCTGTACAACATGTTCCCAGCGGATGAAAACGAAGCGGCGGAAAACCGTACCGCAATGACCAACGCAACAGTACGTTCTGTGTTTGTTATCGGGCCCGACAAAAACATCAAAATGATGATGACTTACCCAATGACCACTGGCCGTAACTTTAACGAAATCCTTCGCGTTATCGACTCTATGCAGTTAACTGCACAGCACAAAGTTGCAACACCAGCCAACTGGCAGAACGGCGACGATGTCATCATCGTACCGGGTGTTAGTAACGAAGCCGCCAAAGATATTTATCCTGACGGTTGGGAAACAGTGAAGCCTTACCTACGTAAAGTTAAACAACCAAGCAGTTAGTCACGAATGACAGCCGGTATATTAGTGTACCGGCTGCTCTCCATTTTCTTTTAAACTCAATGAACCCTGTCTAATCGCTAAGCAGTAATCCGCTGCACCAACCTTCGCACCAAAGGTGCAACAACAGCTACCGTCGGAAACGCCACTGGCCATGTCGTCAAACAGCTTTTCACCCAGTTCTCTAGGAAACTTTGCGCTAACCCTCCAGATATCAGTAAAACAAACGCAGATACGATACAAACCATAATAGCGGACAACAGCGCGCTAAAAAGTAGCGGTGCATAACGAGCAGGAATTGACATCACTTTCTCCTAATTTTCTTCAATCTATTGATACAACAGCGATTAGCCTTGCAGTGCTTGCAACCCTAAGGCCGCTATATACAGGCCCAGCCCAAAAACCATATGCGCCACTATGCTATTGCTTCTTGCAGCCCAAGGCTTAGGGCTTCTTGATGACGCTACCCCTGCTCCCATGCCTGGCTGCATTAACATAAAAGGCGCGAGCACAGTACACAAACCAACCATTAATGCGGGCAATAGTGTTGGATTGCTCAACCAAGTGTTCCCATAGATCAACAGTAGCAATAGGGCAAAAAGTACGCCGACAATGTAATGCGTACACCAACCGATCATTGTTTCTCCGACAACAGGCTCTGTGCGCTTTATCGAATCATGAAAAAAACGCCCTTTCCCTAAATAAAATACCCAGCGACCAACAAGCCCCCAGTTTGGCGGCTCAACGCCAAGCAAGACTTTGCGTAAAACGGACCAACAATCCATCACGAGGGTTGCACCTACTCCGATAAGCAGCGTATTGATTAGCAGATTCATAATTGCCTCCTACATTGATTTTTCAGAACTGCATTGCTAGCCTACAAGTTAAAGTCAACTTTAAGTCAATAGCTTCCTATGGATATTTCTGAAGTCGTCAAAAAGACAGGCGTTCCTGCGTCAACTATTCGTTATTACGAAGAGAAAGGGTTGATTCAGTCCGTCGGCAGAAGTGGTTTACGCCGGGTTTTTGGCCCTAGAATTATTGAGCAACTCGCACTGATAGCGTTGGGTCAAACGGCGGGGTTTTCCCTAAATGAAATTGCAGAAATGTTAGGCACAAAAGGCCAGTTGACTATCAACCGTGACAAACTCAATGAAAAAGCAGACGAGCTGGATGAGTCAATTCGTCAGCTCACAGCAATGCGAGACGGATTAAGGCATGCTGCCGTATGTTCAGCACCTAGCCATATGGAATGCCCTAAATTTAGAAAACTACTCGGGCTTGCCGCATCTGGCGCACTACAAACAAACGATGCTTATAATTTTTCAAACACACCTAAACGCTCCACAGAACGCAATCAATAACAGGCAGCTGCTTTCTTTCATCACAAATGGTTATTATGGCTTTAGCCCTAAAAGGTAAACCTTGAGCAATTACTTTTAATTTATCATTAAGACTGGATGGCCGCAGACTTATGTTAACCGTACTCATCAGCACGATTATTGCCATCTTATTAGTGGTACTTATCCATTACGAAGTGCTCACACACTTATCGGAGCATCACTTCAAACGCCGTTGGCCTCATCGTTTGTTGCTACCCATAGGCATGCTAGTGATCATATTCATCCATGTTATTGAGGTTTGGATTTTTGGCCTAGTCTACTTTTTGACCTTTAAAATCGGGGGTGTCGGTGATATTTCAGGAGAGTTCACCTACCAGCTGCTTGATTGCGTGTATTTCTCATTTGTGAATTACACAACGCTAGGATACGGCGATTTAGTTCCGGTAGGCCATGTTCGTTTTATTGCAGGTTCAGAAGCCTTAGTAGGATTAGTCCTTATTGCCTGGTCGGCCTCTTTTACTTATTTGGAAATGCAGCGAATCGTCACCAAGAAAAAAGGCCTCTAGGGCCTTTTTAGTCTTAACTTTTACCCAGCATTGTTTACTTTTCTTAGCTAGCTAACTTCACGCGGATTCTATTTTTAGCAACTCGTTTTTCATGCAGCTCTGACATTGCTGTTTTAGCTGCTTTGGCATCAGGCATGACCACAAAAGCAAACCCTTTTGATTTTCCGGTTTCTTTATCGAGCACTAGATCACACTCATTCACCACCCCGTATGCAGCAAATAGATCACGAATTTCTTCTTCTGTTGTAGAGCGAGTAAGATTGCGGACAAGTAATTTCATAATGAACATTCACAGGTTATTAAATTTGAAGAGGGACGCTTTATAACAGCAGTTTGAGGCAGTCATTTGCCGCCTAGTATCTCACAATTTTCAAAAAAGCTTTTTCACATTTCACAATGACTACTTTCCCCGTATCATTGGCGCTCGTTTCGTCTCTTTAGCTTCTGACTTCCTAGCCTCATGTTTAGTTTTTACTCTTAACTTTTTAGTCTCGGCTTTTTAGTTTCAACTTCAGTTTCGGCAAAAAACAGCGCCAATTATCGATGCTGTAAATTAAGTACGACAAATATTACGACAAGTAGTACAGCAAGCATCACCCAATATGAGAGCCATCAATGTCAGATAAATTCTTTTTCAAAGGTCGTCAAGACGCACGCCAAAGCCACATCAAATACGGCTTTGAAACAAAAGCTGCCGCAAAATCTGGAAGTAAAAAACACCCGTTGGAACTGTTAGTTACTAATGAAGATCGCAAAGCTGAAATCGAAAAAATATTGGAAGAAAAACAGCTATTCGCCAATATCACCATTGACACTAATGACGATGCCGTTGAGGCGATTGAGCCTCTCACGATACTACTCAACAAGGTAGCGTCAGTGAAAACTGAAAAAACACCAGCCCGTAACGAGCCGTGCAGCTGTGGTAGCGGTAAAAAATTCAAAAAGTGCTGCGGCTAAGTTACCAACAAAAAAGAGGCAACCTACATTGCCTCTTCTATTCACAACTATTCGTCTAAATTCCCCGTCGGCGCTTCTTCTACCGTTTCTAACGAACCTTTTTTAATCACACCCTTTTGCAAGATTAACGTGTTCGGGTAACTGATCACATCCTCACCTCGGCGTATTAAGACATGAAATAAGGAGATTTCCTCAATAATACCCGAAACGTCCGCATCCTTATCGATCACCACCACCTTATCACCGACCCGATAAGGAAAACCGAAGAAGATAATTAAACTGGCCGTCACGTTGCTCAAAATTGACCATTGAGCAAACATCGCAACCCCAATCACGGCAAAGATAGATGATAAGAAGAAGTAAACCTGCGTTGACTGGTACCCCAACACACTAATTAACAAAATAACGAAGAACGCGACCAACGCGATGTTGATGGTTTTCGATATGTACTTCACTCGATACAAATTAACCGACTTACTCTCGCCATATCGATTAATCATTTTCGTCGAAAAACGGACACTAATTATCATTGCTAAAATAATGCCGATGGCAAGTAGCAAATGGATCACGGTGTTATTCCTTTTGGTAAAACATCAAAATTTAATGGCGGCGTTTTAGTGTCACCGCGAGTTATTAGTCAATATCGAAAAACAGCTTAAAAGAAGCGGGCTCGGTAGAGCAATTTATTGGTCGAACCTGTATTTGGCGAACCTGTATCGATCAAACTATAAATTTATCTCAGCGCTATTCACCCATATTTGGCCGACAATAATCAACACAACCACCAGTGCCCACCCCCCATATAGCAAGACCTTTCTCGGAATACGCTCTTCTTTCAATAAACGGAATCCGTAGACGATACCTCCACCGACTATAGCTTGCACAGCCATTAAACCTAATGCAGCCGGACCAGAACCAATTTTCGGAGCAAAGCCTAAAAACACGGTCACAAACCCCACTACGCCGAAGGTAAATAAGAACCAACTGAATATTCGTAAATAATTGAGCATTCTTAACCACTAACCTGTCATAAAAAAACAAAATTTAATATCCAATAATCAGGACTTTATACATTAAAAACAACAAAAAGTTCCTTTTTTTGCACTTTACGATATGAAAGCTATTTATTATTAATATCCTAAATTTTGCATTTTATGCTATTTTTTAGCCATTAAATCCGATATAAAGAACCTTATGGAAAACAAAAAATCGCCAGTCGCGCTGTCAGAAATCATTGGCGAGCGGCTTAAACAAGCTCGACTCAATAGCGACCTTACACAAGCTGAGGTAGCAAGTCTTGCTGGTGTTTCGAGAAAAGCCGTACTCAACGCAGAAAAAGGCAAAACTCAACTTGAAACCTTGATGGCTATTTTATCGGCATTAGCGCTCACAGACCATTTAGACATGTTCCTCCCGCCACAACCGCTGTCGCCAATACAGTTAGAAAAGCTTCAAGGCAAGCGCCGACAGCGCGCCTCTGGTCTTCGTAAAACGTCCAGCGAGGATGACCTTCAATGGTGATGGAAGTCATCCGTGTCAATTACTTAAATCATGCTGTGGGTGCACTGAGCTTTGATACACAAACCCGTATCGGCGCTTTTGAATACTTACCTGAGTTCATCAAGACAGGCATTGAGCTAGCCCCTTTAACGATGCCGCTGACACAAAAGGTGTACAGTTTTCCCAGCTTAAATCCAGAAACATTTCGCGGTTTACCCGGTTTAATTGCCGACTCCTTGCCCGACGACTTTGGCAACGCTGTATTGAACGCGTGGGTGGCAAGCAGAGGGCTATCCCCAAAAGACATTACGCCACTGCAACGATTACAGTACACAGGGAAACGCGGTATGGGCGCGTTGGAATTCAGCCCTGCAACACGGTTAAAAGATCTCAACGCATCACAGGCGATTGATGTAGAGGCCTTAGTGCATATTGCTCAAGATGTTGTCGACAAACGCCATCAGTTTTCACTTAGCCTCAATACAAAAGGGCAGGAAGATCGACAGGGAATGCTAGCGCTGTTGTCAGTAGGAATGAGTGCTGGGGGTGCAAGACCCAAAGCGGTTTTAGCCTTTAATGAGAGTTTTACAGAAGTTCGTTCTGGCCAAACAGAGGTGCCCGATAACTTCACGCATTACCTTATGAAATTTGACGGCGTTAGTGAACACAACCAAAACCAAGAAACATTTGGTGATCCTATGGGTTTTGGTGCCATGGAATATGTTTACTCGCTAATGGCTAAAGCCTGCGGTATTAGCATGATGCCTTGTCACTTATTGGCAGAAGGTGAGCGACAGCACTTTATTACTCAGCGTTTTGATCGAGTGGGTAATCAAAAAATCCATCTGCAAACGCTGACCGGTATCGCTCACGTCGATTTTAAAAAGCCGGGCAGTTTTTCCTATGCAGAGCTTTTTAATACCGCACGTCAACTTAAGCTCTCTGCCCTCGACGCAGAAGAACTGCTACGCCGAATGACATTTAACATCATCGCTCGAAATCATGATGACCACGCCAAAAACTTTGCTTTCATACTTCGCGGTAATCGCTGGGAATTGTCACCTGCTTACGATCTTGCCTACAGCTACAAGCCTGGCAGCCCATGGGTTAACAGCCATTGGATGAGTTTGAGCGGTAAACGAGACAATTTCACCCGTGACGATTTCTATTCTTTAGAGAAACTAAGCCCTCTTTTTAAGCGTAAAAAAATCAATCAGGTGATTGATGAAACCATTGCTCATGTAGCCTCATGGCCAACACTGGCGAAGGCTCATAACGTACCGGGCAGTTTGATAGACGAGATCAGTCAAAATCTGAGGTTAACACTTTAAGTAATGACCGCTTCTCTAGGGCTGAATGCGCCGTTAACCATCAAATACACTCAGCGCCGCGGCAGTATCGCTTTCAAAGTCTTTGCTGAGGGTGTCACTGTTTATGCTCCGAAAGGCACACCTCAACAAGCCATTAACACCTTAATAAAAGAGCGTGCACAATGGATGAATCAAGCGTGGGAAAGCGCCCAAGAGAAAGCCCAAAACAGTTACCGTCGCCTATACCAAACCGGTGAAACATTCCCCTTCCTCGGCGAAGATTATCCACTCAGCATTATCAAAACCGATCGCGCTCATATTGAACTAGATACCGGTGAGCTATGCATTGATCTGCCGATCAGTGATAGCACAGACATACAGCAACAGTGCGAACCCTTAGTAGCTGCATGGTTACAGCAGCAGGCTGAAGAATACTTACCTCCACGGTTATCCCAATGGGCTGAGGTAACGGGATGGCAGCCACACTCCTTGAAAATTCGAGACTATAAAAGCCGTTGGGGAAGTTGCGATCGTTTTGGACGACTAACACTGAATAACCGTTTGATGATGGCCCCAGAAGCGGTCATTGATTACGTGCTAATACACGAGCTTGCTCACCTCAAAGAGCTCAATCATTCATCGCGATTTTGGTCCCTAGTCGCTACATTTTGCCCCGACTATAAAACGCACAACCAATGGCTGAAAAAACATTCTGCAAAATTGCAGCTAAGCGCAGAAATTTAATACATACTACAGGCATCAAGGTTTTGCTTTCAGGAGTTAATGATGCGACTGTTCACTGCCATTGATTTACCCCAGCCGATGAAAGAGAGATTATCAAGCATTTGCTTCGGTATACCTCGTGTGCGCTGGAGTAACTCTGACCAATTCCACCTAACACTCGCATTTATCGGCGATGCCAACCCCTCTGAGTTAGAAGACATTCACGCCGCCCTCTCAGAAATTACCTTTAAGCCCATAGAAATACATTGCCAAGGGATCGGTAGTTTTCGTAATGGCACACTTTGGCTCGGTGTAGAAAATACACCTGCGTTAGAACGACTGCAGCAACAAGTTCGTCAAAAACTGCAACGTATTGCGGGAGTCACCTTAGATCACCACCGTTTTCGTCCGCACATTACCCTCGGTAAAATGGACCCACAAAACCCACCAAAGCTGGAAACCTTCCTTACCCTCAACAACGCAGACCGTTACAGTTTTACCGCTCACGGCTTTCAGCTCAAATCGAGTCAACTCTCACCCAAAGGGGCTATTCATGGACTTCTTGAAGAGTACCCGCCGCTAGAATCCATGGTGACGCCACCGTCCAATCGTCAAAAAGAAGCCGCCAACATGGACCATTCACAAAAAAACACCTTATCTATCCGTGAACAATTACGCCTTGGAAAGGTCAGTTAACATGGGCAGCAAAACATGCCCAGTCAATAGATTCGATTTAATTTAGCGTGATCTGCGAGCGTCGGTTTCAACACGATGAAACTGACAAGGATTAACTGAAACCAGGTAGGCCAGCCATGAGCAAGAACAGTGTAAGTGTAAGCACAAGCAATACAGCTAAGGACCAAGACTCTATCGATCCACAGATTTACGAACTCTACGACGAGTACTGTCACTCAGCCATGCATCGCCGCGATTTTTTAAATCGCGCAGCAGCGATGGTTGTGGTCGGCGGTTCCGGCCTTGCAATGGCTGAATCGCTAATTCCTGATTATGCCGAGGCGCATAGTGTCGAATTTACCGATCCACGAATTAAAGCTAGCTACGTTGAATATGACTCACCAGGCGGTAATTCAGGCACCATGCGCGGCTACTTGGTTAAGCCTGAAGGAGATGGGCCTTTCCCTGCCGTTTTAGTCGTCCACGAGAACCGCGGATTAAACCCTTATATTGAAGATGTAGCTCGCCGCTTAGCCGTTGAAGGTTTTCTTGCCCTTGCACCTGACGGTCTTTACCCCGTTGGCGGTTACCCTGGCAATGACGATGATGGCAAGGTCATGCAAAAATCACTGGATCAAGGCAAGTTGTTTACCGATCTACTCAACAGCGCCTATTACCTGAAATCGCACAAACTATCGACCGGCAAGCTTGGCGCTACAGGCTTCTGTTTTGGTGGGGGCACGGTGAATAAACTCGCTGTTGCCATGGGCGGCGATTTACAAGCAGGTGTTCCGTATTATGGTTCTGCTCCTGACACCGCTGGTGTGGAAAAAATTACCGCGCCAATGATGATCCAATACGCCGAGGAAGACCCACGAGTCAACGCCACAATGGCTGACTATAAAACCGCGTTAGAAAAGCATAACAAACATTTTGTTATGCACACTTATCCTGGTACTCGACACGGCTTCCATAACTACTCAACGCCACGTTTCAACGAGAAGCAAGCTGACATAGCATGGGATCGTACTATCACCTTCTTTAAAGAACACCTCAGTTAAGTGCACCCATTTTATAGCCTTCAAACGGGAGTCAGCTGACTCCCTTTTTTATGCCTTAAAATTTCAACTACGACAGGGTACACTTCCCCGCCTAATGACAACAGTTATTCAGCAACTGCCCCCAACATTGCTATCAATCTTTTTAAGGATCACCATGACACTGAGCGATTTTATTAACCTCGTAAAAACCAATCCAACGTCTATTACTTTTGCTGATTGTATCGACGTAATTGAAGCCAATTACGATTTTACTGAAACCGCTTTTAGCAATGGTGATACCCAAAACGCAGCGGGTCAGAACAACGGCTCATGTAAAATTTTTGCATTTGCAAAATTGAATAATTTAACTGAAGACCAAGCTCTTCAGTGTTTTGGGGATTACTACCGTGTGGATGTGTTACAAAACCCTCAAGGTGATGATCATCAAAATATTCGTAATTTCATCCAGCAAGGTTGGGCTGGAGTTGAGTTTTCAGGAGCTGCCCTAGCGCCAAAATAAGCGCTCAAATTACGCTTGCGCCTGTCGGTACCCTCTCTATAAAAAGCCAGCGTTTACGCTGGCTTTTTTGTTAACACTTCCTCAACACTTCTCCTGTACTATATCTCTTCAATCACCACTAAAGCTTGACCGGCGCTGACTCGCTGCCCACTAGTCAACAATACATGACTAACCGTACCGTCGGCTAAGGCGAAGACCGGCACCTCCATTTTCATGGATTCTAATATCATCAAGCACTCCCCTGCTTTAACTTGCTGCCCTACTGTCACCTCAGTTTGCCAGACACTGCCAGAGACCGGACTATCGATCACCTGACTTTCTTTCGGCCAGCTAACCTCTGACTGCTCCTGTTCTTCTTCCACCACTTCATACTTAAATTGACCCGTAGCATGCCAATCCGCTAATTCAGCAGCGAAGGCATTTTCACGCGCTGTACGGAAGCCATTAATATCATCAAGATTCTCCTCAATGAAGTTTTGGTATTCTGACAACGAGAAGTGACTTTCTTCGATTTTTAATGGATAACGGCCTTGAGGGAAGTTGCTACGAATTTCCGTTAATTCTTCGTTACTCACTTCATAAAAACGAATTTGATCAAAGAAACGTAACAGCCACGGTTTTTCGAATTCAGCCGTTTGCGAATAGCGATTCCACATTTGTAATGTACGGCCGACAAACTGATAGCCCCCCGGCCCTTCCATGCCGTAGACACAAAGGTAAGAGCCGCCAATGCCAACGGAGTTTTCCGCCGTCCATGTGCGCGCAGGATTGTATTTCGTCGTCACTAAGCGGTGGCGAGGATCTACAGGTGTAGCCACGGGAGCACCGAGGTAAACATCACCTAGCCCCATCACCAAGTATGATGCGCCGAAAACAATCTCCTTCACATCATCGATGCTGTCCAAGCCATTAATACGACGAATAAATTCCAGGTTGCTAGGACACCAAGGCGCGTTTTTACGTACGGATTGGTCATATTTATCAATCGCCAGCTGACAAGCTTCGTCATCCCACGACAACGGAATATGCACAATTCGCGAAGGTACTTGAAGATCTTGAAGCTGGCTTAACAAAATTTGCTCGGCCATTTTCAGACGGTCGACCAACGCACGACAGCTAATCATTTGACTATCATAATGAACTTGTAGTGAACGAATACCTGGCGTGAGTTCTTGCAAACCCACAATCGGGTTTTGCTGCAACCACTGCATGAGCGCATGAGCACGAAAACGTAAGGCGATATTCAACACCTGCTCGCCGTACTCCACCAAAAGAAAGTGGTCGCCGGCGGCACGATAAACTACATCAACGCCAAACTCAGCCGCATCAAGGGTTTCAATAATCGGCGAGGTGAGTTCTGCTTGGCTGCAATCATGGGTAACAAATTCAAGCGCACTGACTCGTTGATGCTGTGCGCTTTCTAATAAGACTGCATCTTCAACGCTCACGGGAACAAACTGTATTTTATCACCGGCACGTAACTGGCCAAGCTTCCATAGATCCGCATGGATCACCGTCGCAGGACAAACAAATCCACCTAACGATGGTCCGTCTGGCCCCAAAATAACCGGCATATCGCCGGTGAAATCCACCGTACCAAACGCATAGGCATTATCATGTATGTTAGAAGGATGTAGTCCCGCTTCACCGCCGTTTTCCCGCGCCCATTCAGGCTTGGGGCCAATCAGGCGTATACCCGTGCGGCTGGAGTTGTAATGCACTTCCCATTCGTGGGAGAAGAACATCGTGACATCATCATCGGTGAAAAAGTCAGGTGCACCATGAGGACCATAAACCACTCGGAGTTGCCACGTATTTTCTATACGGGGAAGCAAATCTGTAGATAAGCGAGCAGCTGTCACTGTTGGTAACTCAGGTTTTATTTTAAGTACATCACCAGCACAGAGCGCACGACCATTATGACCACCAAACTGACCCAAGGTGAACGTAGAACGAGAACCTAAATACTCAGGACATTGGATGCCTCCAAGCACGCAAAGATAGGAACGAACACCAGACTCTGTTATCCGCCCCAAACGTAATGTCTGCCCTGCTGCTACATTGATTACCTGCCAGTGATCAACCGGCTGATCATCTAATTTCGCCTCAATTGCCGCACCCGCAAGGACAATTTGCGTTGCCGTTGTGAACCGCAATGTCGGCCCTTGCATGGTAATTTCTAGACCTGCGGCATGGACGTCGTTATTCAATAATCGATTCGCTAAACGGAACGAGTAATTATCGAACGGGCCTGATGGAGGGACACCCACATCCCAGTAACCGGTTCGTGCCGGATAATCTTGGATCGTCGTCTGAGTACCGCCTTGAATCACATCAATCCGTGAAGGTGTAAAACTAAAATCATTCAAATAACGCGTGGTAACTTGCCCACTTAAGAGCACAGCATCACGCGTTAGCGCTTGCAGGTAACTCAGATTACTTTCACTACCGTAAAGTCGAATGTCATCAAGTGTCGATTGCAGTTTGGTAAAGGCTTCACTGCGGTCTTTACCTTTCACGATCACCTTGGCAAGCATAGGATCAAAGAATGGTGGAATTTCAATGCCCGAACTAATCCAGTGATCAATCCGAATATCATTACCCGTTGGGAAAAACACCTCCGTTAGCAACCCGGCGCTAGGCTGGAAATCACGATAAGGATCTTCCGCATAAATACGCACTTGTACCGCATGACCAACGGGCGAGAATTGCTTTTGTTCGCCAACAAGATCAACGGTTTTTCCAGCGGCTAGCTCAACCATCCATTGCACCAAGTCGACACCATAAACGGCTTCTGTCACGCCGTGCTCAACTTGCAGGCGCGTATTCACCTCTAAAAAGTAAAACTCGCCTGAATCGGCATCATAGATAAACTCAACAGTACCGGCATTGCGATACTTAACCGAAGACAGTAAGGCTTCTGCGGTTTGATGGAGCTGTTGACGAACGGCAGCAGTTAAATGCGGTGCAGGACACTCCTCAACCACTTTTTGATTACGCCGCTGACTTGAGCAATCTCGCTCACCAATGGCAATCGCAGTACCCTTACCATCACCAAAAACTTGTACTTCGATATGTCGAGCACGAGCCACGAACTTTTCGAGAAAAACGCTATCATCCGCAAAATTATTCGCCCCTAAGCGCTTAACGGAATCGAACGCACCTTCCAATTCAGCTTGGCTTTGGCACAATTGCATGCCAATACCGCCACCACCTGCAGTGCTTTTAAGCATCACAGGATAACCAATAGAATTAGCTTCTTTTAGCGCTTCATCCAAACTGGACAACAATTCCGTACCCGGCGTTAAAGGCACGTTCGCTAATGCTGCGAGTTCTCGGGCTTTATGCTTTAAGCCAAACAGCTCCATTTGCTCGGCCGTAGGGCCAATAAAGGCTATCCCTTCGGCCTCACAACGTCGAACAAAATCCGCATTTTCACTAAGGAAGCCATAGCCCGGATGGATAGCACCCGCACCCGATTGTTTAGCGATAGCGATGATTTTATCCACGTTTAGATACGTGCTCGCAGCAGGGCCTTCACCTAACAAAAAGGCTTCATCGGCGTGAGCGACATGCAAACTATCGGCATCACTTTGCGCATAAACCGCTACCGCGGTAATGTTCATTGCTTTTAACGTGCGGATAATCCGTGTGGCTATGGCACCCCTGTTTGCAATTAATACCTTGGAGAACATACTCACCTATTCGGGCCGTCCCAATGATGGATACAACAGTGGTCGTCCACTGAGGTTGCTTTGCTTTAAAGTGCAGGTCATAGAAACGTGACTATTACGCGGCCCACACCAGGCATTCAATCGGCGTAGGATTATAGCCATTACAAGGATTGTTCAGCTGCGGGCAGTTAGAAATCAACACCACCACACCCATTACAGCTTTAAATTCCACGTATTTACCTGGCGCAGAAATCCCGTCCTCGAAGGTCAAGCCGCCTACTTCAGTGACTGGAACATTCATGAAAAAGTTAATGTTGTGAGCAATATCACGCTTTTTGATGCCAAACTCTGGGTGCTCCTCGATGGCAAGCATCCAACTATCACGACAAGCGTGCATACAGCGTTTTTCTAGATCGTAACGCACGGTATTACTTTCAGTAGCACACGCGCCTCCAATGGTGTCATGACGGCCGCAAGTATCCGCAACAATCTCTAGCATGACGTTATTCTCGTTCGAACGCAGTTCAGATCCTGCGGTGAGATAGATATTCCCCTGCTCTCGAATGGTATCCGAAGCGCTATAGCGCTCAGCAGGGTTGGCGGCATTAAAGAACAGTGTGTCTGCCGCTTGGTTACCTTCCATGTCTAAAATGCGGAATGTCTCGCCCGCTTTCAGCAAGCCAATATAATAATCGCCAGCACCCACAACGGTGCTACTCACTGCGTTTTCTGGAACTAACATAGATTCTTTTAACATCACGTAAACTCCTATAAGCCAATGTGGTAGAGCGCGTTATTGGCAAAGCCACGGCCATTTTCTGGACGATAATTTTTGCAGTAATCATCGTCTTTCACGGTTTCTGCAACACCAAGTTCAAGCTGAATTGTTTTTTCGGGATAATGCTCAGACTGATCCAAGGGATGTGGACAGGTATGCATCAACACCAAGGTATCCATTTCAAACCTAAGCACGACATGAGCACCCTTTTTGCTAGCGCCTGAATCCAACGACATACTGCCGTCATCGCCGACACAGACTTTACTGAAAAGGTTTAAATTAGCCGCTAAGTCCGCCGCACCAAGGCCGTACTTTGCAAGCTCAACAAGGAAAGAATCATGACCGTTTTGCTTCCAGTTATTACTGTCTTTTTGATAATCGCGCTTGCCCCACTTGGCCTCAACATGAGAAGCATGAGAGTTACCCGCTGCACTCTCGTGCCAACCTAAACTGTCTTCAACAATAGAAGCGAACACACGCCCCATATCAGAATACAAACAGTTACCCTTAGTAAGCTTGAAGGTATGTTGGCACTTCAAAGTATCCGGCGCGTTGTAGCGCTCTAACAAATTCTCCGGGTTGTAAAACAACATCCCTACATTGGCACCGCCATCAACATCAGTCAGGCGTAAAACTGTGCCACGACGTGCGATAAACGACCAATGAGACCCTGATTTCATCTCAGTCGTATACTCGATTGAACGGATATACTCACTCATAAGTGACTCCATAAAAATTAAACAGACGGCTCCGGAACGGGTCTGAGCCTGTCATCAATATCGTGATAAATGGATTGATCCATCTGCCCAACAGAAAGATCATAAGTAATGCCAGCACCATAACGTTGTGGTGCTTGTGGGTCATGGCGTAGCTTGTCGAATACCCAAAGCCGCGTGCCCAAATAGAAACCTTCTTTTAAGTCATGGGTGACCATAAAAACGGTGAGTTTGTGCTCCTTCCAAAGCGTCAACACTAGATCGTGCATGTCTGCACGAATACCCGGATCAAGCGCACCGAATGGTTCATCCAATAATAAAATTCTCGGTTTACCCAGTAGCGCCTGCGCAATCGCTAAGCGTTGGCGCATACCACCAGAAAGTTCATCAGGAAATTTATCCAAGGCATGACTTAACCCCACTTGATCCAACATTGCTGTTGCTTCTTCTCGTGCGGTTTTTTTCGCATTGCCGAAGAGGTACCCAGTGAGCCCCTTACGTTCAAAACCCCGCGTTGCCATGACATTCTCCAGAACGGTCATGTGCGGGAACACAGAATACTGCTGAAACACGATGCCACGGTCAGGACCTGGTTCATCCGGTATGGGCTTTCCGTCCAAGAGGATCTCGCCTTTGGACGGGTTAACCGTGCCCAAGAGCATGTTAAGAAAAGTGCTTTTACCGCAACCGGAGGTACCCACTAAGGTGACGAACTCACCCTCATTCACCGTGAGGTTCATACGCTCTAAAATTACGTTATCGCCGTATTGTTTCCAGACGTTATTCACTTGAATCATTGGCTCAGGTGAATCGCAGTTTTGGTTTAAAGGTGATAGCTCGTTCATCCTTTACCTCCTTGCGCATGCCATGGAAACAGCTTTTTACTGGTGATCCGCAAACTAAAATCAATGATAAAAGCCAGCAATGTAATCCAGCACACATAAGGCAGAATGACATCCATGGCCATATAACGTCTGACTAAAAAGATGCGATAACCCAGACCATCCGTGGCAGCGACCGCTTCGGCAGCAATCAAAAACAGCCAGCCCGCACCGAGGGAAAGCCGCACCGCATCAATCAGTTTTGGCATAACCTGCGGCAATAACACGCGGATCATTATTTGCGAGGTGTTTGCCCCTAAAGTTTGTGCTTTAACGAGCTGTTCAGGAGGAATTTCTGCCGTCCGTCGCTGAATATCACGGGCAATAAAAGGCGTGATACCAATCGCAATTAACATCACTTTTGATAACTCACCTAAACCGAAGACGATGAACAAGACTGGCAATACAGCCAATGGGGGAATTAACGAAACCACCGTGAGCAACGGTGAAAGTGACGCTGAGAAAAGTGGCAATGCACCCGTAACCATGCCGAGCAACAGTCCGACTACAGCGGCAATCAGCACCCCCATGCCTAACCGGCTCAAGCTGCTGGCAGTATCTTGCCAAAACGGATAATCACCGGTGCGCTTGCTAGGGATAAGCGCCATACGTTCCCAGCCTGCCGCAATTTGGCTAAAGCTCGGCAACAGTTTGTCGTTAGGATTTACCTCAAGGCGAGCATCGGAACCGACCATATATAAAACGATCAGTAGCACAAAAGGTAATAATCCTAAAAACCACGCGGTGGACCGGCTCGGTACGCGATTGATCAACTTTGTCATCAGCGCCTTCTCTATAGTCTGTTTGAAAATGATGCGCAGAGCATCAACTCAATCTACTGATTGAATTAACCTTAGAGCGCGCCGTCTTCAGCTAACTGCATATAAGTCGGATCAAAACGAAGTTTGATATTGCTCACGTCACCGAAAGTACCCGATGGCATTTCAATCCCAATGAAACCTGCATCCGGTGCGCCGTCACCTAACAAACCATGTTTGAACGAGAACTTAGCGACATTTTCCATAGTGGTTAGCAGGTCTTTGCTATTAGTCAGTGCTAATGCTTCTGCTGGGGTATAAAACATTTCTGTACTGGCAAGCTGTGCTTCATAACCAGCAAGATCAGTGCCTGAGGCTTCCGCCATGTAGGTTTTCGCAGCAGTCGCAGCTTCATCCGTACCACCCATCAAGCCCATAATCTCATACCATGCGCCGACAAGAGCTTTACCAAGATCAGGGTTTTCTTCGAGGGTTTTGGTGTTAATAACGAGTAAGTCGATAATCTCACCGGGAATTTGTGAAGAATCAAACACCTTAGTGCTGTTAGGCATTGACTCGATTTCGCTAAGCAATGGATTCCACGTTGAAACCGCCGTCACATCATCCGTACCATAAACGGCTACCATGTCAGCATCGGATGTATTAACTACGGTTAGATCTTTCTCAGACAGACCAACAGTTTCTAAACCGCGAGCTAACAAATAATGGGAAACACTCAACTCCACCAAGTTAACGTTTTGGCCTTTGATGTCTGCCAACGAGCTTTTACCTTTAAGAACAACGCCATCGTTACCATTGGAAAAATCACCAACGACCAATGCAGTACTATCTACACCCCCAGCCGCAGGAATAGTTAACGCATCCATATTAGTCATCGTGCAAGCAGCAAATTCGCCTGCAGAATATTGATTGATCGATTCGATGTAATCGTTGATTTGTACGACTTCAATGTCGATACCGTACTTATCGCCCCATTTCTTAACGATGCCTTGTTCGGCACCATAGGCCCACGGCATCCAACCGACATAAATAGACCAACAAACTTTAAAACTGTCGCCAGCATGAGAAAGGGAGCTAAAGGAAAGAGCAAGCGCTAAGGCTAATATGCGTTTCATGAGGAACCTCTCAGTTACATTCAGTTACACGGAGTACCCTTGGCTGTGTGGCCAAGCTAGTCTCCCGGGCTTTTATCCCGCCGTGTAACCCATGCCTTTCACTGAAAGGGGTAGGTCGAAAGCTCTCGGACCAGACATCAAACGAGTCAAAATAACCACTCGTTGACCGGAACCCTAGCTTTCTATTTACAAATTGTTGCTGTCCTATCAATCAAGGGTACAGACAACAAGATTTAGCAAATAAAGTACCATGTTAAAAAAAACAATGGAAATCAATTGATTGGTTAGAATTCATCCTAAAGAAAGCCCCTTACGTCCATTTGAGGCGCACCATTGCCAAACAGCAGCTAATGCTAACGCACTAGGAATGAGCAAAAAAAAAAGCCTTTAACCAATATTGGTTAAAGGCTTGGGTAAAAAAGGCGGGCCTATTTAGCAGGCGCTCAACTGCTAGCCCTGAACTTCTAATCGCTTACTGCTTATTTCTACTGCTACTTATTTCTACTGCTACTTCTTACTTCTATTACCTATTACCTATTACCTATTGCTAACAACTGGACTCAAACGACTTCAGTCTGACTATCGACTAGTCGCTTGATTGCTAATCGCCCAACTGAGCTCCAGCTATAACTTATTTGCTTTAACGGCTAGACGGTGCCCATGCAGTAACGGTTCGGTATAGCCATTGGGTTGGTCTGCGCCTTTAAAAATCAAATCACTGGCTGCTTGAAATGCTCGGCCTTGATAACTTGGCGCCATTGGAACGTAGTCTGTGTCCTCCGCATTTTGTTGGTCAACCACAGCTGCCATACGTTGTAAGCTATCGACAACCTGAGCTTCAGTGCAAACGCCATGCAGTAACCAGTTGGCTATATGCTGGTTAGAAATCCGCAAGGTAGCGCGGTCTTCCATCAAGCCAACATCGTTGATATTCGGCACTTTCGAACAGCCAACACCCTGATCGATCCAACGTACTACGTAGCCCAAAATACCTTGGCAGTTGTTATCTAATTCAAGACGAATTTCTTCATCGGTTAGCGGCTGCTCACCGAGTAAAGGTATTTCTAATATAGTATCGACACTGGCTAGCGGGCGATTAAGTAAGCCTTGCTGCACACTGATAACATCAACCTCGTGGTAATGCATGGCATGTAAGGTCGCCGCAGTGGGTGAAGGCACCCAGGCGGTATTGGCTCCTGCTTGAGGGTGAGCTATTTTTGCTGCCATCATGTCGGCCATGTTGTCCGGCATAGCCCACATTCCTTTACCTATTTGCGCTTTCCCTTGGAGACCACATTTCAAGCCAACATCAACATTTCGATCTTCATAAGCATCGATCCACGGCATCAACTTCAGTTGATTTTTAGTGGCGAACGCACCCGCATACATACTGGTGTGAATTTCATCACCGGTACGATCTAGAAACCCGGTATTGATAAAGGCGACTCTGTCTTTTGCAGCGGCAATACAAGGCTGGAGGTTTACCGACGTACGGCGTTCTTCGTCCATAATACCGATTTTAAGTGTATTAACCGGCAAGCCTAAAAGCCCCTCAACACGAGTAAACAGATCACAAGTGAACGCGGTTTCTTCAGGCCCATGCAGCTTTGGCTTAACAATATAGATACTGCCTGCTTCCGAGTTACGAATAGGCTGCCCTTGAATGCGACCATGGCCTTTCAGGTCATGCATAGCAATCAGACTGGTAATCACCGCATCCATGATACCTTCATAGACTTCACCGCCAGCCTCATCCAGAACCGCAGGGTTCTTCATCAGCAATCCGACATTACGAATAAATAGTAATGAGCGTCCTTTAAGTGATATTTTCTCGCCATTTCCAGTAAGGTAATGACGGTCTGCAGCAAGTGAACGAGATTGCGACTTACCATTTTTGGTAAAGGTCGCTTCTAAATTGCCTTTCATCAAACCAAGCCAGTTTCGATACGCAAAAACTTTATCCGCAGCATCAACAGCAGCAATTGAGTCTTCCAAATCGATGATGGTGGTTAATGCAGCTTCCAACACGATATCGTTAATCCCAGCTCGATCATTACTGCCCATTTGGCAGGTTTTATCAAACTGAACTTCAACATGCAGGTGGTTGTGTTTAAGCAATACTGCTGTAGGCGCTTCGGCCTCACCTTGAAAACCGACCAACTGGGAAGGATCCTGCAAGCCGCTATCATTATCATCACTAAATAATGCGCTGAGTTCCCCATCACGAATGACATACCCAGTAGTTCCCGCATGAGAACCAGTGGCCAGCGGGAAATGTTCATCCAAAAACTGTCGACCTAGCGCAGCAACTCGCTCACCTCGGACAAGGTTAAAGGTTTTCGATCGTTGGTAATCACCGGTAAGAGGAATGGCATCACTGCCGTATAGTGCATCATATAGGCTTCCCCAGCGGGCATTCGCTGCATTCAACGCAAAACGTGCATTAGTCAGGGGAACCACCAACTGTGGGCCCGCTTGAATTGCGACTTCGGGGTCAATATGTTGTGTGCCAACAAGAAAATCATCACCCGACTCAACTAGATAGCCGATGTCTTTTAAGAATGCTTTGTATTCGCTGAAAACGCCTGCACCGTTAGCCTTATGCCAATGGTTAATCTGCTCCTGCAAGTGCTGACGTTTCTCTAAAAGCGTCTGATTTCGCGGGGTGAAATCGGTAATTATTTTGGCAAAGCCCACCCAAAATGAGTATTGATCAATACCCGTTCCTGGTAGCACGTCCTCATTAATAAAATCATACAACTCACTGGAAACGCGTATTCCACCAATTTGAGTAAGTACAGTCACCTTGCCACCCTCTATGCTATGTAACTCTTATTATTATTGAGTCATGTTTCTAAGAAGGGGCTAAACAATAGTCCGTATTACAGATTAAAGACCCCTTAGTTACAGAGGTATAGTAAGTGGCTCTGAGCGCCTTAGGTAATTCAAAAGCCTTATACCTACCATTCAGGCAATGAATAGTGAAAGGCTGTAGATAACTTTTTAAACATAAGGTTAGAAAACAAACTTTAAGTGGTACAAGAAGCCTATTCGATGATGCGCTGGTTATCTTCCGCAACCTGAGCAATCAAACGGCGCAACCATTGGTGTCCAGGGTTATGTTGCAGCAAAGGGCTCCACGCCATTTTTAACTCGATCGGCGGGATCACAAAAGGCGGGGGAAGGATCACCACATTAGGGTTTAAGGACTGTAATTGAGCAGCACGAGTTGGGATGGTGACAATTAAATCTTTCTGTTCAGCCATAATCGTAGCGGTTTGATAATGTCGTGTGAACACGCGAATACGGCGCTTTTTACCCATTTTAATTAAGGCTTCATCGACCCAACCCAGCCGCTGCACATCCTTCGGATTAATACCAACGCTAATGCCCCACCCGGTCTTGCTGACCCACACATGATCAGAAGCTAGATAGGACTCAAGATTGAACTCTCCCTTAATCGCATTATCAGCACTGAGAATACAAGAGAAACTATCTACCCACAGTGTTTTTTGGTGAAACGATTGAGGAATTGTGTCAAAACGGTTGATAACCATATCGACCTTACCTTGCTCTACATCGGCAAACTCAACGTCGCTCGGGGTGATGATATCCAACGTGATATGCGGAGCCACCGTACGAAGCTCACGCAGTACTTTAGGTAAGAGGGTCGATTCTGCGTAATCACTCGCCACAATGCGGAAGACACTATCAGAATCACAAGCTTCAAAAGGTGAATGCGGCTGCAGGGCTTTTTCTAGCCGAGACAGAGCGTCATGCACTAGCGGCTGTAACTCCACAGCTCGCTCCGTTGGCGTCATCCCTTCACTGGTTCGCACCAGCAACGGGTCTTCCAATAATGTACGGAGGCGTCGCAGGCCGTTACTCATGGCCGGCTGACTAATACCTAACTGATTTGCTGCGCGCGTAACACTGCGTTCCTTCAGCAAAACATCAAAGTACACTAGTAAATTGAGATCAATACGGTCGATATTCACAGACCAAATACCACTCTGCGTGTTTATTATTTTTATGAATGATAGTCGTTCGGAAGCAAATGCCTAAAAACGTCTCTGATTAATTTGTTATATATAACACACAATTAAATATATTTAACGAAAGAAGACTATCTATCCGTCTACCAGCACGGGGCATACGATGTATTTAGCTGCTATAGCGTGCACTTTCCCTTCTCTGATTAAGCCCCCATTAGCCCATAGTAGAAAACTATTAGCTCAAGTGATTTATTTTACTTAAAAAAGATAATAAGAATCATTACTATCTATTAAAGACTATAAATTACCGAGGAGTTCATCATGACCAAAACTATTACCTTTGCCATTATGCACTTTTCCGTAGCCTTCACTGTGGCCTACGTTTTAACCGGAAGCTTAATTATTGGTGGTACCGTAGCGCTAATTGAACCCGCGATAAATACAGTCGCTTTCTACTTTCATGAGAAAGTATGGAAGGGCTTTGAAAACCGCACAAAACAGATCGAAGGAGGCGTTACGGCATGAGTATAAACAACATGGAAACCATGGATATCAATCTACTTTTCAGTATCGTCAACATGAAACTGCGCAATGACTTCGCTGACCTAGACGATCTCTGTCTCGGCATGGACCTAGATCGGGAAGCCCTGCAGAGTCGATTAAAAACGGCAGGTTTTGAGTATGCGAGTCACTTGAAACGCTTTAATAAGTCCAGCGCTTAATTCTTAGCAAAGCTAATTCTTGCTTGCCGCGCAGGAGACGAAGGTCGGAACCCGTGTATCGTGAAGTAAACGACGAACGATCAACGATCGATCGCATAACTAGTACTGCCCCAACGACCTTTATTAAACCTTCTTAGTACTTGCATAAAAGCAACATTTCTTCTAAAGTTTCAGAAATTTCTGAAAATTCAGTAAAAATTATCCTATGACAATGACACCAATGATTGAGAGCTTTGTCCGTCACTTTGGCGAGATGGGCAGCAAATGGGGCTTTAACCGCACGGTTGGGCAAATCTACGCCCTGCTGGTAATGAACGAAAAACCTCTCCCTGCTGTCGATATTGCAGAAGCGCTTTGTATATCACGAGGTAATGTCAGCATGGCGATAAAAGAGCTTCAATCTTGGCAACTAATTCAAGTACAACACTTTGCCGGTGATAGAAAAGAATACTTCTCTGCCGCAGGTTCTATTTGGGATATGGCCGCTAAAGTATTCGAAGAACGTCGTAAGCGTGAAGTTGACCCAACGCTTTCGTTATTAAGAGGTGTAATCATGGATTCGCCATCAAACGAACAAGATGCTTACGCCCAAGAACAAATGAAAGAAATCCATGATTTACTTGAGAACGTAACGTTCTGGTGCAGCGAATTACAACGCATGGATCAAGAGCGTCTAACGACATTAATGAGGCTCGGTTCTGGCGTCGGCAAAGTGCTCGATATGAAAGATAAATTGTTAAGCACTGGCTCTTCTCAGAAGTAACGCTATTGTAATTTGATAGCGACTAACAATAGCCACACTGGCTAACAGCAGCATTGCTCTCTACAGGAGGCAAATATGTTAGAAACCGTTTTACCTGATACGCTAGCATTGTCACGCATACAATTTGCGGCAAACATTAGCTTTCATATTTTGTTCCCAACTATTTCCATCGCGATGTGTTGGATTCTCTGTTATTTCAAAATTCGTTCTGATTTTTCAGGTCATCCTGTATGGATGCGAGCGTATCGTTTTTGGGTCAAGGTATTCGCTCTGACATTTGCCTTAGGTGTGGTTAGCGGCATCACGATGTCGTTCCAGTTTGGTACTAACTGGCCAGGCTTTATGGAAACGGTAGGAAACATTGCAGGGCCATTATTGGGCTACGAAGTGTTAACGGCTTTTTTTCTTGAAGCGACATTCCTTGGAATCATGCTGTTTGGCAGCCAACGCGTCCCCAATTGGCTCCACACACTATCAACGCTACTAGTAGCATTAGGCACCACCCTCTCTGCTTTTTGGATCATCTCATTGAATTCGTGGATGCACACACCGACTGGTTTTGAAATGCGTGATGGTGTCGCTTTCCCCGTTGACTGGTTTGAGATTATCTTCAACCCTTCTATGCCATATCGCCTATTCCATGTTTTGCTTGCATCAGGCTTAACCGCCTCGTTTCTAGTCGCGGGCTTGTCAGCTTATCGAATTAAAAAAGGCGACACTAAAAAAGCCCCTCGCGTTGCCTTAAAAACCGGTGTGGTTATGGCGGCAATTTTGATTCCTATCCAAATTTTTGTCGGCGATATGCACGGCCTAAACACATTGGAACACCAGCCTCAAAAAATCGCTGCGATTGAAGGGGTGTGGCATACAGAAAAGGGGGCTCCACTCCTCCTCTTCGCCTTGCCAGATGAAGAAACACAAACTAATAAGTTCGCAGTGGGTTTGCCCGGTGTAGCAAGTTTAATTCTCACTCATGATATTGAAGGTGAGATAAAAGGCGTCACGGAGTTTGAAGGTGATCGCCCCCCAGTCGCTCCCTTATTTTGGGGATTCCGCATCATGGTAGGCATGGGCATGCTAATGCTATTAGTAGCATGGTGGTCATGCTTCCAATTATGGCGTAAAGGAGAAATTCCTCCGCTGGGTTTAAACATCTTGATCGGAATGACTTTTTCTGGCTGGATCGCAACGCTAGCAGGTTGGTACGTCACAGAAATCGGTCGACAACCATTTTTAGTCTACGGTGTATTGCGCACCAGTGACGCAGTAACTCAAGTACCAAGCAGCAACGTTGCAATCTCACTTAGTCTGTATTTGCTACTGTATGCCGGACTTATTGTGGCTTATCTCCATACACTTCTGGTGTTGTCACGCACAGCGGTTGAGGTAGAAGAGTTTGAAGAAACCGATGCTATCCTAAAACCTATTGAACCTGCACCAACTAACGGGAGATCCGCATGAACGAAGCACATTGGTTACCGCTAGTTTTCGCTGGGTTGATGGCATTTGCCATATTAATTTACGCACTTTTAGACGGTTATGACTTAGGTGTAGGGATTCTATTACCCGCTGACTCAGAAGAATACCGCAACCGAATGATCTCCTCTATCGGCCCTTTTTGGGACGCCAACGAAACGTGGTTAGTTCTCGCCGTGGGTGTCATGCTGATCGCATTTCCTAGCGCTCATAGTTTAGTACTCGCAGAGCTCTATTTACCTGCGGCTTTCATGCTCATCGGTTTGATTCTGCGAGGCGTGGCTTTCGACTTCCGTGCAAAAGCGGTGGTTACACATCGAGAAAGCTGGGATAAGGCATTTAAAGCTGGCTCCCTCATTGCCACACTAACGCAAGGCTATATGCTTGGAATGTACGTAGTAGGCTTCAGCGAAACCATTTACGCTTATATTTTCGCCTGCTTAAGCGCAGTTTCGGTCACTGCAGCTTACAGTTATATAGGCGCAGCGTGGTTGGTACTGAAAACCGAAGGTGAACTGCAAATTAGAGCCGCCGCATGGGGGCGCAAAGCTGGCTGGTTGTTCGCGCTTGGCGTTTTTGCCGTTTGCATCGTCAACCCACTTGCTAACCCCATTGTTTTTGAAAAATGGTTGAGCTTGCCTAACGCAATTGTGCTAATGCCAATCCCTATTGTGTGCTTTGGGCTCTTTCTTCTGGTCGACCAATTACTCAAAAAAATCCCAATGGAGAATGACTTCGGCTGCTGGATTCCCTTTGTTGCCGCGATATTTATATTCTTCTTCTGTTTCCAAGGCCTAGCTTTTAGCTTTTACCCTTATATCGTGCCGAACCAGCTCACCATTTGGGAAGCTGCTAGTGCGCCAGAATCACTCAAGTTCATCTTGGTCGGTGCTGCTATTGTGGTACCTGTCATACTGGCTTACACGCTATTTCTATATCGTGTTTTTTGGGGAAAAGCGACTGATCTGAAGTACTATTGATCGAAAAAAATTCCAGTAAAGGAAACAAGCAACTGACCCTTTACTGGAACATATTGAAATAAAAAGGAAATAATCAAAACAATAAGGTGTAAAATAATTCCGTAGACTACTTTACAAGGGAAAACTGAAAGGTTACTATCAGCTTCAGCTAAAAATTAAGTCTGTTATTTATATCTTCATTACGTTGCAACTTTAGTAGTACATCGTCCTGTAAGTTTCTAAATTAAGTCTGTTTTTTGCTACTCTCGCCCCAGAAAGGCGTATTAATTTTATTTACAGGATTTACTATTATGTCAAACACAGTTACTGGTACCGTTAAGTGGTTCAACGAAGCTAAAGGTTTTGGTTTCATCGAGCAAGAGTCTGGTCCAGACGTTTTCGCTCACTTTAGCGCTATCAGCGGTTCTGGTTTCAAAACTTTGGTCGAAGGTCAAGCAGTACAGTTTTCTGTTACTCAAGGCCAAAAGGGTCCACAAGCTGAGAACATCGTTGTACTTTAATTCTTAATTAAAGTTACACAGAAAAGAGCAGGCTTTTTAGCTTGCTTTTTTTTCGCCTAAATTTTCTCTTTCACCCCCTGTTACCGCACCCTCATTATATACAGTCATAAAAAAAGCAGCCCGAAGACTGCCTTTTACGATAACAATACCTTAACTACATTCAGAATTGCTTAGTCGATATCTTCAACATCAAAGTCTACAACTGTCGCCACATCTTCTTCATAATTCACACCTTCTATGCCGAAGCCGAACAAACGAAGAAATTCATCTTTATAACCTTGATAATCGGTCAAATCACGTAAGTTCTCCGTGGTCACTTTCGGCCAAATTTCACGGCAAGCATCTTGTACTTCATCACGCAACTCCCAATCATCCATACGAATTCGATTAGCGTCGTCGGTCTCAATTGCCGCAGAATCCGCAGCAAACAACTGCGTACGAAACATTCGGTCAATCTGCTGCATACAACCTTCGTGTATACCCTGCTCTTTCATAATCTTAAACGACATCGCAATGTACAACGGCATGACAGGAATTGCTGAGCTGGCTTGTGTTACTACGCTTTTAAGTACCGCAACATTAGCGCCGCCATCAATTGTTTTAAGCTGCTGGTCAAGGTCATTCGCTGCACGATCAACATCAATCTTCGCTTTACCTAAAGCGCCATCCCAATAAATAGGCCAAGTGATATCAGTACCGATGTAACTATACGCAACTGTACGGAAGCCTTTCGCCAACACACCCGCTTCAGATAAGGCTTTAACCCAAAGCTCCCAGTCTTCGCCCCCCATCACAGTAACAGTGTCTTTAATTTCTTGCTCAGTGGCAGGCTCAACAGAGGCTTCGATAATTTTATCGCTATTGGTATCAACCGCCGTAGAGCTGTATGGCTCGCCAATAGGTTTAAGGCACGAGCGGATGACTTCTCCAGTGTCAGGCATTTTGCGAACAGGTGACGCCAACGAATAGACGAGCATATCAATCTCACCTAAGTCAGCCTTGATAAGGTCAATCGCCTTTTGTTTAGCTTCATGAGAGAAGGCATCGCCATTTAAACTTTTAGAATACAAACCTTCTGCTTTGGCAGCCTTATCAAATGCAGCCGAGTTATACCAACCAGCCGTACCATTACGCTTTTCGGTGCCAGGCTTTTCGAAAAACACACCAATAGTTGCCGCATCACTTCCAAAAGCTGCAGCAATTCGAGATGACAACCCATAGCCACTAGAAGCACCAACCACTAACACTTTCTTAGGCCCGTTTTCAATTTTACCTTGGCTTTTAGTGAAATCGATTTGCTGCTGAACGTTAGCTTCACAGCCAACAGGATGGGCAGTTGTACAAATAAAGCCACGGATCTTTGGTTTGATAATCACGTTAGTTAAGCTCTCGACACTGATAATTCATTAAATGAGTATCAAGCAAAAGACAGTAACCTCGTCTTTCGTTGATAACAATTACGCTAAGGCTGTGATTATAGCGAGCTGACAGTGAAAATCATCTATTAGCTGATACCCCAACAGAATACCAAACGGTTTAAAGAGCTTTTGAGGGCATAGACTCGATGGCCAACAGCTTGAGCAACATAGACAAACCGATAGAGTCTTCAACCGCATCAGCCATTGTATTGATTCCCGCTTCTCGAATGCGATTAAAGTCCATTACTGGCGCTTTATTACTCAGACCTGCCCAAGCCAGCAACGCTTCGCATGCTTCCGGCGCCTCAAAAATACCGTGCAAATAGGTACCCGCTACCTGTAAATCGTCTGAAATAGCACCATCATTTCTATCATTTAACCGCACCAATGGTTTATCAAGCGCTCTCCCTTTGCTCAGCCCTGCGTGGATTTCGTAACCAATAACGGCACTAGGCGACAACTTGCCTGCGGTATCTAACGCCAGCGTTCCTTCAACTCGGTGTAACTGCTTTTGTGGATAGAGTGTCGTGGTAAAATCCAGCAAGCCTAAGCCTTGTATAGACTCGCGATCCCCTTCCACTTTGTCAGGGTCTATAATCGCTTGGCCTAACATTTGAAAACCTCCGCAAATACCTAACAACTTACCGCCATAGCGTAGATGCTTCTGAATTGCTTGCTCCCACCCCTGTTCACGAAGCCAGATCAAATCAGCACTCACCGTTTTGGAGCCTGGCAAAATAATCAGGTCAGCTGACGGCAATGCTTCTCCCTGGCGCACAAAGGAAAAATCCACGGATGGATGCAAACGCAGTGGATCAAAATCCGTATGATTAGAAATTCTTGGCGGCACAGGAACAACCACCTTCAACCGCTGATCACTCTCTGGAGCACCAGAGCCCTCTGCAGCCTGATGATTTTCAACCCCACTCCATTGCTGTGAAAGCCCGTCTTCAGCCTCTAAATAAAGTCCTTTCAAAAAAGGTAGAACCCCAACAACAGGTTTCCCTGTTCTCTGCGTGAGCCAATCATTACCTGGCGTTAGTAATCCAACATCACCACGAAATTTGTTGATCACAAACCCTTGAACGCGATCTTGCTCAGATTGACTCAGCAACTCCAAAGTGCCGACTAAATGAGCAAAGACACCGCCTCGATCAATATCAGCCATAATCAGTACGGGGCAATCAATCGCTTCAGCAAACCCCATATTTGCGACATCTTTATCCCGTAAGTTAATTTCCGCGGGACTCCCAGCACCTTCAACCAACACAACGTCGTAGTTTTTTTTCAATCGCTCATACGCGGCCAACACAGCACTCATCGCTTTGGGCTTAAACGCATGATAACTTCGAGCATCCATATCACCGACAGGATGCCCATTGATGATCACCTGCGCACCAGTATCTGTATTCGGTTTAAGTAAAATGGGGTTCATGTCTGTATGTGGCTCTATGCCACTGGCTTGAGCCTGAACCGCTTGCGCTCGTCCTATTTCACCACCATCAATGGTGACTGCACTATTTAATGCCATATTCTGCGGTTTAAACGGTGCAACACGGTAACCATTGCGCTGCAGTAAGCGACAAATACCGGTAACCAACGCACTCTTCCCCGCATCGGATGTGGCGCCTTGTATCATCAATGTATGAGGGTTTTTCAAGAAAATTCTCTGTTTAGTGAATCACTAGTGGAACGGCATTCGTTCAATGCCGTTAGACTACCTTGCCCTTTAGATTTGTCTAGTCAAAGCGTATGATGAGCTCTACTTATTACGCACTCGATCAAGAATATGACCTTTATCTCAATGCTGTTGGCCGTACTACTCGACTGGCGTTACGGCGAGATCAAGAATCATCACCCGCTAATTTACTTCGGCACGTTTGCCAATAAAACAGAGCAGCTGCTCAACCTCTTTAAGCAACACTCATCACTTCAATCTCGTAGTGTTGGTGTGATAGCAGTGATCACGTTAACCATAGTCCCGGCTCTAATTCTGGAGGCCATAATTAGTGGCATTGACGATATCTCTACAACGCTAGCTGTCACCGTACAAATCATTGGGCTTTACTTCTGTCTTGGGCGGCAAAGCTTGCACGAACACGCAATGAACATTTATAGGCCATTAAAAATCGGTGATTTAACGGAGGCACGAAAAGCCGTCTCTATGATTGTCAGTAGAGAAACAGCAGACATGTCCAGCAAAGAGGTTACCACTGCCACCGTTGAGTCTATTTTAGAAAACAGCAACGATGCCTGTTTCGCGACGCTTTTTTGGTTTGTCATTGGCGGCTTGCCTCTAGCGCTTCTACACCGTTTGAGCAACACGCTTGATGCTATGTGGGGCTACAGGACTGAACGATACAATAATTTCGGCTGGGCTGCGGCTAAATTCGATGACCTATTAAACTGGATTCCCGCTCGCCTTGGGGCGCTCAGCTTAGCATTTCTAGGGCATCGACAAGATGCTCTCAACTGTTGGAAAAACCAAGCCAAACACTACCCTAGCCCAAACGGTGGGGTAATCATGTCAACGGGAGCTGGCGCCCTCAACATCAAACTGGGTGGTGATGCAATCTATCACGGAGTACGCAAACAACGCACTGTCCTGGGTTGTGGTCGCGATGTTATAGCTGCAGACATTCCGCGCGCCTCAAGCCTAGTGAATCATGCGGTTATTGCTTGGTTAGGAGCAACCGCCGTAATTGAAGGAGTATGTCTATGGTTACTTTAATCAGCAGGCATGGTCAGGAATCAGCTTTTACGATCAACACAGCAGCGAAACAAACACAAATAACACCACCCTCAGCGAATATTGATAAAGCAAGCTTCACCGATGGATAAGTTAGTCACTCAACCTCCGTTTCAGCCAGCAGGACACCTTCATGGTGGCCGTCTACAGGAGGCTATCCAACGCTTTCGTATTCCAGCTGAAGAATGGCTAGACCTATCCACAGGAATTAACCCACACGGGTGGCAGCCTCAGGACATTCCTGCCCAGTGCTGGGCACGCCTACCTGAACATAATGATGGACTGGAAGTTGCCGCCGCAGAATACTATGGCTGTCATCAATTGTTAATGACAGCAGGCTCTCAAGCCGTTATTCAACTTTTACCCGCTCTACGCCCCCAACTCTCAACTATTGGCCTATTCTCACCCAGCTATTATGAACATGAACTTGCGTGGGAAAAGGCCGGACACAAGACCATTCTATGTGATGAAAAAAATATTGATTTAGATGTCATAGACGTACTGATTGTCGTCAACCCAAACAACCCTACAGGGCGAGCGGTTGATCCGTTACAGCTGCTCGACTGGCATGAAACCTTGTCAGCTAAAGGAGGATGGCTTATTGTCGATGAAGCCTTTATTGATACCCAGCCCGAACTCAGCTTAACGCCCTTTTGCCCTCAGCCAAACCTGATCGTACTCCGCTCTCTTGGCAAGTTTTTCGGGTTAGCCGGTGTTCGTTGTGGCTCCGTTTTCGCAGAACCTGATTTACTCAAAAAAATTGATCACGCACTCGGGCCTTGGACACTCAGCACCCCTACTCGCTGGGTCGCTAAACAGGCTTTCATGGATAACGAGTGGCAACAAAAAAATGTAACTTTATTGAAAAAAACTGCAACAGAGTTGGCACTAGTGCTAACAAAACACTTTTCTGCACCGGCGATGGGTACAGCACTTTTTCAAACAGTTCGGGTCGAATCAGCAGAACAAACCTATGCTCGTTTAGGAGAGCAAGGGATTCTAGTTCGCGCATTCCCAGAACATCAACTTATTCGCTTCGGACTGCCCGCAACACCCAAAGAAATGCAAACGCTTGCTACAGCACTCGATAAAACAGTCAGTAAGCCATAGAGTAAAAAATTAAAAAAAGGAACATTACGTGAGTGATTCAGAAGATCGCAACCAACGTCACAAAAATCGCATGCAACGAAAGAAAGATGTAATTGATCAACAAGTTGCTGACGCAAAAATTGAACGCGGTGTGCTGTTAATCCTCACCGGCACAGGAAAAGGCAAAAGCAGCTCCGCATTTGGCATGGTCGCTCGCGCACTTGGCCACGGCAAAAAAGTCGGCATTGTCCAATTTATTAAAGGGAAATGGGAAACCGGCGAAGAAAAGTTTTTTGCGAAGCTGCCTGACGTCACGTTCAAAACCATGGGCACAGGATTCACCTGGAACACTCAAGACCGCGAAGCCGATACCACGGCGGCAACCGGAACGTTTGAGCATGTAAAAACCATGCTAACCAACCCTGACTTTGATCTCGTGATTCTAGATGAAATCACTTATATGTATAAGTTTGATTATTTACCATTAGAAGAGTTACTAACTTTATTGAAAAATCGTCCTGAACATCAACACGTGGTCATCACCGGACGTCCTTTACCGGATGAGCTTGAAGCACTCGCAGATACTGTTTCCGAAGTAAAAAATATCAAACATGCTTTCAAAGCAGGTATTAAAGCCCAAGCTGGTATCGACTGGTAAAAGCGGTTTAATGACTACGTATAATTACGAAGAATAGGAAGCGCTTTAAGAAAAGGGGTTTCCAACCGAGTCGCAGTTAATTACTATCGTTACCTTTGATGAGTTATGCTTTAGCGCTCTGTATTACCAATGGCTATATTGCCAACGACTGGATTACCAATACCTATCGCCGTACCGTCACTCACGATTAGTCAAAATTTGTAATTACAAACTTAAACTACAAACTTAAGCTACAAACCGTAGTTACAAATTAAAGTTAAAAAATTGAAGTTAAAAATTGTTGTTCCACTCACTTTGACAGTGAGAAAATCAGAGGTATAGAAAATGTTACGTATTTTAACGGCTGCTTTTACTGGCTTTACTTCAACGGCAGCACTTGCTCACGCCGGTCATGATCACAGTCACTGGTTAAGCAATCCTATTCATGCGCTCAGCATTTTCGCCGTAGTTTCTATCGTTGCTGTCTCTGCGGTTGCATTAAAGCGTAAAGTGGCAAAGCAGAAGCAAAAATAAGACAAAGCATCGTTAAATACAGAGGCAGGCAAGCTAGCGAGCCAGCCTCCCTCTTCTTCCAGCTTACCTGATTATTCGTTAACTCCTTGTTAGTTTTGTAGTATTTAGCCGTTAGCCGCAACTTTCCTTAATTCTGCGACTCATAGACTCGATACGAAGCAGGCTTCCCTCATTTGCCGCCGACGATTATTATTAGTTTTCAACACCGTCAGGATGCCACAAGGTTCCAATATTTATGACGAATACAAACAGCGACGAAACGCAGTTAAAGCTAGCCGGACTTCTTCAAGGCTGCGCGCAAGATCGTCATCAAGACTTACAATCTCTTTATGAACTCACATCATCGAATCTATTCAGTGTCGCCCTGCGTATATTAAAAGACCAGAGCCTCGCGGAAGATTGCCTTCAACAGGTTTACATGAGTGTTTGGCGAAATGCAGGCAGTTACGACTGCGCCAAAGCCAAAGCCAAAACATGGATGAATACAATAACGCGAAACCAAGCTTTGGATATGCTGCGCCGTAACCGCCATAGCGATTTGCATGATGGTGATGACGCATTAGATACACTAGAAGATGGAAGTGCCGGTCAAGAACAACAGGTTAGCCACATGCAAGACACCAAGCAGCTTCATCGTTGTTTAGGTGAAATCCCACAAGAGCAACGCCAATGTATAGAGCTTGCTTACTTTGATGGGCTAAGTCATCAAGGTGTTTCTGATAAGACAGAGATTGCCTTAGGCACTGTAAAAACCTGGATTCGACGTGGACTGGCGAGGTTGCAAACATGCATGAGTTCGATTTGAGCGACCCAGACCAGCGTAACCAAATGGCTGCAGAGTACGTACTGGGGACTCTAGACAAAACTGAAAAAGCACGTTTTGAGTCTTTGTTGGCGGTTAGCCAAGATGCTCAAGATGAAGTCGCACAATGGCGTGAGCACCTAGACGTTCTTAACGAAAGTCTAACTCCTGTTTCGCCACCTGCTCACGTTTGGTCGACTATTAAGAAAGCAACTAAACCTAAGCCCCAGTGGTCATGGTTCAGCTGGCAGCCGCTGGCAGCAATGTCTTTTGCCTTTTTATTAGCGATTGGCGTGATGTTCCAGCCTTTCAGTACACCAGACAACATGTACGTACAACTCATCAAAGATGAGAAAGAAGACCCTGGCTGGGTAATGAACGCCTCCTTAAAAGAAGAGGAGCTAACTATTACCTGCCTCAAAGAGGTAAAGATGCCTGAAAACACCGTCTATGAAGCTTGGCTAATGATTGATGGAAAAGAACCCATCAGCCTCGGCTTCTTGCCAGGCGGAGATAATGTCACACGGACAATGAAACTTAAGCCTGAGTGGAAGAAAAAACTCATGGAAAGTGAAATCGTTGTCACTATGGAAGGTCCAGAAGGTGCACCAAGCGGAAACCAAATGGGGCCAGTATCCGATAGGACAGAGTGGAAGCGGATACGCTTCTAACCGTCTACCTATTTAGCAAGCTTTCCAAAAAGCCCAGTTAAGCTGGGCTTTTTATTGCCTGTTTCTACTGTTCACCCTTACTACTCACTCTTACTACTCGCTCTTACTACTCACTCTTACTACTCACTCTTACTACTCACCTCTATTATCCGCTTCCACCAAGCTTATTCATGTACGCATATCAGCTGCGCTCATTACCTAATGCTTCCACCTAGAACTCACTCGCCGCCAATAGGCAAGCAGTTCGCTTGAATTAAGCTAGGCTTATTTAGCAATAAATAATAAAAAACACTGTTTTCTGAATCTACCTAGAAAACCACCACGTATAAGTTACTGAGCGCAACAAAGCGCCATAACAAACCCACACAACGTAATAGGTGAACACAATGAAAAAGAACCACATCGCTGCCGCTGCTGCTATCTCTGGAATCATTGCTCTTGGTGCAACTGTTGCTACTCCAGCAATGGCTGCTGAAAAAGAGAAGTGCTATGGCGTTGCTAAAGCAGGCCACAATGATTGCGCAACGAAGAACAGCTCTTGTGCTGGTACTGCAAAGAAAGACGCTCAAGGTGATGCATTTGTAGCACTACCTAAAGGTCTGTGTGAAAAGCTTGCTGGCGGTAGCTTAACAGCAAAGATGTAAGCACGTTTATACCATTGGTATTACATCTGGGTAGGTTCGGTGCAACCGCACCGGCCAACCCAACCTTAAAGGAAAGCGACGATGGAACTGAGTATTCAAGCCAAACAAATCGGAATAGGTCTTCGATCACCGCATTATCGACAAGTTATCGAACAACGACCTGACATCGATTGGCTAGAAATCCATAGCGAAAACTTCCTTGATCCAAATAGTTTTTCTCGTGAATGTTTGGATGAAATTGCTCAATATTACCCCCTTTCATTTCACGGGGTTGGTCTCTCTTTAGGATCAGTCGATCCAATTAACCGTCATCATTTACAGCGTATTAAAAGCCTCATTAACCATTATCAGCCGAGTTTAGTTTCCGAGCACCTCAGCTGGAGCAGCTACAACGCTCAATACTTCAATGACTTGCTACCGATTCCTTACAGCAAGGAAATGCTCGATTTATTTTCAGCCAAGGTATCTCAGGTACAGGACACGCTACAGCAGCCTATTCTCATTGAGAACCCAACAACCTACCTGCTAGCCGCTGAGGCCGATTACACTGAATGGGCATTCCTCAATACACTGCAAGAACGGACTGGCTGCCAGCTATTGCTCGACCTCAACAATATTTACGTCAACAGCGTTAATCTCGGTTACAGCGCAGAAACTTACCTGCAAGAAATTAATCATCGCGCTGTGAGTGAAATCCATTTAGCCGGCTTTACCCGCAAACCATTAGAGAACGGTGAAATACTCATCGACACCCATGGCTCACGTGTCTGCGACCCCGTATGGAGGTTATTTGAGCATTTTCGCCAATACTCAGAAGCCCCTGCGCTGATTGAGTGGGATACCGATATTCCAGATTTAAGTGTACTGATGGACGAGGCAGACAAAGCCAAAACACGGCAATCCCGCAGCAGCGATCCATTGCAGGTACAGGCATGAATACGGACCAATTTCAGCGCCAATTCGCCGAGGCGATCAATGGAAGTCCAACCCCTTTTATTGATGACGCCTTAATCGGGCCAGCGCCTATGGAGCAATTACTCCAAGTGTACAAAAACAATTACCGAGTCAGCCTAACAGAATACTTAGAAGCTGTTTTTCCCGTTACATTAGCACTAGTTGGCGATGATTTTTTCTCACACATTGCCTCCGTCTACATTGACTCAAATCCGCCAAAATCCCCACAGCTTGATCATTACGGACAACATCTTCCCCTTTTTATTGCGAACTTTGAAGCGGCTGCAACAGTGCCTTACCTGACAGATGTAGCCGCTCTGGAGTGGCAGCTAGATCGCTTAGGTAATCGACGGTTTCAACGTTTTGAGCCTTTTCCTTTTGAGCACTTACAAACACTCAACCCAATAGAGCAAGAGAACATTGTTTTCGCACTTAACCGTAATATGGCGTGGCAGCGCTTTAACAGCGCAGCTCTCTCCATTTGGCGCGGTGTCACCAACAATGATTTTGAAAATATTGACCTTACGGCCCAAGAAACTGTGCTCTTCCGGCTAGAGCCTGATCACAGCGTTGCCATGGAAATAATCACAGAAGCTCAAGCCGCATTACTGGGTGCTTTAGAAAACCAGCGCACCATTACCCAAATAACTACGACCGAAACAACCGCTGAAGCTGCTTCTGTCTATTTAGAATTGTGGATTCAACAACGCATTATTGTCAGCTTTATCGATGAAGCGAAGGAGTCACCCTATGAATAAGAACGCCGCATGCAAAATCGTCAACCTATATCAATGCCTCAGTCACCAAGCAGAGCGTTTTTTGTTACCTCTTGCTCTATTGTTAGCTCGATTAACTGTCGCTTGGGCCTTTTTCAAAGCGGGACAAGCAAAAATAGCCAACTGGGAAAGCACCTTATTTTTGTTTGAATATGAATATAACGTCCCGCTATTACCTTTTGAGCTTGCAGCATACATGGGGACAGCGACAGAATTACTATTGCCCCCATTATTAGCGTTAGGTCTACTTGGCCGACCTGCCGCTGCCGTTTTATTTCTCTTTAATATTATTGCCGTAATTTCCTATCCAGCTATTTGGGATGGCGGATTTTACGACCACCAGCTATGGGGGTTCATGTTACTGATGGTCGCGTTACTCGGTCCCGGCAAACTTTCAGTCGATCATTTGTTGGGCCGCAAGTTTTTTAACAAACCTTAATGACAAGGGCTTTCTGAGATTTTTTCACAAAGGTTAGGCATGACAAGTCCCTGACCTTTTACTAACTTTTGAACAATCGCCTGAAAAACATCTGATTTCCAGCTACAATGCCGCCCGAATGAATTCGTAATCCAGAATTTAGTAACTAAGAAACAAAGATAGAGAGATTTCAAAATGCATCACAAAGAATGGGTCGTATACCTATCAGGTGAAATTCACACTGACTGGCGTGAGCGCATTATCGCCAGCTGCCAAGAAAAAGAATTGCCAATTATTTTCACAAGTCCAGTCACTGATCACGAAGCCAGCGACAAATGTGCAGTCAACATCCTTGGGGAAGAACCAAACCGTTTTTGGGAAGACCGTATGGGCGCTAACTTAAATGGCATCCGTACCAAAAACCTCATCCTCGACGCTGATGTTGTCGTTGTTCGTTTTGGTGCTCAATACAAGCAGTGGAATGCAGCTTTCGACGCAGGTTTTGCTGCGGCGTTAGATAAATCGCTGATCATTATTCATGATGAAGACGTAAACCACCCGCTTAAAGAAGTTGACGCGGCGGCCAATGCAGTGTGCCGAACGCCAGAGCAAGTGGCTGAGATTTTCGAATACGTGCTTAGCTAACACTACATGGCGGGGTAGCTCCTCGCCGTTATTTATCAACTGTATTTATACACATTGATTACTATTGTTCGTTGATTAATTTTCAGCCAACTCGCCTACCATTTTCTCTCATTACGCCCATACTTATACAATACTGAAGACATCTGTAATTGCTGGATGCAGTTACCCGTATAAGACAAGGAGTATGAGCATGAACGTAACCACCTACGTACTTGTCACTAAAAACTCAGCAGATGAGCTGACATTAGCCACCTGCCGTAAAAGTATGTACGACATTCCCGTCGGCTTTGAACCCCGCTACGCTGACACACTGTTTGAATTTGCTGAATCCAGAGTCCACTGTAATGCTTCAGATGAAATCTTATTGATGAAAGGTGTCGTCAACACTGATGATATCGAAAAGCACACCAATTTCATTGATGCTTTCAAACATCGCCTTAAAAATGAATGTCAGTTTGAAGAATGGGAAATAGTCAGATCCAAACAAGCGATGAGCCTTGACGGTTCTGTCTATAGAGTCAAATTACTCAGGCACCTACGCTCTCGTCATGTACTTGGTTTTAAACGCCGCACATCCGATTCAATGAGTGCTACTGGTTAACATTTATTGTAGGTCGTCGCTTTATTTGCCGGCATTTCGCCGGCATTTTTCTTACCGCTGCTTATAAAAAGAAAAAAGAAAACGATAACCTGCAAACTACCGGTAATCCTGTAATGCGGATTCAAAATCCGCTGGACTAAATGTTGATATTAAACTGAGACGTTCAAGCTTCTCCACACCTTTTAAGCAATGCATTTTTGCGCCCGACTTTTTAGCAAAGACGATAATATTGCCATCATCCAATGTGACAGTTTTCACATTTTGTGAGAAATAACGTCGGATATTTTTGAGCACACGCCGGTGAATACCTCCTGACTCTTTCCATAAATTCATGACTAATAACCCGCCTTCATTAAGCGCGTCATAACAATCAGCAACAAACTCATAATCACTGACGCCATCATCTATTCCATCATCATTATAAATATCAATAAAAAGCACATCGGTCATCGCAGGCGATGAGCATAGATAGCCAAATGCATCACAGATAACAACGGAAACTTGCTCGGACGGATTAAACTTGAACCACTTCTTGGCAACACAGAGAACTTCAGCTCGTAGTTCCACCGCTTGTATGAGCAAAGCATTATTAAACTGTTGAAGCCCAGTAACCAGAGATCCGGCACCGACACCAATAACCGTACAATGAGCAGCCTGCGGCAAAAAGCACATCCCCATAAGCATGACTTTTATGTAGTTGTGCACTAAGCCTGTAGGTGTATCAATTCGGATACAGCTTTGCTCTCCTCCGTCGCCGAAAGCGAGATAACGAAAACAGTTATCCTCCAATACCCTAATCACGCCGAATTCATCGTAGCAGCGATAAATTTCTTGAGCCAACGCGGGTGTTGGTAATGGCTGATCCTGCGGAATATGTTTAAACAAGAGTACATTCTCGAGTGGTTTATAATAAGTGTCTTGAGGCTTTACGCGCCAAACTACCGCTAGCCCTTACTATTCCTACAGCCAATTCAGCCACCTGGCTGCAGATAATATATTCTTTTTGACTTGGAGCCTAAGGTGATTAATGAGAAACGCTGGCAGACCCATGCTTAATTAACACGGAAAGCTTGCCAGGAAATAAAATCATTGATGCGTAAGCCTACTTACAAAGGTTACCTAACAAACCTCCCTACTTAATTTGAGCGCCAAGCGACTCAATAGATTTATCACTGAAATATTATGGCGACGGTTGCTTGCCCAAACACTAACAATATTAACTTTCACGCTAATCAGTCCATATATAATGTGTGCAGGCGCCACTATTTTGGACCTCAATGCTACACAGAAAAGGGGATTTTTTACCGTCTCGAATTGCTTTTAACGAACAAACTCAGCGCTTGATCCCCTGCTCTTTTAGGTTGATTACATTGACTTTTATCAATCTCATTGGTAGTTTATTGGGCCGTTTTAGACCAACTGTCTAACAGATTTTTAAGATTTCCATTTAAATTCATTAAGTTAGAACCAGTGATGGGAAACCGTATGGCTTCCAACAACTTTCTGGGCAGCTCATTTGCTGTCTGATTAGTTGCTGCCGTCTTACGTCCAACCTATCCACAAAGAGAACTTTAGTTATGCGTATTGGTATTCCTAAGGAAATAGACAAAGGAGAAAAGCGCGTTGCGTTAACTCCTGAAGTCGCCAAGCAGATTCAAAAGCTAGGCTACGATCTTGCGATTGAAGCTGGTGCTGGTGAAGCAGCTAACTTCAGCGACGCGTCTTATGCCGAAGTCGGTGTTGATGTTATTAGCGATCCGAAAGAGTTATGGACTTCATGCGATATCATCATGAAGGTCCGTGCTGCAACGGATGAAAACATTGAGTGGATGAAGGCCGGTCAAACGTTGATCAGCTTTATGTCTCCAGCTCAAAACGAAGCTCGCCTTAAGCTGATGCAAGAAAAAGGTATCACTGCAATGTCTATGGACGCAGTGCCACGTATTTCTCGTGCTCAGAAAATGGATGCACTTAGCTCCATGGCTAACATCGCCGGTTATCGCGCGGTTGTTGAAGCTTCACAACATTTTGGTCGCTTCTTCACCGGTCAAATTACTGCTGCGGGTAAAGTTCCACCTGCTAAAGTGTTGGTCATTGGTGCTGGTGTAGCAGGTCTAGCTGCTATCGGTGCTGCACGTTCTATGGGTGCAATCGTTCGCGCCTTCGATACTCGCCCTGAAGTTAAAGAGCAAGTTGAGTCAATGGACGGCGAATTCCTTATGTTGGAATTTGACGGCGATGACGACGGTGCTGGCGAAGGCGGTTACGCGAAAGTGATGAGCGATGAGTTCATTAAAGCTGAAATGGCGCTTTTCGCAGAACAAGCCGAAGAAGTAGACATCATCATTACGACTGCATTGATTCCTGGTCGCGAAGCGCCAGAGCTAATCACTGAAGAAATGGTTAAAGTCATGAAGCCTGGTAGCGTCATTGTTGACCTAGCAGCTGAAGCTGGCGGTAACTGTAAATTGACCGTTAAGAATGAAGTTGTGCAAAAGCATGGCGTAACGCTTATTGGTTACACTGACTTGCCAAGCCGTTTAGCGGCACAAGCAAGCCAACTCTATTCGACTAACCTTCGTCATTTGTTAACTGACATGACGCCAAATAAAGATGGCGTAATGGTTAACAACTTTGAAGATGAAGTAGTACGTGGCGCGACAGTGACCAAAGAGGGCGAAATCTCTTGGCCACCACCTCCACCAAAACTTTCTGCAGCGCCAAAAGTTGAACCTGCGAAGGTTGAACCTGCTGCTCCTGTAGAAGAGAAAAAGCCAAACCCATACGCATGGATGATCCCTCTCGTTTTGAGCGGTATCGTTCTATTCGGTCTTGGATCTGTAGCTCCACCAGAGTTTATGGGTCACCTGACCGTATTCGTACTTTCATGCTTTATTGGTTACATGGTGATCTGGGGTGTATCTCACTCTCTACACACACCATTAATGAGTGTTACTAACGCGATCAGTAGTATCATCGTGATCGGTGCACTTACACAGGTATCCAACGAAAGTACTGGCGTCATGCTCCTTGCTGCATTAGCCATCTTTATCACCAGCATCAACATTGTCGGTGGTTTTGCTGTAACCCAGCGCATGCTGATGATGTTTAGAAAATAGGGGCTGATATAAATGTCTAACGAAATTACTACTATGGCTAATGAAGCCACTGCCGCAGTAGCAAACGCTGCTGGAGCACACGGTATCGATCCAATTTATACCGTTGCTTACATCGCAGCCAGTGCACTGTTCATCCTAGCGCTTTCGGGCTTAGGTCATCAGGAAACAGCACGACGCGGTAACTTTTACGGCATGCTCGGTATGGGCATCGCGTTGGTATTCACCATCATCGGCTTTGTCGACAATAACCAGTTCATTATGATCTTAGGTATTGTTGCAGGCGGCGTGATCGGCTGGATCCTTGCAAAACGTGTAGCGATGACAGAAATGCCAGAGCTAGTTGCCATCCTTCACAGCTTAGTTGGTGCTGCTGCGGTCTTCGTTGGTTATGCTAACGCTATGGACACAAGCCACCCACTAGTTGGTGTTGCGAAAACGATCCACGATGTAGAAACCTACATTGGTATCTTGATCGGTGCGATGACGTTCTCTGGTTCTGTTTGCGCTTACTTGAAACTCAGCGCGAAGATCAGCGGTAGCCCAATGCAACTTCCTGGTCGTCACTTCTTAAACCTTGGCTTGTTGATTGCTGCGATCTACTTCGGTGGCATGTACGTTGAGCAATCTGCGGCAGGTGACGGAACGTTCCCACTTATCATGATGACCTTGATCGCATTAGCTTTCGGTGTACACATGGTTTGTGCAATTGGTGGTGCAGACATGCCAGTTGTTGTATCAATGCTTAACTCATACTCTGGTTGGGCAGCAGCAGCAATGGGCTTCATGCTAGGCAACGATCTACTTATCGTTGTTGGTGCGCTTGTAGGTAGCTCCGGTGCGATCCTTTCTTACATCATGTGTAAAGCAATGAACCGTTCATTCGTGAGCGTTATCATGGGCGGCTTCGGCGGCGATTCAGCGCCAGCTCCAGCAGCAGGTGGCGGCGCAGAACCTCAAGGTGAAGTGGTTGCTATCGATGCAGAAGAAGTTGCTGGCATGCTAGCTGATGCTAAAGAAGTAATGATCATCCCAGGTTATGGTATGGCTGTTGCTCAAGCACAACACACGGTTTTTGAAATCACTAAAAAGCTTAAAGCAAAAGGCGTTAATGTACGCTTCGGTATCCACCCTGTTGCGGGTCGTATGCCTGGCCACATGAACGTACTGCTCGCTGAAGCAAAAGTACCTTACGACATCGTTTTCGAAATGGACGAAATCAACGAAGATTTCCCAGACGTAGACGTTTCTGTTGTTATTGGTGCTAACGATATCGTTAACCCAGCAGCTCAAACAGACCCAAGCAGCCCAATTGCTGGCATGCCGGTTCTTGAACCTTGGAATGGCGGTACGACTGTCGTTCTTAAGCGTGGTATGAGCACAGGTTACGCCGGTGTTGATAACCCGCTATTCTACAAAGACAACACTCGCATGTTGTTTGGTGATGCTAAAGAAAGTATGGATACCGTACTTAAGCACCTTAGCTAATCCTAAGTAGTTTATCGCTCTAAAAACCCGGCTTTTAGCCGGGTTTTTTTATGCCTATAGTTTTTATGGCGATAGTTTTATACCCAACGTTTTTATGCCGATAGAAAGCGGAAATAACACAACGAAATGTCACCAGACTAGCAGCTATCAAGAAAGCTCTTTTAACTCACCGCCCTAGCCGACAATACGTGGCCAACGCAACACTAAGAGTAAACAGAAAACACCAGTAATTTAATGACACAAACGACACGAGGAAAAATCAATAAGATCAGTAAGCTCTTATCAATTAAAGGCAGGCAGGAAAAGATACTGGCGTTGATGAGCAGGCTAGAGAAGAGAGTGTCATTCAAACCCACTGAAAGACTAAACTGTATTCCAGTTTATAGATTTCAGGTTATTCAGGAGCGATCACCTAAAACCCTACAGTTGTACGCCATAACAATTAAAGCCTTTGCAATAAGTCTTAGCCATTAATCCTAGGGCTAATTAGCTGACCTAGGATTATACAACCACAAACTAGGGTTCAATTTTAATCGCTTTTGAATCTTCAGCAGACAGATTTAAACCTTTCATCTCTTCAAAGTCTGGCAAATGAACAGTACTGGTTGGGAAGGCGAAATCAGCTCCATGATTTTCCACAATATCAACAATCTTTAATAATACGTCTTCTTTGATTTTGTGGAACGTCACCCAATCTGTCGTTTTGGTAAAAGTGTAAACAAAGAAATCTAAAGACGAGCTATTAAATGCATTAAAGTGAACGATCAACGTTTGATTATGGTCGATATCAGGATGCTTTCTTAGCATCTCTCGCACGGCATTAACCACAGGCTGCATGACCTTAGCATCGCTATACCTAAGACTGACCGTTTCATAGATACGGCGGTTCGTCATACGAGAAGGGTTTTCAACTGAGATGCTCGTGAAGGTGGCATTAGGCACATACAACGGTCGCTTATCAAATGTACGAATCCGCGTTTGACGCCAGCCAATGTACTCAACAACACCTTCGATTTCCTGATCGGGAGAACGCACCCAATCTCCTACCGCAAATGGGCGATCAAGATACACCATCAAACCACCAAAGAAGTTGGCCAATAGATCCTTTGCTGCGAAACCAACCGCAATGCCGCCGATACCACCAAACGCTAAAACACCCGAAATGCTATAGCCTAAGGACTGCAACACAACAAGAGCAGCGGTGATGATAATCGACGCACGAAGTAGTTTACCAATAGCATGAGCCGTCGTTTCATCCATTGGTTTTTGCATTCGATCTGGCGAAATCAAGGCGTGTTCAGCGCTCTTCACCAAACGAATCAAAAACCACGCTAGCAAAACAATAATTGCGATTTTTCGAATCGGTTCTGCGGCGGATAAGAGATTAGTTTCGGACTCAGCATCAACTAGCTCAACAGCCCAACTAATTCCCACCACCCAGATCATAAAGGCCGCTGGCTTACGCACAGCATTTATTAGTATGTCATCCCAGAGGTTATTAGTTTGCTCGCACTTCAGCTCAATCCGACGAAGGAAGGATACCAAAACGACATTGACAACTAAGGTGATAAAAACCACCACAAACACTTCGAAAACCCAAAGCCCAGGATTATTTTCAAGACCTAACTGCTTCCACACAGCATCCCAATAACTTTTCAAATCCATACTAAAACCTGTAGCACCACTTCACTTTTAAATTAATAACCGACTATTACCCAACACGTTGTTCAGCAAGCAATTGCTGCAACTGCCGACGAGTATCACTCCATCGCCTTTTCTCAGTCAATTCATCCCACTGGAGATGCGCTTTTGCACGCATGACCTCAGCAGCCTGACAAGCCTCAGGGCGATGTTCAGCCAACCATACAAGCGCACTTTTCACACCTTCACGGTGGTTACATACCAAAACCATTGTGCAACCTGCAGACAAGGCACGTTCAACCCGCTGCGCAAACCCACCGGCCACACTCGCGCCTTCCATTGTCAGATCATCGCTAAAAATAACACCGCTAAAGCCGAAAGTGTCTCGTAGCTTACCTTGTAACCAAAATGCCGAAAATCCCGCAGGGCTCTCATCGCAACTCGAATAAATAACATGCGCTGGCATGACCGCTTGACTCGTCGCTAACAACCGCTGAAACGGAACCAGATCGACCTCAGCAATGGTATCGTACGGACGCTCATCCACCGGAATAGCAACATGGGAATCGGCCTGAATCGCACCATGCCCAGGAAAATGCTTCAAGGTGGTTGCCATTCCCGCTTCTTGCATTCCTTCCATCATACTTGCGCCAAGCGCGCTCACGACATCAGCTTGATCACCAAACGACCGATCGCCAATAACATGACTAATACCTCGATCGACATCCACTACCGGAGCAAAGCTAAAATCAATACCACAGGCGAGCAATTCAGCTGCTAACAACCAACCCGTATTTTTTGCTAATCCGAGCGCTAACTGAGGCTCATGTTGATATAAGCGGCCAATTTCGGCTAACGGAGGAAGTCGAGTAAAGCCGTTTTTAAAGCGCTGCACACGCCCACCTTCCTGATCTACTGCAATCAACAAATCGCTTCGCACTTGACGAATTTCAGCCACTAAATCGACAAGCTGTTCCCGTGACTCAAAATTCCGACTAAAGAGAATTATGCCACCCACCGAAGGATGCGCCAGTAACGAGCGATCTTCAGCAGTGAGAGTTAGGCCATCTACATCCATAAACAAGGGACCTAGACCGATGTTCAATGAGTTATTCAATATAAACCTCAGTGCCTACAGAAACTTGAGCAAAAAGCGCGATGACATCTCGATTACGCATGCGGATACAACCATGAGATAAAGGAAGTCCCATCGGTTCAGAATCAGGCGTACCGTGAATATAAATATAACGACGCTGTGAATCCACTGCCCCCAACCGATTTTTCCCCACCTCAGAACCACATAGCCATAGGATTCGGCTCAGGATCCAGTCTCGCTCAGGAAACGCTAAAGCCAACTGCTCTGAGAAAATCTCGCCTGTAAGACGACGTCCGACAAAAACAGCGCCAGCAGGGGCACCTTCACCGATTTTCGCACGAATATAATGTTTACCACGCGGTGTGCAGCCTGTGTTTTCTTGTTCACCAGGTCCGTTTTTAGCAGTAGATATTGGATAGCTGGCGATAAGCTGCTGATTTTGAAGAACACATAAAGTTTGTTGCTGAATAGAAATACTAAGACGCATGACTGGCGTCACAGCAGGTGCTCCACTTTATCAGACACAGTGTCAGCGGGAGCCGATAACCCTGACACCAAGAAAGGCACCAAGCGATGCAGAATAACTTCAACACTGGTCTCACTATCAAATAATGTGCGCTCAACCTCATTGAGTGACATATGACTTGATAGCGGCAATATTGTCGCACCTAGCATAAGGTGTGCACGCCAAAAGAATTCTTCTTCAGAAAGCTGTGGCACTGACTGATGTAGCAACCGCATAAAGCGCTTAAAGGTTTGCCCATACTGCTGGACAATATAAGGACGAAGCTCACTTTTATTTTCGAGATAGGCAAAACCCATCAATCGCATAAAGAGCACAACACCCTGATGACGGTAACCTGAAGCTTTAATGACCGATTTTGCCAGCATTTCGAACAACTCATCAGGGGCAACAGCGGCATCATCAACAAGGCGTTCGTTGATGCGATTTTCCAGGTCTTCACAAAGCGGCGTAAGGTAATGCTCGGCAACAGCGTGCACAAGCGCTTTACGCGAACCATAGTGATAATTTACAGAGGCTAAATTAACCTTTGCAAGGCCAGTAATATCTCGCAATGAGGTTTCCTGAAAGCCATTTTCAGCAAACAACTCAATGGCTGCATCCATGATGCGTTTTGCAGTATCTGAAGGCAAAACGGCTCCTAGGAAAAGTAACGGTTTTTATGAAAGCGGCCCCACCACGTCAACAGCACCTTATCGATGACTGCTGATGCTGACAACCCCATTCGTTCTTGGAACGATTTCTTCTCAACAAAACTAATATGATAGACATCTGCGTCTTTGCAGGCATTTAATACATATTCGTCACTTGTGCATATTTCGTCAATGAGGTTTTTCTCGATGGCGCGCTTACCAAACCACACGTCGCCATTCGCTACTTCATCAATATTTACTTGCGGACGTTGCTCTGCCACAAACTCTTTAAATAACACGTGAGTATCTTCTAGATCCTCAATAAACTTTTGACGACCTTTATCTGTATTTTCACCAAACATCGTCAATGTACGTTTGTGCTCTCCGGCGGTCAGGAGTTCATAGTCAATGTCATTTTTCTTCAATAAACGATGAAAGTTGGGTAACTGGGCAACAACACCAATAGAGCCTACGATAGAGAACGGTGCAGCAATTATTTTATTGGCGATGCAAGCCATCATATAACCACCGCTGGCTGCCACTCTATCAACACTGATAGTTAACGGCACTTGATGGTCACGGATGCGCTGTAATTGAGAAGAGGCTAAGCCGTAAGAGTGCACCATGCCACCGCCGCTCTCTAAACGCACCACAACTTCATCGCTGCTACTGGCCAACGTTAGCACTGCTGATATTTCTTCACGGAGACTTTCTACAGCGGAGGCTTTAATGTCGCCATCAAAATCCAAAACAAAGACGCGCTTTTTCTGATCTTCAGAAACATCTTTACCTTGTTTAATCTTTTTTGCTAACGCTTTGGCTTCTTGCTTGTCTTTCTTCTTCTGTTCTTTTCGTTCTTTCTTGAGGATATTTTTATCGATGATGCCTTCTTTTAGTGTTTCGGACATCATGTCGACTTCTTCATTAAGGTGCTTTACCTCAATTTGTCCTTCAGAGTCAGTGCGGTTTCGAGATGCCGCCATAGTGATAGTTGCAATAATAACTATTACAGCGACAACCCATGTCACCGCTTTCGCCAAGAACAATCCGTATTCTGAAAGGAATTCGACCACTCAATAACCTCATCAATGAATTAAGATAACTGGCCTATTGTAGCAAATACTTTTAAAAACAGGGACAAAGATAAGCGACTCAGCTTAAAATTGATGCTTGTAAATTAATTATTAGTAAGGCGAGTAATTTCCATGCCCAACGTAAGTGAAGTAATGGCTAAACTGGCGAGCAAATTCCAACCCGAAGCTGCTAAAGATTTAGATGTTGTGTATCAAATAAACATCACCGACCATTCGCCCTACCAGCTCGTCATCAAGGAACAACAATGTACCGTGGTGGAAGGCGAAAACCCAGATCCAAATATCACCTTACTAATGGATGTCGACACTTTTGAAGACATTGTTAACGGTACAATTGGTGGCACTACTGCCTACATGACAGGCAGATTACAAGCCGAAGGCAATGTCATCTTAGCGACAAAGCTCAGTAAACTGTTTAAACGTTAATGTATAGAAAAATGACCAACCGCTGAATAACGGCTATAATCTCAATGCCGCTTTTAGCAGAAAATCAAAAACACTTTATTTCTCAACTACTTTCTGCTTATTTGAAAAAACTCAACAAAGATATACACACCTAAAAACAAGAAAAAAGCCATAAACTAACATTTTACTTTCATATGATTTTCAAAAAATACTTATAACTACTTGAAAGTAAAAGATTTAAAAAAACACCCTATCTCTGCTCACGCATAGAAACCTAATAACAATTCAGCACTTAAAAACAATTAACAGATTTATCCACAAGCAAATACAATACCTAACGCAAGCATTACATCTTGTTTTTTAACGCTATTTACTCAGATTATTACCGATGAAAACGCCTATTTTAGGTATCACTGCTTACAGTGGTACAGGAAAAACAACACTGTTAAAAAAACTTATTCCCGCGCTGCTTGAGTACGACGTACGTGTTTCTGTCATAAAGCACGCGCATCATCACTTTGATGTCGATACACCTGGCAAAGATAGCTACGAAATAAGGAAGGCTGGAGCACAGCAAACGCTAGTTGCCTCCAATAAGCGATGGGCATTGATGACGGAAACAGCCGATCAAGAGACACTAAACCTTGAGTATTTGATTGATCAGCTTGATACACATCGGATTGACCTTGTCATTGTGGAAGGTTTTAAAGCTTTAGATATCCCTAAGATTATTTTACACAGAGAAGCTACCGGTAAGGGCTTGCCAGAAACATCGCCAGAAACCTTAGCGATTGCCTCTGACAATGGTTCATTACAAACCTCGCTACCTATATTAGATATTAATAATATACAATTAATAACCCAGTTCATATGTCAGCATTTTGAACTACCTTTAAAGAACAGCATCCACAATTAACAATGCCCCATAGCTCAACATAGGCACATCAGTCATTCAAAAAACTATGGATAATTCGGATATTAAACCGCATAAACTAAGCCCAAAGGTGTGGTTTCCAACCATCGCCGCCGGTGTTTTTGCGTTATTAATGGTTTTTTACGTTGACCACTTAGAAAGAGAGCAGCATACACAACAGCTGCGCCGAGAAACCCTCGAGCACCTCAGCAGCTTACATTCCAGTATAGAAAACCAAATCCACAACCAGGTTTATCTTTTCGAAGGGTTAGTGGCACAAATAGCTTTAAATCCGACAATTACAGATGAAGAAATCTCCAAAATAGTCGCACTCATGATGGACCGGCAGCCTTTATTACGCAGCTTCGGTCTCTCCCGTGAATACATCGTTTCGACTGTTTATCCACTGGCAGGCAACGAAGCAGCAATAGGGCTTAATTATTTAGACGAGCCAGCACAACTCATTGGCATTCAGAAAGCCATTAAGACCCGAGAAACCGTGATTGTTGGGCCGATCAACATCGTTCAAGGTGGCACAGCCCTAATTGCCAGAATGCCAATCTTTACTAAGGTTCCATACAACAAGCAGCCTGCAGGCTCTTTCTGGGGAATTGCAAGCGTTCTGATCAACATGGAACAACTCTTCGAAAACATCAGCGAAGAAATAGTCGATACACCACTGCAAATTGCTATTCGTAAAAACACCACAAATCCGTCTATAAAAAATGTGTTTTACGGAAGCCCTACTTTATTCACTGACCCACTGGCCAGCCGTTTAACCATAGCACTTCCTACGGGTAGCTGGGAGCTTGCAGGCAAAGGCACAGACCATTTAATGCATAAACTGCATGACCACCGTCGCCTCACCATTCTACTCGGGGCTATCAGTGCCTTTATGGTGACATTAATAACCTTTGTGTTTACTCGTCAGTATTTACAGCAAAAAAGAATAATTGAAGTACAAAATTTAAGCAGAGAACAAGTGTGGCACGCCGCCACTCACGACAGATTAACTGGCATGGCCAACCGCCACCTTTTTAATGAAGAACTTGAACAACTCTTTGCCTTGGCAGAAAGAGAACGGCAACAGCTCGCCGTGTTCTTTTTAGATTTAGACCGTTTTAAAGAGATTAACGATTCTTTCGGCCATCATGTCGGCGACCAATTTCTAAAACAGTTTGCACACCGACTTCGCAATGAAGTGAGAAAGTCTGAACTACTAGCTCGTCTAGGTGGCGATGAATTCGCCATTGTTTCTCTCAATCTGTCACAAGACTGCATCGCGGACCTTGCTCATCGCATTAGCCAATCGTTAAATACCCCAATCACCGTTGACCACCACTCATTAAATGCCGGCGTGAGCATTGGCATCTCACTGTTCCCTGATGATGGTGATACTCCAGAAACCTTAATGCATCACGCCGATCTGGCAATGTATGAAGCCAAGAAAAATCCATGGAGCAGTTATTCCTTCTTTATTGAAGAAATGAATAAGGCCGCTTCCGAACGCAAAAAACTAGTCGATAATATCCGTAGTGCGCTTGCCAATAACGAATTTTATCTGACTTACCAACCCATTATTAACATTCAAACTAACGAATTTGTTGGCATGGAGACCCTTACACGCTGGGAGCATCCAACCTTAGGTCATATTTCTCCAGCTCAATTCATTCCTGCAGCAGAAAGTTCAGGGCTCATCCTACCCTTAGGTGAATGGGTGCTTGAAACTGCTCTGAATGAAATGGAAGCCTTACTGACCACCTACCCAGAAACGATTTTATCAATAAACCTTTCGCCAATTCAGTTATACCGGAGCAACCCCGTTGAAAAAATAACTAAGGTACTGCGTGATACTGAAATAGTGCCACGGCAACTCGATATCGAAATCACTGAAAGCACGATTTTAGAAGATGTAGATATAGCAACATCTGTCATTCACAAAATGCGTAAATTAGGCATAAGTGTTTCTATTGATGACTTTGGAACAGGCTATTCATCATTATCACACCTACAGCAGCTGCCCGTTAGCCGGATTAAGATTGACTTATCTTTTGTACGAAACATCGGCTTTGATGCCAACAGCGAAGCTATTATCAAAGCTATTTTCTTTATGAGTGAGTTGATGAGTGTTCGAGTTACCGCTGAAGGTGTAGAGACAGAAGAACAACTTAACTTTCTTAAGGAGTTGGGATGCGAGGAAGTACAAGGCTACTATTTCTCCAAGCCCATTCGGGCCAACGAATTAAAGACATTTATTGAAAACAAAAATGTAAGCATAAGCGTTAGTCATGAAGAATAAATAAGCAGCCATCAACTATATATTACTCAAAAAAAAAGCCACCTCACGGTGGCTTTTTTTGTCATTGTTTAGTCAATAACACGATAGCTAACTACTCTTCATCGAGGGCTTCATCAGGGATGTCAGCATTATGATAAACGTCTTGAACATCATCAAGGTCTTCCAAGGCATCAACCAAGCGAAGCACTTTTTGCGCAGATTCCACATCAAGCTCATTACGCGTGGAAGGGATCATTGAGACTTCAGAGTGAACAGCTTTCAACCCTGCCTCATCAAGCCCGTCTTTCACCGCGATAAACTCACTTTGTGTCGTGAACACATCGATTGAGCCATCGTCATTTGCCACGACATCATCCGCACCAACGTCTAACGCAACTTCCATAATGGCGTCTTCGTCAGCGCCTTCTTCGAAAGTAATCTGCCCTTTTTTCTCAAAAAGATAGGCAACCGAACCATTAGTCCCCAAGTTACCGCCAGCCTTTGAAAATGCTGCACGAACTTGAGAAACCGTACGGTTTACATTGTCCGTCATGGTTTCCACTAAAATGGCTGTACCACCCGGCGCATAGCCTTCATAGGTAAGCTCATCAAAGTTTTCACCATCAGCACCACCAACACCGCGAGCAATCGCTTTATCGATTGTGTCTCGCTTCATGTTGGCTCCCAGCGCTTTGTCAACAACTAGGCGAAGGCGCGGGTTATCGTTTGGGTCTCCACCACCTTCTTTGGCTGCAACTGTCAGTTCACGGATTATCTTCGTAAAAATCTTGCCGCGTTTAGCATCTTGGGCCGCCTTACGGTGTTTAATGTTGGCCCACTTACTATGACCTGCCATTCCAAAATCCTCTGCCTTCGTAAGCCCTCTCGGGCTGGTGACTGGTTATTTCTCTATCTGGCATTACCCGTGCTCTCGCAACAAGCAATGCCGTCTTGCGTTAACTTGTACCTACCACCTAGCTTTTGCTTTCTGCTTGTGGCTTTTTAACGCGGATATTCAATTCACTCAATTGTGCGGTGCTCACATCACCTGGCGCAGCAGTCATCACACAAGCAGCACTTTGCGTCTTCGGAAAAGCGATAACTTCACGGATCGATGTTGCGCCAGTTAGCAACATGATCAAGCGGTCTAAACCGAACGCCAAACCACCATGAGGAGGCGCACCAAACTTCAATGCGTCCAGCAAGAAACCAAACTTCTCAGTTTGTTCTTCTGCACTAATCTCCAACACATCAAAAACAGTGGCTTGCATGCTTTGATCGTGGATACGAATTGAACCGCCACCCAGCTCCGTACCATTAAGCACCATATCGTAAGCCTGAGATAACGCTGTTTCTGGTGCCGCTTTCAGCTCTTCTGGAGAGCACGAAGGTGATGTGAATGGGTGATGCAGTGGAGTCAGTCCACCGTTACCATCGTCTTCAAACATGGGGAAATCAACTACCCATAGTGGCGCCCATTCACAGGTATACAAATCAAGGTCTTCACCTAGTTTGCAACGTAGCGCACCCAAGGCTTCTGAAACGATTTTCTCTTTGTCTGCACCGAAGAAAACAATGTCGCCATTTTTCGCGCCGACACGTTCCATCAATTGCAGAGCAACATCATCCCCTAAGAACTTAACGATCGGTGATTGCAGGCCTTCAACACCTTTTTCAATTTCGTTCACTTTGACCCAAGCCAAGCCTCGTGCGCCATAGATACCAACAAATTTAGTGTACTCATCAATTTGCTTACGCGTGAGCACTGCACCACCGGTCACTTTTAGCGCGGTAACACGACCTTTAGGGTCTTTTGCAGGACCGGCAAAAACCTTGAAATCAACTGAAGCCATTAGGTCTTTGACATCAACCAACTCTAACGGGATACGCAAGTCTGGTTTATCGCTACCAAAACGCGTCATCGCTTCAGAGAATGGCATACGAGGGAATTCACCCAAGTCCACACCTTTTAACTCTTTGAACAACCCACGAATCATTCCTTCTGTGATTTGCATAATCTGCTCTTCACTCAAGAAGCTCATCTCGATATCGATTTGAGTAAATTCAGGCTGACGATCAGCTCGTAAATCTTCATCACGGAAACACTTAGCGATCTGGTAATAGCGATCCATCCCAGAAACCATCAACAATTGCTTAAACAATTGTGGAGACTGAGGTAATGCGAAGAAACGACCTTCATGAGTACGGCTTGGGACTAAATAATCTCGCGCACCTTCTGGAGTCGCACGCGTCAATATAGGTGTTTCAATATCAAGGAAGCCTTCGCCATCCAAATAGTTACGAATGTAATTTGTGACCTGCGAGCGGAAACGCAATTTGCTCAGCATTTCAGGACGACGTAAATCGATATAACGGTAACGCAAGCGAATGTCTTCACCCACCTGTTGATGCTCATCCAACTGGAACGGTGGTGTTTCTGCTTTATTTAGCACTTGCATTTCTTTGCCAAGCACCTCGATCATGCCGGTCGGCATTTCTTTATTTTCAGTACCTTCAGGACGGGCACGGACGAGGCCGGTAATTTGAATAACATATTCATTACGAACACTATCCGCTAACGCGAAACACGCCTCAGTGTCTGGATCCACGACCACTTGAGTAATGCCATCACGATCACGTAGATCAAGAAAAATAACGCCTCCGTGATCACGACGACGGTGAACCCAGCCGCATAAGGTTACTGTTTCGCCTTTATGTGTTTCATTCAATCCGCCGCAATAATGGCTGCGCATACGTTAAACCCTGTTTTGTGTTATCTGCTTAGAGATAGAGCGTGATAGTTGATCCGATAGTCGTTCGACGTGTAGTTAATTCGACGTGTTATCAGATTTGGCAGATGATGCTGTATCACCCGCAAGATTTTTCTTAGTTCCAGTCTTAAAATCAGTTTCATACCAACCCTGTCCTGCAAGCCGAAAGCCCGCTGCAGAGATCATTTTGCTCAAGGAGGCGTGATTGCATGATGGACAGTCAGTCAACGGCGAATCACTCATTTTCTGAATCGCTTCCAACTGGTGTCCACAATCTTTACATTGATATTCGTAAATAGGCATGTTTGCTTTCGCTAACGTGATAACTGTTCGTCAATAATATTGTGCAATAAATAGTCGCGCACTGTACCTGCAACAAACCGTTAATTATAACGTGAAAAAATGCACCTCAACAGTCTATTGGTGCATATTAGGAAGGTTTCAACAATTTTTAGTCAGAAGTCTCTGTGTTTCACCTAAAATTTCACCCAATCTTCGAGCATTGACTCAACTTTAGAAAACAAGGTTTCAAACTGCTGTTCTGTGTAGGGTTGTGCATCAGCGAACCCCCAAACGGGTTTTGGCCACGCCTTATCAGACTTAAAGCGCACGACATGATGAACGTGTAACTGAGACACCACATTACCTAATGCCGCGACGTTCATCTTATCCGCACCAAAAATATCATCGAGGTTTTGCGCTAAAAATGTAGACTCTCTCAATAATTGTTGTTGATCTTGTTCCGAAAGATGAAAAATCTCACTCACATCTGATCGCTGCGGCACGAGAATAAACCATGGATAAGAGGCATCATTCATCAAAAGCAATTGGCAAAGTTCAAATTGACCGAGATAGCGACAATCGTTTTTTAGTCTTTCGTCTAACTCAAAAGGGTGTAAGTCAGGATCAAGCAAGTGCTCTTGATCGTAAGTTAGTTCAGAATCCTTCATAGTAACCTCAAAAAGTCACGGTAATGACCACACTACTGGCAAGCGTTAGCGGCCAGTTTTGTTACATAACATAGCAATAAATGCTTTCATTTTGAGTGTACTCTCGGATTTATTGATAACCAAGCTGAAGAATTAAAATCATGCCTACGCTTCGCCAACTGAACAGTCTTGATCACATTGAGCCACAACACTGGCAGCAGCCAACCTCTCAACAAGACCCTTTCTTTAATCGGTTTTTTTTACAGGCTCTCGAAAGTGAGCGCTGCGTTGGCGCCCATAACGGCTGGTTACCCAAACACTTATCCATCGAGAACAATGGCCACACCGAGAGCTTTTTACCGCTCTATCTTAAAGACCATTCCGAAGGTGAATTCGTCTTCGATTGGAACTGGGCCAATGCATCGCAATCAGCAGGTATTCCTTATTATCCAAAACTCGTCAGCGCAATTCCTTTTACACCGGTAACCGGGCCGCGACTATTTGAGCAATCTTCAGACCACGCCTATGCATTATTAAACGGCATCAAGCAAGTAGCAGAAACCACTCAAGCTTCTTCATGGCATTTACTTTTCCCTGATGAAAGGACAGCGTCTACGCTTATCCACGCGGCACAGAGCCACGAAGAAATGACTCTGCTTGAGCGTCGAGACTGTCACTTTATTTGGCAAAATAAAAACTATTCAAGTTTTGGTAATTTTCTTGAAACGTTTAATTCCAGAAAACGCAAAAACATCAAAAAAGAACGCCGTAAAGTGGCTGAACAGGGCGTCACCTTTGAAGTGATAGAAGGCAGCAACATCACCGCAGAACATATCCATACCTTTTATCCTCTGTACGAAAGAACTTATCTTGTGCGTGGTCGCAACCCATACTTGAATGCAGGTTTCTTTCTGAGCATCTTAAACTCAATGCCTGAACATTTGATCCTAACGTTAGCTCACCAGAATGATCGCACCGTAGGTGCTGCCTTGTTTTTAGCGAATGCGACTAGCCTTTACGGTCGCTGGTGGGGTGGTGATCCACAAATAGATTGCCTACATTTCGAAACCTGTTACTACCAAGGCATCGATATTGCCATTAACAAGGGGCTGTCTCGCTTTGACCCGGGCATTCAAGGTGAGCATAAATTACTAAGAGGGTTTGAGCCTGAACAAACACGATCGTTGCACTGGATAAGAGAACCTAGGCTCGCGTCGGCTGTTTCCGAATGGCTTAATCATGAGCGCCGTCATATCGATCAATATCAAAGCGCTGTACGCATTCATTTACCGTTTCGCAAGAATCTATAATTCAGCAAACCGCACCATTTAAACGCATGCGCACAATATTTACACGGCAAAAGGTAAAAATTTAGGGCACATGTTCAAAAGTATCGTTTTGTCCAGTTAGAGTTATCGCTATTTTCGCACCAAAGCTCTTGATACATAAATACAAACGGCAGTATGCTCACCGAGGTAACACGTGATTTTAGAGTGCACAATTACTGACTTCTTGGCACAAGCATTGCTTAACACCAGACGCAGAGAAAATGCATTCAAACGTTAAATACGACGAACCCAGAATAATCCCTGTAAAAATTTGCAGGCATCACAATATATAGGAATCGTTATGAAAAAAATTTCCACTCTAATTGCAGGCTCACTTGC